>DAOVTB010000068.1 GCA_030633305.1 Candidatus Muiribacteriota bacterium
AATTATTTTTTCACTAAGTTCCAGTTCTTCATCACTTCCTCCAGACAGCTTAATATCCAGACTCTGTAGACGGATTTCTTTTTCATAAGCCAGAAATGCAGACGGAGTACCAATAAGATAAAGGTTATCAGAAATCACATTTTTTATTACTACTGAAGGAATATTCGGAATATTGATTTTGATCCCGCTGTACGCAGTATTTGAATCGAGATAATCTCTAAATAATTCATCAAGTCTTATTGAAAGTGGCGCCAGAGTATTACATGGAATAATTATCCTTATATCCGTTGAACCATTGGAAATCACTGAAGCTACATAAGGAGTAATATGTTCAAGAAATTCTCCAACAAACTCCATCGGTGTAGGTCCATTTTTTGATCCAATAAGAATTCTTGAATCAAAAACACAACTGTCACCATAAATCTGTTTAATCAGTTCTTTTTTTATATCAGACAATAAACCTGTAATAGTATACCTTAATGTCCGATGTTCATCAAAAAAAGCGTCATTATCAATAATGTTTTGAATCACTTCTTTTTCATATCTGGAAAATTCCTGAAAATACCTCAGTGTTCCCTGTCGTCCAAAATCCCCGATTATAATATCGTGTTTACTCATAGATTCTCCCGGAGATTTTCAAGATCTCCAACTACCTCTGGAATCTTTTGAATCAATAATTCAGGACTGCAAGTGCGGCTAGGACGAGTTTTTGAATAGCATTCAGCTAAACGACCCAGAATAAAAGAACCAAGATATGCTGCTATAAAAGGATCTTTTATTTGTGCAAGAAGGTTTCCTGATATGCCAGAAAGAACATCACCACTTCCTCCTTTTGCAAGACCGTCATTTCCAGTCATATTCAAAATAACTTCACCACCTGGACTTGCAATAACAGACGTTACACCTTTAAGAAGAACAACACAGTTCCACCTGCTACTAAATTCAAGTGCCAGTTTTATTTCATTTCCATGTATTTGATCAATCTTTGTTTTTGTTAACCTGCTGAACTCTCCAAGATGCGGAGTCAATAGCGGAGGAATATTAAATCCCTTGAAAAAATCATCCAATTCTTCAAGAGACTTTTTAGAAAGGATATTTAATGCATCTGCATCAAGAAGAACAGGACATGATTTTGATTTGGCAATTTCAAGAAGTTGATATAATTTTTCCTGTGTTTCGCTTGAAGTCCCAAGCCCTGGACCTAGTATCCAGCAATCAAAATCAATTTTTGAAAGTTCTGAAATATTTTCTGTATCAATTTTAACGGCCTCATAAAAATGTTTTCCAATTTCTTCAGTTTCAGAATCAACCAAATAATAGATCAAACCAGTTCCCATACTGTCAAGAGCCTTGATCACATAACCTGGTGCCCCTGTCATCAAACGAGATCCAGCATAAACAGCAGTTTTACCATATAATCCCTTATGTGAATCCATAAACCTTGATGGAAGAGTATGACTTGCTTCAATTTCAGAGATATACCTGTATTGTAAATTTGAATTATTAACTACGATTTCTGGAATTCCAATGTTTCCAATAACAATATCACCACATACTGCAGGTCCGTCAGCAATAACAAGCCCGGTTTTAACAAAGCCCAGTGTCACCGTCAGGTCCGCAAAAACAGACTCTGAAAATAAACCAGTACACCCATTAAGACCTGAAGGAATATCAATACTTACAATATATTGACTTTCTTCATTTATCAAATTTATTATTTCCAGATATTCATTCTTAACATCTCCATGAAATCCAGTACCAAAAATCGCATCTATTGTAATATCACTGTTGGAAATCCTCTCAGCTACTTCAAGATTATCTATCAAGTCTTCGATAAATACGATCTCTATTCCAAGTTTTACACATATATCAAAATTGATCTTTGAATCTCCTTTAACTGAGTTTGAATCAACAAATGAATATATTGTCACTTCTGCTCCATGATTGTACAGATAACGGGCAACTCCAAATCCATCTCCCCCATTATTCCCTTTCCCACAAAAAACCGAAAAACTATAAGTCCCAATTCCTTCTTCAAGGCTGTCTTTCAAGATTAGAAAGATACTTCTGGACGCATTTTCCATCAGTACTATTCCAGGAATTCCAATTCGATTGATTGTTTCCTGATCTATATTTTTCATCTGTTCCGGGGTGACTATATACATGATTCCTCCATTCAAACTAATAATATTACATTATAATACGGGTCAGAGATTTTTTTGAAATAATCATAATCTATCCCAACATTATGTAATATTTTATCTCGGACAGGCACAGGGACCTGTCCCTACATTATTTATATTTAATTCTTTGTATACCTGTACCATTATACTAATTGAACAAATTAGATTTATCTGGCGCTGGGGTCAGGGTCACTTTCATGAATTTCAACATAAAATTCACAAAAGTCACTTCTTACCCCTTTTATATTTTACTATTTTGTCATTTTTCTTATTTTTTCTGCGTCCTCAGCGATCTCTGCGCGATATTCTTTTATTTATTTGTTTTATCATTCAGTATCCCTGAAATTATATTTCGATTTGCTGCAGTATCCAGCTCACCATTTATCTTTCTTAATTTCCATAATTGTTTTACACGTTGTTTGTAATCTTCACGATCAAATTTAAGACTGCCGTCAAGATTTAAAAGTAATCTATAATTTTTGAAATACAAAGGAAAAATTTCAATACTCTTTGTAAGAGTTTTATAACATTCAGCCATCTTATTCATTCTTTTGAGTAACACAGCATAATTATACATATAAGCTGGGTCAACGTTTAGTTCCATTCCTTTTTTAAAAATCGCACTGGCTTTTCCATAATCAGATTCCTTAAGATAATGATAACCTAAATAAAAATATGATCTTGAAAAACACTTGTAATCAGAAATTGATTTCACAAGATTATTTTCAATGATTACAGGTTTCTCTATCTTCTGCTTCATCTGGGAGTATCCTTTAAAAAGATAATATGATGATGAGAAATTCAGACCCCAGAACCTGAAAAGAATAAGAAACCAGAGAATAAAAACAGGTACAAAGATAACCTTTATTAATTTTTTACTTTTCATTTTTTACCCATCTGTTTATGAAGCCGTTTAAGGTTTTTCTTTATTATATCAGCCATGCTTTTATCAAATTCCAATACCTTTGAAAATTCCTCGACTGCTTTATTATACATCTTATGTTTTGCATATAGTATCCCAAGTGCATTATGGGTATCCCCCGAAGAAAAATTATATATCAAAGATTGTATAAAATTTTTCTCAGCCTCCATAAAATCATCCTTTATACTATATATCACACCCATGTTAAAGTATGCAACGGCTATACCTGGATCACATTTAATTGCATTCTGATGCATTTCAATTGCTTTTTCATAATTGCCAGTTACTCTCAGCATAAGGCCCAGATTATCATATGCAGGAGCATAGTATGAATTTGCCTTTAAAGCATTCAAAAAATATTTTCTGGCTTCTTTATAATTACCATTATTCTGGTAAATAACTCCTAAATTGTTCTGAGCCTCTTCACATTTTGGATCTAATGAAACTGCCTTTAATAAGTATTTCAAAGCCAGATCAATTTGATTTGATTTATTGTATAAAAGTCCAATATTACTGTTTAAAACAGGATCAGCAGGATTCATAGTTAATAATTTATTAAAAATTTTTAATGATTCTTTTATTCTGTTATTTTTTTCATAAAATGCTCCAAGGTTTTTATATGCTTTTATACTATACGGACAATTTTGAATATTTGATTTCCAAAGTTGTTCTTCGTTTTTCCATTCTTCATTTCTTGAAATAGTTAATATGGATAATAAGCAGACTGCGGTAGTAATGAATAACAGAAACAAACGGGCAGAAGAAATCCACCTTTTAAGAAAAAATGAAACAAGCAGAAAAATACCAATTGAAGGAAAATACAAATACCTTACCGAAATATAATTTCCAAAAGGGACAATATTTAAAACAGGTAAAAGTCCAATCGGAAACCAGAGTAATAAAAAAGTATATATCACAGAATATTTTTTACTTATATAAGTGATCAGAAAGTAAAAAGCTATCACTATAAAAGAAATAATCACTGCTGGTTCGGTCACACTTAAAGACAAAGGCTTTCCATAATCTACGCAAAGATTCACTGGATAAAATAATATGCTTATATATTGCATAAATCCCTTACACATGGTCAGAAAGTTAATATAAATGCTACCTCCAAGATAGGATTCCTGAGGAGCCGTAAGATTCACCATTACAAAAAATCTGATCCATAAATAAAAGACTGTAATTACAAAATATCCTGGAAAACCAGGAACTTTGAATTCTCTTTCTGTTAAATAATAATGTAATCCGATTATCAGCGGCATAACAATAGCGCTTTCCTTTGAAAATAAGGCTAAAAAGAAAAATATAAATGATAATGTTAACCAAAGTCTGTTTTTTACAAAATCATCACTATTAACTTTCAAATAGAAAAAAAATGTGAGCAGCATAAAAAAAACAGCCAGTATATCTTCATTGAATGAGGCACATTGGATAATTTCAGTATGAACAGGGTGTAGCGCAAAGAGTATTGATCCTGCGAATGAACAAAGTTTATTTTTGATGAGCTTATTGAATATCAGAAAAACAAAAAAAGCATTGATAAGATGAAAAACAAGGTTTGCCAGCCTGAAACTAATGGGAGCAGATCCAGAAAGTTTATAAATTATAAGATGAAACATTCCAGAAACAGGTCTGTAACTTAATTCATGGCTTAATCTGAAATAATCCTGATTTATAAAAGCCGGGATATTATCCCAGCTTTTAATTAAATTATTCTCTTGGATAAATAAAATATCATCCCATATAAATGCGCCATGAATATAGGGAACATATACTATTCCGCTAATAAGTATCAATATAACTGAAAAAAAAGATACTCTATACCAATTCACATTTATAATCCATTCAAATTTCTTTACTTATTTATTCATACTCTTTTTTTACATAAAAATTCAAGCATTAAAAAAGCACTGCCCGATAGGCAGTGCTTTTTTTAATCTATGCCAGTGTCGTTGGACTCGCAACCTAATACGATACCTGGCCTCCATATATTACATTTTATCTGCCACCAACAAACAATGATATTGTTTGAGCACCTTCTCTTACATTTACTTTTTGATCTGTTATATCAGCATAGTTTGATGTTGCAGGTAAAGGCGGCGACTCTAAAGATGATGCTCCCAGTGTTGAAAATAATCTTTCTCCTGTTGGAACATTAGTAAAAACTGTTGAAGCCATGAAATCTGTTCCTCCTGTGGTGAATGGTGGATCTGTATCAACAAATGTAACTAAACCATCACCATCTCCATATGTTGTTATAACAACACATCTATCATCATTATCATCCTGGTCCACATTTGTCCATACCTGAACCGTTACTGTACCTGTTTTCCACCTGACATGAGCATCACTTGCCTGTTTTACCTGACCATCGGTCAGAGGACCATCAACTCTTACAATTGTCTCATTAACATAAGGATGATTAAGTCTTAACGTATATGAGCTTGGTCCCACAGGAACATCTACAGAATAATTCCCGTTTTCAGCAGTGATCTGTGAAGTAACCCTAACTCCATCAACTGTTACAATAACATTCGCCCATTCAGTATTAAACAGTGAAGGATAGTTATCAGCGATAACATTTCCATTTATTGTCGCAGTTGCTGAAGGAAGTCTGATATCTCTTACAACTTCAGTATCAGATACAATATGAATCTCAATACTAGTAGTAGTGTATGCTTCTTTACTTACAACAAGAGTCTGAGCTCCAACTCCAATGTTAGATAGTATGTATCTTCCGTTTATATCAGAAACTGTTGCAATAGCTGTTCCATTAACGGCTACAACTGAACCAGATATAGGTTGTCCAGTAGTTTGTGAATAGACATGACCAGATATAACACCTGGAGCAGTACTTGTAATCTTCTTAAAATATATTGCCGGAATCTCATATACATTTCCATTTTCAATATAACATTTGACACCGGAGTCAACATATCCATTACTGCTGCCATCTCCTTCACCAGATGTATCACTTCCTGTTACATTTGCAATTTCATATCCTTCAACCTGAAAAAACAAATCATATACTCCAACAGGAACATCTGGAACATAAAATGTCCCATCACTTCTATCTGTAATAGTGTATCGGGAAATATCTCCACTAATTCCTTCAGCACGTATTTTAACCGCTGGAAGAGCTCCACCATTCACAAGAGATACTTTTCCCTTAATTGCCCCATTTTTAAGACCAGCGTTGCCGCTACAACCAACCATCCATACAAACATTAAAAATAATGCTGTAACAACAAATAAATTCATATACCATCTTTTGTTCATCAATGCCTCCTGTTAACCTCAGGTAATTTCTTATATTTTATATCGGTAATTCTGAAATATAATTAACAAATTTAAATCTTTTTTTATAACCATTTGTTATTTTTCAGGATTTGAATGCCTTTGAGAAGAGATGCCAGTATAAATAAACCCAGTGAAAACTGTAGTCCAAGCACAACTATTATTGTAATAAGATTTGAAAAATTTTCTTCCATTTTTGTTCCTTTTTTTTCTCCGGAAAAAAAAATGAGAGAGCCGTAAAGACTCCCTCAGAGTTTTAAAAGGAGAGGATAAATAACGTTTACATTATTCTTATCGTCACTATTTTGAAAAGCATTAAGCTTTTTTTCAAAAGAATAAAAGCAAATTAAGAAAAAAACGAAATAAGATTTCGCACAAAGGTCTTAAATTTTCATTAAACAAAGCCTTTTACGAAAAAGTAAGGAAATACTATGACGTTAAAACTTTACAGCATGTTACTCCATTTTCACTCCCTCAATACTGGTTGATGAATTTATAATGACTGATTAAAACGCAACATGCTATAATAATATTTCTGGTGTGTTGTTTCATTTTGCACTACTTCGGATTCATGTAATTGATTTTACACAATATAATTTGATCCTGGAGGTGGAATTTTGGGTGGTATATCTTGGGCGCGGAAAACAATTTCTTACGAGTTGGAAAAAAAGCAATTTTTAATCCCTATAATAATCATGTTTTTGCTGATTTCCATTATCAACATCAAATTCATCACTGATTATCAAAAGAGCGATCAAATTTTCCAAAATGGTTTCAACAGAATCATGTATAAAATCTCTTACTTGAACAAAGTAAAAAATGCTATTCAAGCAGGTTTGACTGCCAATCTGAAGGACTATATGCAAGTTTTACGATATACCATTAATTCAGATCATGAATTTAAGGCATACCTGCGATTGAAGGTCTTTGTGGATGATCAAAACCATCGTGAAGAAAAGGCTTTTCGCAATGATATAGTCAATATGATGAAAATTTATCATGCTGATATCTATTCGTTATATAAAGGGAGAAACCAAAAGACAACTTTCTTCATCTGGTTGACAGCCATATTCATCATTGCGACAACAGCAATATGCATAAGAACGGCTTTCAACATAACAGATAAGCAAAAACAAGTTGATCAGGTTTCTGGACAAGGACTTTAAAATGAATAAAGGAATTGTAAAGCCCAAAAAGGATCTAAGTGTTTACGTTATGATCCTGTTTTATTGCTCAATCATATTTCTGATCTGTCTGTTTTTGAATGATACTTTAATTCGAAATTTTTATTATGACGACAGTTTTTTTTACATAAAGATCGCCCAGAATATAAAAAACGGATTGGGTCCAACATTTGATGGGATTAATCCTACCAATGGTTTTCATTACCTATGGATGGGATTCCTTGTGCTTTTGCTGCCCATCGACTGTAATGCAAGCACAAGTCTATTAAGACTTGTCATGATTTTCCATTGTATTCTTATTGCAGGGACAGGGCTGATCTTTAACCGATTGCTTTTGATCTGGGAAATTCGACGCGAGTGGAGATTGTTTGCTGTGTTTGGTTTTTTATGCACTAGCGGTTTTGTTAATTTCGGTTTCGAAACCCCTGTCTGGCTTCTGTTTTCATGGCTTTTTGTGTTCCTGTTTGTTAAGTTGTTAGATGATCATAACCATAGATTCTTGAAATTATTGATCCCTTTTGTGACAGCGGCCGCTGTATTATCACGATCCGATGCATTTATCATTATTCTATTAATTTCAGTCAGTTTTTTTATCTATTCTTTTCTTGTTCAGAATCCTCTAAAAGCAAATATACGTTCACTATCAATAGTTGTTTGGACTATATGCATAGTTGTTATCACTATTATAGGATTTTGTAATCATGTTTATTTTGGACACCCGCTGAATATTGCCTCTTTTCTGAAGACTTACTTTACCGGCATCCTGGGAGGTGAATGGTTGCCTAAATTACAAACATTTTTTATCCTCAGGATGTCAGTATGTTTCCTATTTTCCCTGATTGGATTCATTCTGTTTTTATCAAGATCAAAAAGTGAGCTGCACGACCAGGACACGAAGAAACCCTTGATTATTTATCCCATGCTGTTATTATTGAATGCATACGTACTTGTAGACACGATCAGGATATTGTGTTTTGTGGTTGATGGAATAGGATCATGGCAATTTTCTCTAGATATTTCTATTTTGTTGATAAATATAGCTTGTATGGGCGATCTTCTGACGAAATCGAAGTTATTCATTTTCGATAGATCAATCTCTAAATTCTTGTGCGTCGTTTTATCTTTGTTGATAGGCTATATGACAGCAGGAGTTTTAGAACGCCGAGTCACAGAGGATTTATGGCGCAAGCCGTTTCGTCTGTGTAAATGGATAAACAAAAATATGGGACCTCATGAATCCGCTTTAATGGTTGACTGCAGCGGTTTTACGGGATATTTCAGTAATAGGAAAATAATCAATGGAGACGGACTGGTCAACAGTTGGGAGTATTCGAAAATGAAGAATCAAGGGCAATTATGGAAATACATCGATGATAAAAAAGTGGATTGGATCATCACTACCAAAAGATCATACAACGGTCACTGCTTTCTAGAAATACCTGATTGGAGAGGTGGGAAGTACATTGCCGGCACTTGCCCTTTAAATAAAGCGACCTATTATGATGGTAGTCATGCCATGTTCCACGTGAAATCTTTTCGCAGGTTTCATTAAAAAGCTAACATCATATTCTATTGTTTTTTATCTTTACAATCATCCCAATCTGGACCTTTCATGAGATGAGATTTGGATTTTTCAAGTCATTTCAAAGCGAGGAATACTCTTTTTGTATTTTGAGCTTTGAAATGATGCAGAAAAATTCAAAAATCGCTCACGAAAGATCCAGATTAGTTTTTTTCTATAATTTCATCCAGTGTTTCATAAATCTCAAAAATCTGGTCAAGTTGTATAACTTCAAAAAGCTTCTTAACAAATTTGGCAAGTTGCATAAGTTTTATATCACCATCTTTCTTTCTGGCTTTTCCAAGAGCATAAGCTAAAATACCAACTCCACGGCTACAGATATAGGATGTATTAGTAAAATCAATTATAATATGATTTTTATCCTTCTGTATCATTGAGATCATTTCCTTTTCAAAATCACAGATACTGTCAGATGGCATCTCTCTTGGTAATTCAAGCACCAGATATTCTACATCTTTTTTGGTTTTTATAGTTTTTTTTGTAAAATCACCCATGATCAACTCTCCTTCTCATCATCTGTCAAAAATTCATTCTGCAATTTAAGATAAATATTTCTAAGATTGATATTATCAGGATTCATCTGGATCATATCTTCATATTCCATAATCAATTCTTCTTTATTATTAAGAGCTTTATAACTATTCTGGAAGATAGTATGAATTACAGGTTCTGAAATATCAAAGTCAAATACAAGTCGGCATTGCTTAATCGCCTGTGGAAATTCGCCACGTTTAAAATATACCATTGAAACAACCTTATGCGCCGATTTATAATTTCTTTCAAGTTTCAGAAGGTCTTTTCCTTCTTTTTCCGCTTCATCATATTTTCCAAGTTCCAAATAAGCTTCAGCCAATTCCGCCCTAAGCTGCTTTGCTTCAGATACATTCAAAGGATACTTTGTAATGATTTCCTTACAAGCCACAACGACCTTATCATATTTTTTCTGATTCTTAAACTTCTTGATTGACAGTTTAAGTTTATCTTTTCTTCCTTCCTTCAAACTAACCATTATGGGCTCAATAACAGAAACCCATAAGATTTTAAGTAATACAAGGCCTAAAATACCTCCGATAACCTGAAAATAGATCATGTATCTCATAAACCAACACTTGTTGTACATGGATCTAATATCATGATATTTTTTTTCTTCAACCGGTTTCATCTTCATAAGAGCATTATCAAGATGAACATATGCTTCTGGAAATTTCGAGTGTTCATAATATATTTTCCCAAGCTCATAAGATAGTTGCCTGAAAAAAGGACTATCTGAAGTATACATTGCAATCCTTATTTTATAAGTTTTCAAAAGATCATCGAAATCACTGAATTTCTGGGTTGCTTCATATTTTTTTTCATATAGTTTTTTATATTTCAAAAATGCACGATCAGCCTGTTCCTGAATATTGGAAAATTTCTTCAAATGTTTCTGCGCTTTATCATATTTTCCTGAATCTATATATAAATCTGCAAGAATATATTTTGAACCAATATCATTTGGCTGAAGAGAAATATAGTCATTTAATGCAACCTGAGCATCTTCAAATTTTTTCACTTGAATATACGCTTTACTCAATAATTTATATAACTCCAGATTTAATTTAGAAAGAGATTTGTTTCCTAAAAAATTTGTAACAACATTTATTGTGTCTGACCAACGTTCCTTTTCAAAATAAGCCTCAGCAAGAGCTTTAGATATTCTTCGTGATTTTTTCTTCTCAGAATTGTACACCTCTTCCAATACAGAAATGGCTTGTTCATAATCCTTTTCTTCCAAAAGTCTTAAACCATGATTCATACTCTGTATCAATTTTCTGTTTTTCAAAACCCTCTTATACATACGCTGCCATTTTTGTTCCTGCGGTTCCAGTTTCCTAAGTTTTCTAAGGGCTTCTCCTGCAGCTCGCCATTCTTCATTCTTAAAGTTTGACATTGCTTTTTTTATAAGCATCTTTTTAGTCTTTTTTTCACTTTCCTGAATTTGTGCTCTTTCAGTTTTTTCTTTTTTATTGCTTTTAAACTCAGACCATCTCTTATTGAAAGCATCAACATCCTGTTGTTTATTAAAATCATTTCCACCTATTACAAGAAGATCATCCCATGTAAATTTTGCTTCTTCCCATTTCCCCGCAGCTTCCAAATCACGTGCCTTTTTAACCAGCTTTCCAACTTCTTCCTGTTTCTTTTCGTTAGCAATAATCTTTCTGATCTTTGAAAAAAGCGATGCAACCCGCGAATCAGACCTATCGATATTCAATAAATTCCTGAGAATACCAAGAGACTTTTCCCTGTTTCCACTTTTGAAAAAAGATTCCGCCTTTTTGTACTCACTACTGAAAAATTCCATCTTCTTTTTCTTTATTTCTTTTTTTATTCCTTGAAATTCCTTTTTGTCCTTATCATTTGAAACAATACGAATAGCTCTATTTATCTTTTCATCAGCCTGCGAAAGTTTTCCACTGTAGCTAAACGCTTTAGCCTGATAAGCAAATAAAAACGCTTTATTATCAACATCAATCATGGAATTCTTTTTTAAATAATTTTCAATTTCAGTAGAAATCGCATTCATATCATTTTTTTTCTCAAAACAATAGATCATATACCTGTATGATTTAAAAAATTTCTTATTTACGTCATGTGCTTTCCTGTAAAATTCAATGGCCTGGTCATATTCTCCACGGTCATACAATTTTTCAGCCTTTTTGTACAAAGACTTTGAAGTGGCGCCCGTCAGCGAACCTGCACTAAAACATAATAATAGAAAAAAAACAACTATTCTTCTTTTAATCATCAATTCCTCACAAAATTTATATTATTTTATTTTTTTTAAGTTCAACAAAAGCATCCTTTTCTTTTTTATAATCTAGAATCAAATCCTTTATGTATAAGTTCTATATATTCCTTATTACTTTCATTTTCAGATAAACCAAAATCTGAAAATTCCTCTTCACTACAAATCCTGCCAAGTACAGAAGCAGAAAGTTTCTTTAAATAGTGACTTACATCGTCACATAGTATCCCATGCAGAAAATCAAGTCTTTCTTTCTGGGATTCACGGCAAATCTCCAGTAATTTTATCAATTCACCTTTTATCATTTCATCAGTATTTTCTTTATTGTATAAATCTGAACAAAATTCAACTGAGAGAGGAATTTTATTTCGATAAAAGCCTTTCAATACAACACCCTTTATGTAGCTTTTGCTTTCTTTAACTAACACTTCTTTGAGAAATTCATCGCCACCATGCAGTTCTGTTAATGCAGTTATCATCTCATTTCTCAAAAAATGATTTTCTTCCTGATAATAGCATGTCTGAACAGCGCTTCTAAGTTTATCTGAATTCTCATTATTAACTATCATGGGAACTGATTTAAATGCCCATTCCCTTACAGTATCAACATCATCGCTAAAAAGTTTTATAACCTCAGCAGTGAATTCTGACAATCTCATACTCTGTATCACATACAATCCACTGATCCTCATCCACAAATCCGGATCAAATATCATTCTTTTAAGTGCTAATCTAACTTTAAGATCACCGCTTGCCCATAGAATCTTAATAGCATTTGCACGAACACGATTATCCATATCATCAAGAAAAGCGAAAACAACATCTTCATATTTCTCGGTATATTTATTACCAATTGCTTCAAGTGCATTTGCACGAACACGCGGATCAATACTGTGAATACATTGAAGAAAAAACGTTCCTGTTGTATCCACACCGAGCTGATGAAATATTTTTACCATCGTAGCCTGAATTCTTTCGTTCTGTTCCATGCTCAGAATACGAGAAATTGAATCTGCAAAATCCCGCATATTTTCTCTTCGCAAAGTGAAAAGAAAATTTAACTTGAATTCTGCATCAAAATTTCCCCATGAATTGACAACTTCTTTAGAAAGATTATCTAAAGAATCTCTATTTTTAAGTTTTTCAAGTATTCCTTTTTCCATTATCTTTGAAACACTCTTACCCTGAAATTAGATTTTACAGTTTTTTCAAAAAATTCATCATCAACAGCTATACTCTTGTCAATACGAATATCGACAATATTATTACTATTTTTAATAGAAATTATAACACAATTATTTCCGCTTCTCAAATTCAATACAAATTCATGTAATTTTTCCAGATCTTTTTCATCCTCTGGATAAAAAATAATATCAAATTTATTTTTCTTAAAATAGGATGTTTTTTTGTAGATTTTAGTTGGAATAATGCTCAATATTTTATCATCTTTCTCAACAACACCATCTAAAAAGACAGGTTCGTCCTGCTGTAGAAAAGATTTCAATTCCTGATATTTCTTAGGAAAAAAAATTACCTTAATACTACCGGTAATATCCGTAAAATCCGCAAACGCCATTATATCACCATGTTTTGTCTTTTTTTCTTCAAATTTATCAAAAAAACCAAAAAATTGTACCTTTTTATTGTCGATTCGCTTAGTAATATCAACAATTTTATTAATTTTTAAACATTGGTAGTAGTTTTTATATGGATTCAACGGATGTTTCAATAAATACATACCTAGATACTGTTTTTCAAAGTTCATCAACTGAAAGTCAGGGAATTCATCGACAGGATCAACGTTTAACTCCTTTTCCTTCTCTTCGCCTTCCATAAGATCAAAAATTGTCCGTTGCCCTTTAACCTGCTCATACTTCATTCTCGTTGACCACGTATAGGATCTGTCCATAACATTTACAAGTTCTGCAATATTATTATCAAAGTTTGCTTTAAAACAACCGGATTTAATAAGTGCTTCCAATGATTTAAGATTGATGAATTCCTTATCAATGCTCTTTAGAAAATGAATATAAGAAGTAAAACCATCAATTTTTTTTCTAACCATTTCAATCATACTTGCGGTTTTATATCCCACATGCTTAATTGCAGCAAATCCATAAATAATATTCTTATCTCCAATGGACTTGAAAAGAGCATTAGATTCATTAATTGCAGGTGGTTTAACAGTTATTCCCATGCGCTTACACTCTTTTATATAAAGTTCAAGTTTTACATGATCATTTAGTTCACCATTCAGAAGCATTGTCATAAAGCATAACGGATAATTCGCTTTTAGATATGCTGTCTGGTAAGCAATAAGACCATAACAAGCAGAATGAGCTTTATTAAATCCATATCCTGCAAAATGAGACATTTTTATGAAAATACTTTCAGCTATTTCTAATTCAATTCCACGTTTTTCAGCACCTTTACAGAATTTCTCTCTTAATTCATCCATATAATCTTCCTGCTTTTTCGACATGGCTTTTCTCAGAATATCTGCTTCGCCAAGTGAAAAACCACCAACAACATTAGCAATCTTCATGACCTGTTCCTGATAAAGAATCACCCCATAAGTAGGTTTCAAAATATCTTTAAGGATTGGATGAATGTATTCAAAATCATCTTTTTGATTTTTTCTATTTATAAAATCATCTACCATACCGCTTCTTATCGGACCAGGTCTCCATAAAGCTACAAATGCTATAATGTCCTCTAATCGGTCTGGTTTATATCTTTTCAGCAATGTCATCACACCAGGATTTTCAAGTTGGAAAATACCATAGCTCATACCAGAAGAAAGCAGTTCAAAAGTTTTCCTGTCATTCAAAGGTATTTTATCAATATTAACCGTAGTTCCTTTTGATTCAGCTATTAATTTCTGTGTACCCTCTATCAGAGATAATGTTTTTAATCCCAAAAAGTCCATCTTTAAAAGACCCACATACTCCAGAGAGTCCTTATCATATTGTGTTACAATTTCCTGATTTTCACTTCCTGTTCTAAATAACGGGACATAATCACTCAGTGGTCTATCACTTAACACAACACCCGCAGCATGAGTCGAGATATTGCGATTAACACCTTCTACTTTTAACGCTGTATTATATACTGTTTTTAATTTTGGACTGGCTTCGATTCTGTATTTAAACTCAGGTTTTTTTTCATAACTATCTTTTAAAGACGCTCTATGATCTGAAATCATCAATTTGCATAAGGAATCAGCTACGTTGTATGACACTTCATTTACTCTTGCAATATCTCTTAATGCACTTCTGGCATGCATTGTTCCAAATGTAATTATTTGCGCTACATAATTTTTACCATAACGCTCTTTTACATAATCTATAACTTCCCGTCTTCTCTCATCTGAAAAATCAATATCAATATCAGGTAAAGATATCCTCTCTGGATTCAAAAATCTCTCAAAAAGCAGATCATAGTCTAATGGGTCAACTTTTGTTATCCCAAGGATATAAGATACAAAACTTCCAGCAGCACTCCCTCTTCCCGGACCTACCATAATCCCTTCACGCTTGGCGAATTCAACAAAATCGGCTACAATAAGGAAGTAATCAACATATTTCATTTTTTTTATGACTGATATCTCGTATTTCAATCTTTCTTCAGCAATTTTTTTCCTGTCATCATCCACCCTGGCAAAATAATCTTTAGAATTTTCTTCCAGTTTTTTATCAAAATAGCTTTCTACATCCAGACCATCACAATTATGAAATACAGGGAGATGTATGGTTCTTGAGATATCAACATTACACATTTCAGCAATTTTTACGGTATTTTCAAGGTATTCCTCATTTTGAAAAGTAAATTTCATGTCTTCATAGGTTTTTAAGTAAAAGGAATCATTTCCAAGTCGCAAAGCGGCTTCATCATAAACAGATTTTCCTGTTTTAACAGCCAGAATACTGTTATGAACTTCATAATCAACAGGTTCCAGGAAATGAACATCATTCGTTGCAACAATTTTTGTTCCAGTGATTTCGGCAAGATCAGCCATGTATTCGTTTACAACCTTTTCTTCCTTTAAACCATGATCCATCACTTCAAGATAAAAATATTCTGATCCAAATATTTTTTTATACTTTAAAACAGCCTCTTCAGCTTCAAGAAATTTTCCATTTAAAAGATTCTGTGAAACTTCCCCCTGAAGACATGCACTTAATGCAATTATACCTTCACTATATTTTTCAAGACATTCATAGTCAACACGAGGTTTATAATAAAATCCATCAATATGAGAACAGCTTACTAATTTTACAAGATTTCGATATCCTTCATTATTTCTTGCAAGCAGAACAAGGTGATAAGGATGACGACTTTTTTGTGTCATATCAGGGCATACATAGACTTCACAACCAATAATAGGTTTTATTCCTTCTTTAATACAGGTTCTGTAAAAGTCTATAGCACCAAAAAGATTACCATGATCAGTCAAGGCAACGGCATAAGAATTGTTAGATTTTAATTTTTTTATTAAATCCGGAAATTGAATGATTCCATCAAGAATACTGAAATGTGAATGAAGATGAAGATGAACAAACTTATCTTGCATATTTTACCAGATCACTTATGTCCCATTTTGATCATCTGCCATTTCATGAATTTTTCAAGCATTTTCTTTTCAGAATTTCTTACCTTATCTGTTTCAAACATTGAAGGATCTTCAGGAAGAATTGACTGATATTTAAAAAAAGCCTTATAATAAGCGTCTTTTGCATCTTTAAGACTTTTAACTCTTCTAATATTATTTTTTAACTGTTCATATTTATCTTTCTTTTTTTGAAACAGCTCAAGCAACCGCATAATGTCTCCAGTAGGGAGAAAACCTTTGATTCCAGGTGGGGCAACTAAAATAAACTGTCTATAATGGCTATATGAATTTTTATATTCAATATAGAGCTTTTTGAGATTTCCCAATTCAGTATTATTTTTAAATTCAGCTTCCAGTTCCTTATTCAATGCCAAATACTTTTTCACAAAATTATCCGGAAGATTTTTCTTCTGAATTTTCTCCAGATAATCTTCACATTGAAGAAAATCGTCAGCTTTAAAATGAATCTGTGCAATTTTAAGTAAAGATGCCTCTTTGTAATTATAAGCATTTTTTGCTGAAATTATATCTTTCAAAATTTTCAATGCTTTATCATTCTCGCCAGTTTGGATATAAACACAGGCAAGTTTAAAGTAGGCTCGTTCACCAAAAGGACCATTTTTGTCAAATTTATAGGCATTTCTATAGTGCTTTATACTTTTCTTCAACTCATTCTGATCTAAAAATTTATCTCCGAGTCCATTTTCCAGACCAGATAGAGAATAGTCAACAACATAGCAGCCAGATAGAACAAACATAATACAAATTATTAAAATAAATGCTGATACTTTCTTTTTCATAATCTTATCTTAATCCTATCTATTTTTATTTTGGACAGGCACAGTTAGACTGTGTCACAATCCAATCGTCATCCTGCTACTTGATCGCAGGATCCATCTTTCGGTATTAACAATTGAAATAGATTCTGCGGTCAAGCCGCAGAATGACATTGTAGTCATGTTTTCTTATTTTTAATACCTTCATGTTCTTCATGTCCTTCGTGTCCTTCGTGGTTAAATCTTTTTCCTCTGCGTTCTCTGCGCGAGTTCTTCTATTTTTTCATTCTCCACTATGATAGCTACAAGTGACGTCACCATTTTCATTCACTTCATACATTGAATCCGGTACAGGACAGACATAGTCTTTTGTAAGATATCCCTCTTTTTTTAATGTCTCCAGGTTGAAATTACTCTTATCTATCTCATCAGAATGATCTAGATTATAATCCAGTATTGCATCATCAATTTTTTCCCGGTACCCTTTACAAATTTTAGCATATTCCTCTTCTTTGGCAGGATCAAAGTCTTCAACATCAGGTGTTTGAGTGTTCACTATTTGAGGATTCTTACTAGTTGACGTAGAATTTCCAATTTCTGTTTCAGTAGAGCCAGATGCATTCTTATCAGGATCATCCAAATCAGGTTCCATTTCATTAATGTTTACACTGTTTTTTGAAACATCAACAGTTCCAGTATTAGATGTCGTTGTAACTGAAGCCAGCACTTTACCCTGGTTCTGGTTTTCAACATATTTTTTTTCCATCTTTTCGCTCTGAGACAGCCTGGTCAACTCTGTTTCAGTAACTGGTATCCTTATTTCTCCACCTACTCCAATGCTTTTAAGCGAATCAATCTTATTGTAAACTGCAATCTTGGCAGCCATTGTCCTGCTTCCAAAAATCCGGGTTGCAATGCTTTGAAGAGTATCTCCTTCTTTTACCTTATAAATATGTTCTTTTTTGCCAATGAGTTCAATCGAACTTTTCTTCTTAATTTTATTATCACTGATAATACTTTCAACTATTTTTTTACCCAATAATTTTCTTAATTCCTTATGTGAGGGTTCCATTTCAAGTCCTTTTTTCCAAACCTGAAGTGCTTCCTCATTCATTTCTTTTTTTTCAAGTACTTTTCCCAGCCATAAATATCCAATGGCCAGTTCCGGTTGAATAAGAAGAAGATTTCTGAATTCAATTTCTGATTCATTAAATCTACCAGCATTAAAAAGTTCATATCCGTATCTAAAGTGTTCTTCAATATTATCTTCTATTGTATAACTCCCCAGAGTCATACAAATACAAAATAAATAAATGAATAAACAGATTTGCTTCAAACTCATTCTCCATAGTTATCTTTAATATATTCTGAAACTTCCTCTGCAACGGTTGTAATAAGATTTCTATCACTTCCTTCGGTCATAACCCTAAAAAGATGTTCCGTTCCAGAAGGTCTTAATAATATTCTGCCCCGCTTTCCC
>DAOVTB010000146.1 GCA_030633305.1 Candidatus Muiribacteriota bacterium
AAAGAAGACCTCGCGCAGAGATCGCGGTGAACGCAGAGGGGAAATAATAAAAAGAAGACCTCGCGCAGAGATCGTGGTAAACGCAGAGGAGAAATAATAAAAAGAAGACCTCGCGCAGAGATCGCGGTGAACGCAGAGAAAATTAAGATAAAAAAATTTAGCCACAGATTTACACTGATAAACACTGATAAGGTAAAAATGAAAAAAGAAAAGAGTCTCGCGCAAAGAACGCTGAGAATGCAGGGAAATTAAGATAAAAAATTTAGCCACAGATTTACACTGATAAACACAAATATAAGAGTGTTTATAATAAAAAATACGTGTTTTATCTGTGTTCATCTGTGGCTAAATTTTCTTAATTTGACGACAATCAATACAACAGATATAATTATAATATGAAAATTACAAACAAATTTAAAACTTCTGCATTTACTCTAGCAGAAATCCTTATTGGACTTGTTATCATCTCGGGATTTATCCTGATTATAAACAACATTTTCATTTCACAGCGAAAATCATCAGATAAATTATCGCAAGAGGCTAATTTTGATACAACCTGTGTAAGACTCCTTCATGTTGTAAAAAAAGATATAAATCAGGCATATAAACTTAATATCACTACCTCCAATATTGAAATTTTTCAACACGATTACAAAGATCCGACAAATCCAGCTCAGGCTAAACTTTCTTATAAAGTAAAAAAAGACAGAATAACTTATCTTGACAAAAATGGTCAACGATCAGATTTTGTGTTTTTCGATAAAATAAGACCTGATCAAAGGTTTTCGTTTACAATCGATCAAAAAAAAGTAGATCTTTGCGAGATTCAGCTTGCATATTTTGAAAAAAATAAACTCGTAAAAAATTATATTTTTCTAATGAAAATCGGAAATAATCTTCAACCCAAACTTCCAGATACTGAAAAACCTTTCGAAATTAACTAAAAAAAAGAATACATCGCGCAGAGAACGCTGAGGACGCAGAGAAAAGAAAAAACTTAACCATGAAGGACATGAAGATCATGGAGAAAAAACACACGAAATAGTTAATAAAAAGGGGTAAGAAGTACTTTAATTTTCTTTGAAGTTCAAAAAAATTCACAGTACCCTGACCCCTGCGCCAGATATATTTAATCTACCCAAATTAGTAAAATGGTACGAATTACACAAAGACATCGAGCTTGACCCAAAGTAGCCTCCCAGGAACCCATTTTCTAAACGATATCAATTTGAATAGATCTCCGGGTCAAGCCCGAAGATGACGGAGGGATTGTGACACAGTCTGCCTGCACTTTCCCTCTCAAGAATTCGTAGTAATTTTTAAAGAACCATCTTAATCCGGGAATAATTAATACCAAATATCAATATAGATTGTGTCAGAAGGACTTGAATTTTCTTTGATATTCAAAAAAATTCAATGTGCCCTGATACGTTATGACTACATATATTATGTTTGACTTTGAAAGTTGCTTCACGTGAAACAGTTGCCCCCACTAGAAATTCAGGTTCAATCATGTTTATCTTGTTAATCCTGTCAAATCTTTCCTGTTTTCCTTCGTGGTAAAATTTGTTTTTATTTTATTATAATATTCCTGGGGTAGGACTCAATATGTACTGGAAAGTAAAAATCCTTTCTTTATCTGCTCTGCTTTTACCAGATGTTCTTAATTGGGTTGGTACAAAAGAAAGATTCATGCGGGCAACTTTAACAAGCCCATATTCATCATCGATTTCTTCAATTATGATTTTACCATTGATTTTTCTGGTTTCAGAAATATGCAACAGATATTCGATTAGATCCTGAAAGCTCGGAACGGTATCCTTATCCGGGATTTTAACGAGATAAGCTCTTATGTAATTATAATCAACCGTAAACTCTCCAACTACTACTTCTTCAAATGGAACAGATTTTAACAACTCAAAAACACTGACAGACAGAAAAGTGACTTCAGACATTTTCTGAACATCTATTTCGGAGGATTTTATATTTGTAAAAAATACCAGTACAGGAGCAATAAAAACTGCCATTATTGCAATTCCTATAACTACTTCAATTAAACTAAACGCTCTAGAACGAACCGCGTATTTCCTCATTACCAAATATCATCCTGTATTTATATGCTGTATATTTATCTCCAAGTTCTCTTTTTCCAAAAACTGGATCAAAGTTCTGATCATAAGATATTTCTTTCTCAAATAATGATGTCAAATGCCCTTGGATAGGAAATTTCTTTGCAAGGACAAAACCATATATATTTATCTTCTTTGATTTTGTCAAAAAAACACTGCCTTTTGGAGCCATAAGACCAACCTGAATTTCTTTATCCGTATTTATATAAATATTCCCATTTAAACTTATCAGGCATAGAGTTTCCTGCGGTGTAATTTTTTTTATACTGTTTGAAACTGTTATATCACCATTAGTGATTATAATCCCACCTCTTTGTATCGAAATCTCAGGAATATTCAATGCAGCGGGTGAATCAATATAAAGAACACCAGGTATACTAAGTTCTTTTTTATTCCTGTTTTCTACAATAAAATATTTTTTTAAATCTGCAATACTCCCTATTTTTACAACAGTTTTTAATTTTATAATATCTGGAAACTTAGAAAGGGCATTTTTTAATTTCCCATCAAATAACTTAGTATCCTTATCAGAATAAATAACTACATTATCATTTGTCATTATCTTCTTTTTAAAATCAATTTCATTGCCGTTGACCTCTACTTTTGAAGTATCAAGTGTCACATTAAGATTAACATTTACCGGATCCCGATAAACACTGTCAATAATTCCTTTCTCCTGATTTGTAACTATCCATGGAATGGAATAATTCGGAGAGGATTTTTCAACAATAGACATCACGGTCTCAAAATTATCAGTAACAACATTTAGAAGTTCAGTTTTTATTCCAAAGAATACTGCCAACAGATCTACTTCACTACTTTCTGTGTATTTAACAGTTTTTTTCCATGTCCCTTTATAATAAGGCAGGATTATTTTTTTCTCAAATTCAGTAAATAATTGTGAAACTCCATCTTTCAATTTTGTAATATTAAAATCAGTCCTTATACCAGATACTTTTACATTACAAAGATTTACATTTCCAAAGACAAGCGTTGGAGATACCGACTGGGGAGCTCCCATAAAATGGATTATTCCAGATGCAGGTTCATCAGAAACATCAGGAGAAAGATAATTTTTTGGATATGACATATTTTCATCCATTCCAATAAAAAAGAAATATTTACAGAATCCAAAACGCCGTTCAATAATTGAAAACCCTGGGGCCAGTTCAATTGTAACCTTATCACTTCCTGTTCCCCTCTCAATTTTAGGATTACGTATAACATTCTGAGTATCAGAGGGATAATTCAAAAGTCTTCGATGAAAATTTTCTCCCCAGTCTACTGCATTTCCATATGTAAGCTTAAAATCAACAGCATTTTCTGCACCATAGTATACCCAGCCCTGCTGATTAAGAAAATCCTTTGTAAACTGCGGTTTCAATTCATTAAATTCTTTTCCAGCCTTTAAAAACTTAGCTTCATGACCATTCAAAAGAACCAACGGCCGAACATCACCTTCTAAATTCCAATAATATCCAGTATTAACAACATTGATCCTATCGTCCTTTACTTCTGGTTCAGAAACAAACAGATTAAATTTGGATAACACCGTTGGAAAACGATCAATGATTTTTACATTTTTTATTACTGATAATTTATCTTCAAATCCACCAAATGATGTATTTACTGTTATTCTAAACCTGACTGATGCTTCACGACCATCAGCTACAAAAGGTGTTTTAATACCATTTATTGAAATATGTCCATTTGAAAGTTCGTAAATTGGTTTATATTCCAGAATTGTAAATTCTGTATCAATCTTTAATCCTCGGTATTGATTCTGAAATTCTTCAAGTATTGGAGGCAAATCAGTGTAGACTGGAATTTTTTTATTGGTTTCTACAGGATCAGATTCTATTAGATATTTCAATACGGAATTATCCATATTTACGCTTAGAAATGCCAGAGTTTGATTTAAAACAGACTCTGAAACCATCCTGCATATCATGCGTTCATGGACCAGATAACTGTTTTTTGTATGCATATTTAAAAATTTATTAGCAAATATAACAAATCCAAAAATAACAACAATAAACATCAATATCCAGCCAAGAACCATACCCCGTTTCAAAGCTTTTGATTTAGATGTAAATTTACTTATATTTATCAAAAATTGATTCCACATTTGTTCCGGTAACAGAGGTTTCAGTTTCTTCTTCAAATTCTTCTTCAATTTCCTCTTCAAGTTTTTCTGCTTTATTATCAACTGTTACCTTAGTTTTTTCTCCATATCTTGGAATTAATTTTTTTGGAATACCAGAAGCTGCTTTTTTAATCTTTTTAAATGAATTATTAAAATCCTTTATTTGATATCCTTTCTTAAGATTTTCCAGCTGTTTAAGATACATTTTATTCCAATTCACTTCATTCCAGAAATTATCATTCCGTTTAGTTATTGAAAATTTCTCTTTTTCAGAGATCACAGATGGCTCAATAACAGTTTTAAAAGATTGTTCAACGTCTGTAGTAAGCTTGCTGATTCTTTTTACAACATAAACTCTTCCTTCAAAAACATAGAAATCAGTTCTGTTTTTCTTCACATCAACTTCAAATATTGTTCCTCTAATACCAGCAATTGCAGTTGGAGTCTTAATTATAAGACCTTTCATACTTCTCTCGACTTTGAACCAGCTTTTTCCCATTTTGATATATACGCTTTTTCCCTGAAGACGAATCATTGTTTCAGGCTGAAGTTTAATCTCAGACCCCTGGTGCGGCGGAAACTTAATTTTTGCATATCCGTTTTTCCCAGTATCAATCCATACCTTGCCATTTACAGTAACTGCCTTTGCAGTTTCCTTATATTCTCCATTCCCAACTTTATAGCGTAATGTTCCCTTTACAGGTATTATTCTGGCCTTAGTTGTAAGTGCTGCATTTAAAACAGAAACACATAAAATACATAAAATAGTTATCAACAAAATCTTTCTCATTTCATGACCTCCATTAAATTTGTTATTACATCTATTTAAATATAATAATTTTATCTCTTATAGTTATTCTATTCCAAAAACTTCAAAAATGTTACAATTTTTTTTTTTACTTCACATAATCTAAGTATTTTCAGTATAATTAATTATAAGAATTACAAAATAGAAAAACCAACAAACAAAGGAAAGAATATGAAAATTGCCTCCAAAATAACCACTGTTTTTATAACATTTATTGCTATTATACTGCTTATTCATTCACCACTTTTAGCCCAGACTTCGTGGGATGGATATACTCTTTCTAGCCAAGACCAGGTCACACAGGACAGGTTCAGAGCAGATTGGCCAAATTATCCAGGTGGCGGGGACGGTCGCTGGATATTTGAAAGAAATAAAGAATTAGAAGCACTGGGTTGGATTGGACCAAATTCAGGTCCAGGTAATGCAGTTAGACCTGATGGCAGAACAGGAAATAACTTAACAGCTCCTGTTTTAAGTCCTGAGGTATTAGCCAAACAAAAACGTATAGAGGATTTAAAAAATAAATTTAAGAAATTCAATAAAAGCAGAGTCAGCAAAAAAGTTGACGAAGTATTTCATGTAAATAAAGTAGATGGAACAAATATTGAAAATAATGTTACAAATGTATCAACAAAAGAAATAGTAAATTTCCTTGAAACACGACTTAGACCAAATGATTTCTGGAATGATGCACAAGTTCGCGAAGATACCGTTATAAATGCTGCTAATGACCTTTTTAATGGTGATATGGATGACCTTGCTTACCACCTCAATAGCTGTGACAAAAATGAAGTAATACTACTGGTAAAAAAGGTTGATCCTTCCACTACTTCAAAAGTATTTGATGAAATTAAACGAATTGCTAATAAAATGGCAAATAATAAATAAAGGAATAAAGATTATGTTGATTAACTACAAAATAAAGACCGTTTTTTTCATCATTATTGCTGTTATACTGCTTATTCATTCACCACTTTTAGCCCAGACTTCGTGGGATGGATATACTCTTTCTAGCCAAGACCAGGTCACACAGGACAGGTTCAGAGCAGATTGGCCAAATTATCCAGGAGGCGGAGATGGTCGCTGGATATTTGAAAGAAATAAATACTTAGAAACACTGGGTTGGATTGGACCAAATTCAGGTCCAATTGGCACTAGCAGACCTGGTACAGGAGCAGGAAGTATCTTAACCCCCTCTGCACAAACACCTATGCAGATATATATACAAAAGTTAAAAGTAAAATACAAAGAATATCTTGATGATAAAAAATTAAATAAAGTTGATGAAGTTTATGCAAAAAAAATAAAATCTGTTCCACTAAAAGGAGTTTTTATTGATAATATAACTGAGCCCATTGTAGAAGTAGATAAATGGATTGCATTTTTGTATACTCGGCTGGCACCTGCAAATTGGGACATCCCCGTCGAAAGAAATAAGGCTATAACCGAATGTGCTACTGATCTTTTTGCAAGTGATTATACTAAAATGGCATCTTTCGTTAATGGCCTTGATAAGGCCTATGTAGTTTCAAACTGTGCTGCTCGAGGTGCTGATCCCGGAGCTGTTTCCCGAGCATTCGACATCGTTGTTGCTGAAACCAATAAACGCGCTGGGTTGTGATAAAAAAAGTAAAAGATTATCGCGCAGAGATCACGGTGAACGCAGAGAAAATAAGAAAAAGGATTGATCACACAAAGGCACTAAGACACAGAGAAAAAGTTAATACCAGATAGGGTCAGAAGGACTTTTGTTTAGCTCGAAGATCGAGCTGAATGAAATGTGCCCTGGCCCTGTTAGATTAATATCATACCTGCCAAACTAAGAAAGGGCGGACACAGTGGTCCGCCCCTACAATATTATTATTTTCTTTTTATTATTTTTTTTTATTCCCCATGTTAATTGTAAAATCCTGTGTTCTCAATGGAATGAAGGTTGGACAAAAAATTAAGGGGCAGTCCGAGGTGTATAAAAATACACCGCAGGGCTGACCCTTAATTATTTGTTCAAGATTCGTCCATTGAGGACTCAGGATTTTACAATTCTACTTCGTATCCGGCGATTGTCATTGCCATGATAGCTTTCTGAACATGTAATCTGTTCTCAGCGACATCAAGAATAATAGATCTTGGTCCCTGGTTCACTTCACGAGTTACTTCAGCACCTTCGTCTACTGGCATTGGATGGATAAATTTACATCCTGGATTTGCTGTCTTCATTTTTTCTTCATCACAGATCCAGTCTTTGTATTTATCGCTTGAAGCTCTTTCTATTTCAGCAGCTTTTCCGATTTCGTAGAAATCTTTACCAAACCAGTTTCTTGAATAAACGAAATCAACGTTTTCATAAGCAGCTTTTGGATCGCCACCCTTGATTATTTCAAAAGTTCCACCAGCTTCTTCAGCGTTGCGCTTTGCTTTTTCAATAATATCTTTTGGAAGTTCATAGGCATCATCTGGAAAAGCAAGTTTTACATTAACACCCATTCTTGAGTTAATGAGAAGACTTTCGTGAACAGAACAGTATGATCTTGCAAGTGCACCTTTTGCCCAAGTCTGAAGGATTGTTTTTCCTTTAGTAGGCTGGTTGTTGTTATGTTCCTGCATTCCAAGCATGTCTGCAAGTCCCTGGCAAGGATGATAAATATCATCAGCCATGTTGATTACTGGGATATCTGTGTATTTTGCATATTCTCTAAGGAGCTGGTTTCCGTCACCATAGTTGTCAACGGATGTTTCAAGAATTCTGATTCCAAGACCTGTTGCATATCTGTCCATAACTTTTGCAGCATCATGAATTGTTTCACCAGCAACTTCAAGATCGCCTTTTTTAACGCCTTTAAGTCTCATTGCTTTTGGCTCTATAAACTGTGCATGTCCACCGAGCTCTGTTGCAGCAGCTTCAAAAGACTGACGAGTTCTGAGTGATGGATTGTAGAAAAACATGATAAAAGTCTGACGTTTCATAAGTTCAGCCCATTTATCAGCATATCTGTCACCCTTCATTTCAGCAGCAAGTTTCAGCAACGCACGAATTTCATCTACACTCAATTCCTGTGTAGTAACAACATTTTTACCCTTCATATTGATTTTAGTCATATTTTTTAATTCTCCCTTATCTATTAATCATTAGTTCCTATTTCATCCAAAACATAAAAAAAGTGTAGGGGAGGGTCTATGACCCTCCCGTATTATATATTCTAATATGTCTTTTATAAGAACGGGAGGGTCACAGACCCTCCCCTACGATATTATCTACATAAATTTTTTCGGGCTTTTGCCGAGATGAATTTTGGATTTTTCAAGTCAGTTTAAAGCGAAGGAATACTCTTCTTGTATTTCGAGCTTTGAACTGGCGCAGAAAAATTCAAAAGTCGCTCGGCAAATGTTCGAAAACTACTGTCTTCCACCCATAAGCAATGCCATGATAGCTTTGTGTGCGTGAAGTCTGTTTTCAGCTTCATCTATAACAACAGATTTTGGTCCATCGATTACTTCATCAGTAACTTCCTGGCCTCTGTCTGCTGGTAAACAATGCATGTAAATACCGTTTTTATCAGTGAGGTCCATCTGTTTCTTAGTTGTGCACCAGCCTTTTGCAGCTTCATTAACTTTTTCAGCCATTTCATGGTCTGCTTTTTTAACTTCTTTACCATCTTTGTGGTAATTAAAACAATATGTTGATCCCCAGCTTTTTGGATATACAACGTGTGCATCTTTAAAACCTTCGTCAAAATCGTTGATTATTTTGAAAGAACCTTCAGTCTGATGAGCAAATTCTTTACATTTTTCAATAATCATTGGGTCAAGTTCAAAACCTTCTGGATGTGCAAGTGTAACGTTCATTCCCATTTTTGTTGCTGCAAGAATTACAGACTGTGGAACTGCACGTGGTTTTTCGATAGATCCTGAATATGCAAAAGACATTGTGAAATTAACGCCTTTGAATCCACCAAATTTTTCTTTTACAGTGATCATATCTGCAAGAGCCTGACATGGGTGATACATATCACATTCCATGTTGATGATTGGCTTATCTGAATATTCTGCAAATTCATGCATTGTAGCATTTGCAAATCCATATATCCAATATGCTGGTGGTCCATACATACGAATAGCGATTGCATCTCCAACTCTTGAGAGCATTCTTGCAACATCAGCAATTCTTTCTGTTTTGTAAGGAATATCAAATCCTTCTCTTGCTGGTGTGTATGTTTTTCCTGGATCCAATTCTACATAGTTTCCACCTAACTGCTGAATACCAGCTGCAAAAGTAGATCTTGTACGAAGTGACTGGTTAAAAAACATTGAAAATAAAGTCTGATTCTTTAAAACACCTGACTGATCTTTGTTAAGGGCAAATTCCCTTTTCATATCAAGAGCGAGATCTATAAGTGATTCCCATTCTTCCTTTGTGTAATCAAGTTCTGGTGATATCCAGTCTCTTCCTAAAAATGCATTTGTTCTCATAATAATTCTCCTTGTTTATATTAATATATCTTTTACTTGAAATGATTCAAGCTGAAGTTTTTTAGCCTTGAATTCTATATCAAAAAAGTGTTTTTGACAAGCAAAAATAAAAGAAAAAAAGATTCTCGTGCAGAGATCGCAGTGGACGCAGAGAGATTTAGAAAAATAAAGAGTCTCGCGCAGAGGTCGCAGTGGACGCAGAGAGATTAAAAATTTCAGGGACGCGTCCCCCTATATTTTGTACAAAGAAATAAAAAAAGATTCTCGCGCAGAGATCGCAGTGTGCGCTGAGAAAATAAGAATAGACAGGATTAACAAGATGAACATGATAAAAAGGAAAAACATAAAATAGTTAATAGTCTAGGGACAGGTCCCCATGCCTGTCCAAAAGAAATAATAATTGTTCACACAAAGGCACGGAGGCACTAAGAAATAAAAAAAATAAATAAGGATTAAGGGGACGCGTCTTGACATTTGACAAATCAAAAACAAAATAGGCGCACGCATTTGTCGAATGTCAAGACGCGTCCCCTATATTTTGTACTTCCAGATTGGCAAAGTTAATAAAATGGATCCCCGAACCCCTGCGCCAAATATGTTATTTCCACCAAATATTGTATAGAAGTATATAGGACACAGTCTGTTACTACTGGTGCCAGTGTCATGAATTGTACAAAATAACATCTGGCACCAGTAATAATTACTTAAGGTTTTGCAAACTGATGAAAATTTCCACCATCATCACCAGTTAAAATCTTTTCTTCCGTTGATCTAAAAGAAGGGCCAACCGTTGAAGGCACAAGCATGTCATATGGTTTGCGATATTCTTCCAATGTATCAAGTCGTGCAGTATACATCATCCCGGTTTCATCACCAATCAACACAAATCCTTCTCCTCTAAAAAGAAAAGGTACATGAGATGGCTTAGATGAAGTTATTCTTCTAACAGTCAAATCAGCATCAGCAAGACTTGTAAAACCTCTTGCAACAGAAAAAAGCCATCCCTGATCATCAATAACATAAATTCTACCAGGAGCATTGTAAGCATCTAAAACAGGACCATATGTAAAAGTATTTCCGAGTCCGATATCAGCTTCTGCAATTTTTGTTTTAGAGCTATTAAATTTCACAAGTTTTCCACTACTATCTATCACAATATAAGTACTACTTCCCATGTCATAAATCATATCTCCCTTTACAATTGCACCAAGAACTTCATCACCAGTTCCATCATTAGCAGCAGTGAGTGGATCAGCACTACACAAATAATATTTGTTAGCATCAATATCATTCACGTAAAATATCAAAAATTCTCCAAGAGTACCAAAAGCAGCAATTGGTGTTCCAACTTCACTGTTAGCAGGAAAAATAAGTGGGGTTTGAGATACGACAGTATCTTCTTTAGCGGGAAGAGAATTAAATACCATTCTATCACCAACACCAATATAGAGCATCGAACTAGCACCATCACTACTAGTATTCAATACAGAAAATGATCCAATATGAGCACTTGTTCCAACAGATTGTGTAAAATCTTCAGAAAATACTAAATTATTAGTATTTCTGTTGCATTGTATAGAATGTTCATCTGAACCATTGTTTTTCATAATAAACATATAACGATGATCATCAGCCGTGAAACTTTGTGTTGAAACCGCACTTACAATACCATATGCTCCAGAGTAATCATAGCTATTAATTTCCAAATTAGTAGTGGGATTAAGTATAAAGATTTTACCATTAGAAATAGGTAAATAGTTCTGGTTTGGCATAGGACTCACATATTGGCTGATATTATTCCCTACTCCCATATCTTTTGAAAGCGGAGCTGTTATAGTTGTTGTGATAAAAACTGAATTTGAATCATAATCTGGAATTGGTTTTGAAAATCCCGAATTTTTATCAGTTACATCAACTAACTGATCTGTTGTTTTTACCCTGAATTGAACAGTTTTATCAAGGGCACCAGTAGTGGTGAAGAAATATTCAAATGAGTCTGAAGTTCCTCCACATATTTCCATACCGCTTGGAAAGGGACCGACTTGCACAATCAAATTTGGATCCGAAGTACTAAGACTTTTATCCAGAACTGGAGCTGTACCAAAAACTAAAGTCGCCTGACCTGTATTTTCTACTGTAAGAATTACCCTGATATCACCTGCTTCACCTTGTAATACACCTGTAGACCCATCACTAACTGACTCTACAACAATTCCGGTAATTGAAGGCTGTGCAGGTGTCTGAATCGTAACCGGGACCGATTCCAATGAACCTGCAATTATATAAGGATTACTATCATCTGCAGAATCAGAACCATATGCCTTTGCTTTAATTGTCACAGTTCCAGGACCTATTATATTACACACATAGTCGTAAGAAACAATTGCTCCATAAGCAACATCAAATGTATCGAGTGATTGTGGAGTTATAGTTATGATATCAGAAGGAACAATAGGATCAACAGCATCAACAGTTATATCCCATCCATTAATATCGACATCTGGTTCCGTTGTTTCAGGATATATTTCAACATTATAGGC
>DAOVTB010000064.1 GCA_030633305.1 Candidatus Muiribacteriota bacterium
ATGTTCCTGAATTAAAAGATCGAATTGACGCAAGGCTTGAGGTGAAAACAAGTGTTAAAGGTAGCACTGCTACTTTTAAATTGTAGTTAATATTATTTTTTAATAAACGTTAAAATGGTATTTTGCGGAAGAGGTGGCGAGTGTCGATTGATTTTAAATTTGATTCCGAATCAAAAATTATTTTTTCCAAATCAAAAGGTTGTATAAAATATAGCGAGCTAATTGAATATGGACACAAGGTATTGGAACTGGGATCAAAATTGAATGGAGTGATTGAATATATTGATCTTAGTCAGGCTGATGATGTTGAACTTTCCTACAGTAGCAGTATGGAAATAGTTGATATTTATATGAAGTGGGGGAAACATGGCCTTTGTGGATCGGTGATTTTTGCACCAAGTGACTTATGTTTTGGACTTGCTCGAATGATGTCAGCAACGATTTCTGCTGTGACAGGAGTACCAGATGACATTGTACTTGTTACCAGAGAGCCAATGACTGTATCTCAATTAAGAAACTACTGTCAAAGTTTAAAAATTGATGTTTTGTAGTTAAATGGTTGGTCAGCTTACCATTTAAGATAGTGAAGAAGGCTGGAATGATTATCTGTCCAGACTGTTCCGCTGCTTGGCGTACTTTGCCAACGTGAATCTTTTTCTGTCCATTTTTGCAAATCATGTTTTTCCCTGCTCATTATGAACCAGCTTGCTGGAGCGAGCCCATCTCTTAATTCATCTGGACTTACTTCGATGACAGATGTGCATTTTGCAGGAAGTTTCAATTTTTTGGAAAGTGCTGACAGGACCTGAGGTAGTTTGACGTGTCGATTTGAAGTATTAAACAGTAAAGCTCCGCCTTTACTCAATCTTGAAAGATAGACTTTCAATGCTTCTTCCGTGATAAGGTGTATTGGGATGGCATCAGAAGAAAAAGCATCCAGTATGATCAGATCATATGGTTCGTTTTGGTCAAGTTCAAGAGATTTTCTACCATCACCATAAGTTATAAGGATATTTTTACTTTTTTTAAGAAAAGGAAAATAATCTCTAGCCAGTTTTCCTACCAGTGGATCGATTTCAAAGAAATGCATAATCTGTCCTTCTTTTTTGTACCATGACAGCGCACCTACTCCAAGTCCTACGACTGCTATTCTAGATTTTCCATTACATTTTGATTCAAGCAGGCGTCCGATGGGACTTGCTGGATAAAAATATGATATTGGACCTTTTCTGTAGGAACCTGTATTGAATCCGCCGTGTACTGTATTCCCATGAAAAAATAGTGTAGAAGTGGGAACTGCTCCGCGAGAAATTCGGTAGGTACCATAGTAACTTCTTGCCATAGTAATGTTTCCTGGTAGTCTAAAGGCAACAAATCCACCTAAGATGACCACTGTCAAGGCTAGACCAAATCTCCACGGTCGTTTACGGAAATATGTGGCAATTGCAGCAGACACCAGCAGTATTCCCACCCTTGAGATGACATCGCGTTCATCTCCAGTACGCGGGATTGTGAACATGATAGCAAGTGTCACAATTAACAACAATATTGGGACTATAAAGTCTAGCAGACGATCATTTTTTCTTATTTTTACCTTTTCGTTTCGCGGAGCCAGAATTGCAGTAGCTATTATGGCCAACGGATACTCCAGAATAAACGGAAAAAGAATCGGGGCAATTATTGCGTTGAAAAATCCTCCAAGCATGCCTCCGAATGCTATCCAAAGGTAGAAACTGGTTAATTTTTCAGGAGCAGGTCGTAAACGATATAGTTCGCCGTGTAACACAATTGCAGAAACCCCAAAGGCTAATAGATGAAGCGAGAAACCTGCTAGATGTAAGGGAACATATAGAACGATGGTTTGTACTGCAATTAGAATTGGGAGTATTGCCCGCAGCAAATATTCAGGATACAAACGATTAAGGGAGAAAGAAAGAACAAAGCTGAATAAATACAAACCCAGGGGAAAAGTCCAGATTAAAGGAATGGATGGTATTTCCTGGGTCATATGAGTTGTAACGCCAAGCATCAGACTTGATGGGACTGCTGTCAGCAGGAGCCATCGAAGTGGGGAAGTTTTTTTCTGCATTGGTTGGATTCGATCATTTATGATTAAATGGCATGATGAGTGTCTGGCTAAATGGATTTTAGCTATTAAAAGGAACGCCAGATAGACTAGATATAGACTAGTAAATATTTTGGATTGAGTTTGAAGGCAACAGATAGGGTCTATCAGAAGTGGATATAAGAGCAGTGCAAGTAGTGAACCAAGGTTACTTGCTGCATACAGAGAGTAGGGATCACGTTTTACATCTGTAGAACTGGTGGCAAGCCAAAACTGTATTAGTGGCGTACCTGCAGCAAGTACGAGAAATGGCGGACCAATTCGTATCGCTAGAAGTAGAAACAGCCACAGAATAGGAGATTCACTTGTAGAAGGGGAAGTAGAACCTGTCAGTGATAATGGTAACACCAAACTAGCCAGGATTCCCAGAACCATGTGGAGTGGAAGTTGGAAGCGACGTTTTAGTATAGTTCCTAACCAGTGAGCATATGCATAACCGACAAGAAGGGTAAGCTGGAAAAACAGCATGCAGGTATTCCAAACCTGTGCACTTCCGCCAAGGACAGGTAGAACCATGCGTGCGAACATTGGTTGAATTAGAAATAACAGGAATGAACCAGTGAAAACCGTGATATTATACAGCAAATGTATCTCCAGATTTTATGACTGCCAGGAGGATTTTATTCGTCTAAAAAAAACTTTTCTATTACAGCGATTACTTCGTCTTTGTTTAAAAGACTCTGTTTGGAACCTGTATATTCGCCGTTTTCAATAATTGGAATATCAAGAAGGAAACATTTTTCTTCTGCAAGATAGACAAACTGTATTGATTCATCTTTGGAATTTATAAATCCGATGAAATTGTTTTCACTCTGTCCTTCCATAAGTCCGAGTTCGTCGATTGCTTCAGGAAGTGTTAATGGTCCAGCGGGATTATCTGCAGGTATTGTTAGAGCTTTGGAATTTATATAGTAAAAAATCATTTTCTCCTCCTGTTACTTGAAGAATTTATAATATTTGTTTTTTGCTGTATATCTGTAACATTTACAATAAGATTAAATTCCCTGACATTTTTTACAGCACTATTAAAGGCAAAATTGTCATTTTCATCTTGTGTTGCATTATCCTCGGCAGTTATTGAAATTTTAAATTTTCCAGGACTTGAAAATATAACTGAAGGCAGGGGTATTTTTTCACTTGTTATGCTAGAAGAATCATATGTTCCGCTAACAACCTTTTTTCCAGTTCCTTTATTTTCAATGTTGTAAGAAACAGTATGGAGATGCTTAAATTTCTGGATTGCTTTACCGCTTATATTTGAAACGTTATCTACTATATAAAGTTCGATAAAAGTCCTTGTATCTTCAAATACAATTCCATTTTCAACTTTATTACTCCATTTTTGTAAATCATTAAAAAAATCATATTTATACTCAATCAGACCCGACCCGGTGTCAATTGGATCAGGCTTTGTTTTATCAGAAGGGATTGAACTATCAGTTACCCAGTGTTCATTTCTTATTTTTCCATTAAATAGATCATAAAATCGAACAAAGATATTTGGTTTATCATCATCGATGATTATGAACTGTTTACAGGTAACATATGGTTCACCAGGTCCAAATCCTGTGACTTTTCCAGCAAGTTTAGTATTTCCTTTGAATATAAATGGAATTGTAAGCTTCTTGATCTTATCTGTTTCCCATCGAGATAATGAATAAAAATCAGTGTTTTTCACTGGTGGCGGTGTAGTTGAATTTGGGAATCGAGCGAATTTATTTGGTTTTTTTAGTTTTCTGCTTACAATATGTTTTGATACATCATAGGGATCATCATTTTCTCCAAGCAGTATCATTGTACAAGCCAAATTATCTGGATTCAGATTGGGATTTTCATCTTTTACCTGAAGAAAGGAAGCTGGTGGGAATTTTCCGCCAGTGGTATATTTATAATCAGCATTATCCGGGAAATTTGTTTCAAAGTAATCTGGAGGTAAAACAGAAGGATCTTTGTTCGGTGGGATTATATCAGCAACAGGAACGATAATCTGATTTTTCGGTTGAGAATAGTAATCAAGATATGTATTTGCGGTTACGGACATACCAGAGGCAGTTTTCACTGAATTATTGCCTATTTGATTTCCTGTATAACAGTAAATCAATTTATAATTGACAAGATTTTTAAAAGGATCATTGGAAATTTTTGTTACATCCAGCGATGAAGAAGGTACAAGAAATTTGTTATAAAGTACTTTAAATCCCATAACATATTCCCAGTTTTTCATCCAGGGTGCTTTAAATTCCCAGATAACATTTTTGATAATATAGTTTTTCTGATCTGTTATCCGTCCTGCAAGAAAAGAATAACTAGCTTCAAAATAATTATTTGCACCAGGAAAAACATAATTCTGGCCTGCAACATGTTCAATCAATGGATCGTTAATAAATGGTTCTTTGATTCCAGCGGTCGATGCATCAGGAATATCATCTAAATTTTGAGATGGTATTGTAATTGAACTTGTATTGCTGTTTAAAACATTATTAGAAGCATCTTTTTCAGTTATTTTTACTGAATATTTTCCAGACGTTTTGAAACGGTGTTCTGGTTTCTTATTTTTATCAAGCCAGTGAATAAGGTTTCCGTTTTTCATCCATGAAGAGTGATAATATATTTTCTGGCTTCCGGCATCAGATGTAATAATCATTTCCTGATATGTGAAGTTTTTGTCCAGTATCATTGGTTCAGAACCATCTCCCCAGTTTATTTCCATTTTCTGGGCCTGAGAAAAAAGTAAAATCGGGAAAAGAAAAAAGATAATCAGTATAATTATTGTTTTCATGAAACTCCTTTATCGACCTCTGATAATATTGGTTCGTTGATTAATATCAGTAACATTTAGAATTAGACTTAATTCACGCTTATTGGGTTGTATATTGAAAACAGAGACACCATGTTGATCTTCAGGGGCTTTGTCAATAGCTGTAATTATAAAGTCATATTTTCCAGGTTTTGAAAAAAGCAATGGTGATATTGCTATTTTTTCGCTATCAAATTCAGTAATGGTTTTTTCTACAATTATTTTGCTTCCTTTATGCTTTTTAATTTCATAATGCAGGCTTTCTAGATGTTTGTATGGAAGAATGGGGTCACCGCTGATGCTGTTTACATTTTCTATGGCATATATATTTACAAATATTCTTGTATCTTCAAAAAGTTTTCCTTCAGGCACTTCATTTTCCCATGTTTTGTAATCATTTATTACGTCATATTTAAAAAGTTTTCCGTCAGTACCTGTTGATTCTAATGGAATGCTATTTTCTTCATCTATAGTTTTATCTGAAATAAAAAATTCGTTTCTTATCTTTGAATTGAACATGTCGTAAAACTGTACGTAAAGATTTGGAGCATCGTTATCAAGAACTTTGATTAAACCAACAGGGAAATATGGTTCGCCAGGCCCAAATCCCCTTATCTGTACCCAAAATTTCAGTATTCCCTTGTAATTTATTGGTAATTTTGCATCCAGTTCAGGTGTTGTTTTCCATCTGGAAACAGAGTAAAAATCTTCTGGACCATCTGCATTACTTACGTTAGAAGGAAATCGCTCAAATTCAGAAGGTTCTTTGAAAATAATTGTACCAATTCTATTTCCAGCAATATTTGGAGAAAGTTTTTCCGGAACAAGATCCATGATGCACCCAAGCGTTTCAGGTACAAGATTTGGATTTTCATCTTTGATATGGACGGTGATATCTTCAGGTAATTTTCCGCCAGTTACTGGTGCAGGGTTGAGTTCTCGTGGGATTGATACTATACAGTAATCAGAAGGAAGTTTCGAGGGATCGTCATCTATTGGAATTACATCTTTTACTGGTAGGATGAAGTCAATATCAGGTGAAGCAAAATAATCTACATAGGTGTCGACTTTAATTGAACTTCCGTTTCCTGTAAGTGTTGTCCCGGCTTGTGGAGTAGTGCCGGAAAAAGCAAAAAATACGTTATATGTTAATTTATTAATGTATGGATCATATTGTTTAACAAGTTCTGGATTCATACAGGAAGAAGGCACAGAAAAACAATTCTGCTCGACTTTGAATCCTTGAATTTTGTATCCATCCGGTTTCCATGGTGGCATGAATTTCCAACCAATATTTTTTATTACATAGTAACTGTGATCGTTGATTCCAGCATCAACAAATGAATAGTGAGGTGTAAAAAAAGTCTTAAATCCAGGAACAATGAAATTATTTCCAGAGGTATTTGTTATATTAGGACTGTATATCTCGGGTTCAAGAATTCCGTCATCTTTTGCTCTTAGTTCAGAGTCAGATTGAGTATCAGGTATTGTCATTGAACCGGTGGATTTTTCGATAACACCTCCAGAAGCATCTTTTTTTGTGACTATGATATTAAATGTCCCGGAATCTTTATATTTATGTTGAGGTTTTTTTTCGGTGTCAAGCCAGTGGATAAGTTTACCATCTATTATCCATGAATTATGATAATAGATTAATTGAGAACCTGAATCTGTCTGAATGTTCATTTCCAGATAGGTCTCACTACTATCCATTTTCATAGTTGAAGAATTATCACCCCAATCTATTTCGATTGTTTTTACCTGGCCATAAACTATCAGAGTAGAAAAAAGAAGAATAAAAATGAAACAATAGAGTCTTTTCAATTCATTTGACCTCGAAATTATCATTACGACTATTTTAACAGAAAAATTATTATTATAGAAGATATTGTATTAATACGGCAGCACAAAATAATAGTTTTGCAAAAAAATAATAACAATCTGTAGGGGAGGGCCTGTGTTTCAAATTTCTTTATTCGTAAACACTCAAAATTTAGGAACTGTTGCCGATAGGATAAATGAGAAATAATAGGTAAAAATTTTTATGAATAATTTTTTTAATGATCAATTTATTGATTTACGAAGTAAACTCAAGACTTTTACGAGAAATTTACCTCAAGAAATTAAGGGAAATACTCTTGTTAAAAAGATCTACGAAAACTCTAGCAATAGCGATGTTGTAGATAAACTTTGTGAATTATATGATATTGAAAGGCTTGAATTAGAACAATTTCAGAAGAAATTTTTTGAAGATCAATATGAAAAAGTAGAATTTCAAAATATAGATCAGGATTATTGCTATTTATTAAGAGATATTACAAAGAATGTGACGATAGCCTATATTGTTGATCCAACAGATTTTAATATGCTTCTCATGATTCGGGAACGATTTGGTTTCAATGTAAGCTGGATATTACTGACTAAACGTGAACTTTCAGACGTAAAAGATTATGTGAAAAAAAATCTTGGAATGAAAAAAGCCACTGAAATTACTAATGTAAAAACCGATAGCGTGGATTTTGAAAGATTAAAAAATTCATCTGATCCGATCGTAAAGCTGGTAGACAGGATTATAAAAGAAGCGATAAACAGAAAATCAAGTGATATTCATATCGAATCCTATGAAAAGGAAATGATCGTAAAATATAGAATTGATGGCGTATTATATGAATATGAAAGACTGGACAGAGGGAAACAGGAATACATTATTTCAAGGCTTAAAATAATGTCCGGGCTTAATATTACTGAAAACAGGATTCCGCAAGACGGAAGGTTCAAAACTACTCATAACGGTGAAAATATAAATTTCAGGATTTCGGTTTTACCGACAATTTTTGGTGAAACTGCAGTAATTCGTATATTGAGTTCTTATCAATTTGATGTCGATATTGATGAAATTGGTATGAGTACTGCAAATAGAGACAGGTTTAAATATGCTTTACAAAAAATTGGAATGATACTTGTCAGTGGACCAACAGGAAGCGGAAAAACAACAACTCTTTATTCTGCATTAAAAACACTTACTGGAAGTGGATTAAAAATAGTAACGATTGAGGATCCAGTTGAATATGATATTGAAGGTGTTGTGCAGATAGCAGTTAACAATAAAGTAGGTTTAACATTTTCAGAGGGCTTACGTTCAATAGTAAGACAGGATCCAAATGTGATTATGGTCGGAGAAATACGGGATATGGAAACTGCGAAAATTGCAGTAAATTCTGCATTGACTGGCCATCTGGTTCTTTCAACAGTTCATGCCAATAATGCCTTTGATACTTTTGCGAGACTTAATAATCTTGGATGTGAGAATTATCTTCTGGCCAGCGCGATTGAAATTATAATCTCTCAACGTCTGGTTCGAAAATTATGTCCAATATGCAAAAAGGAATTTCCAATTGATCAGAACTATACGGATAGATATATAAGATTGTTCAAAATCCCTCCAAAGACGACTTCTGTTTTTAGATCAATGGGATGTTCAAAATGTTATTTTACTGGTTATTCTGGAAGACAGGGAGTTTTTGAATTACTTGATCTTGATGATAAGGCGTCTTTGTATTTAAACGAAAGTACCAGTATCAGAGAGTTGAAGGAAGTCTTTGAAAAAATGGATTTTACAGATTTAAAAAGCAATGGGTCTATTTTGATACAAAATGGAATAACTACACTTAAAGAATTTGAAAGGAGCATTTAGGCATAGTGTCAGCTTTTTGGAATATTTTTAAAAAAGGAAGTAAGGCAGTTATTGATATCAGGGATGATGAAATAAGATATTCATCGATTGATAATTCCAAATTTGATAGTTGTACTGAAATATCAGGTAGCCTTGAAAAGACTTTGGAAGGATTGCTTGCTGTTAATGGTCCGGATGAGATTCTTGTAAGCATCAGAAATAAACTGGTTTATTCAGGAATAGTCAATATAGGTCATTTTTCCTTTTCTGATGATCTTTATGAAATTCTCAGATGGAGGTTTTTTCATGAAAAAGAACTTCAGCCTTCAGATTTCGAGTTGACTTATATTCCTCTATACTCAAAAAAATCTTTAGATAAGAAAGAAAATTTTTATTTTGTTTCTGTGATCAGAAATGATTTTCTGAAGAAAATGCTGGGGATTTTTGAATCATTTAATGTAAAAGTAAAAGAAATCCTTATTCCATCTTATGCTATTTCAAAAGCTATTTATAAAAATTCAGGAGAGAAAAATTTTCTTTCCATACTTTTTGGTTCTTCGACTGTAATGATCTCTGTATTTCAAAATGGAAAACCAATTTATCTTCAGGAAATAAATAATCCCGAACTGTTAAAAGTAGAAAATAAGGATCATTATATTGGTTTTGCAAGAGAAATATTCTATGGAGTTTCAAATTATTTAACTGAAATTTATGAAAATACTATAAGGCCACAGAAATTATTTATTGATTTTGAAATACCTGAAATTTCAGGGTTCCGTCCAAAATTCTGTGATAACGAGTTGATACGTAAAGTGCTGAAAAGCGATTATAAAAACCTGTTGACAGGTGGGATGAAAAATATATTTAGATATGAGTGAATTTGGATTTTTAAAAAAACAGAAGAAGACTAAGAAATTTAAAAGAAAAATCATACTTATGACGATTTTTATGATTGTTTTTTTTGTGTTTGTTAATTTTATACTTCAAGTCCAGATCATAGATCTTTTAAGAAATACTTTGGATAAAGAAACGGAAAATCTTGCTTCCGGGAAAAGTAAAATCACTAAGTTGAAAAAGTTAAAAGATGGTCTTATAAGAGATTATAATGAAGAATTTAAAAATATAAATCGTTCCTTTGTTGAACTTAGAAACCTCAACAATATAAAAACAGATGATTTTTTCAAAATGGTAAAAATTGTATCATTATTTATTTCAAGTGATCTTGGATTGACTTCGGTGATGTATAACAGGAGATTCATGGAATTAAAAGGTGTTTCAACAAAAAGAAAAAGCATAACGTCATTTTCAGAAAACATCAAAAAATCTGGTAAAGGTTACAGTGCTGCCGTTAAGGATGAACGGATTGATCCGAAGGGTCTGATATTTTTTAGTATGGAGATAAAGGAAAATGAATAAATTATATTTCATAGTTCCTATCGTAATATTTGTTATTGCAATGATGATCACTTTTTATCAGGTCGATAAGATAAAGAAGATTGTAATCCTTGGAAATACAATTGATATGGAAAATAAAAAGATGAATCATGAAGTCCATGTATACGAGCAGGAACTTGAAGCAATACAGGGGAAAAAGGAAAATTTGAACTCTCAACTGGAAAAAATTAAAGCAATTTTCCGAATGAAAACCTCTCGTTATTCACAGAATAAGTTACGTAATGAAGTGGATGGGCGGGCTCAAAAATATGGGATAATCATTGAAGAATTCAGTCTTGATAATCGGATTGGTCCTGATAAAAAAGGATTACAGACTGATACGATTAAGATGCAGTTGTTCGGGTATTATTCTGATTTTATAAGATTCATGTATAAATTAACTGAAAAGTTTGGAAATCTGGATGTTTTGAGTATTTCAATTTCCAGGGAAAATATTTATCAGGAGAAAGTCAAAGTGCTTCTGAGAGGACATTTATACAAATATGTACAGTAACTATGAAAATATATACATATTAGTCATAATTATGCTTATTCTTGTGTTTTCAGGGATTATCATCTATGAAGTAAATGGGATTTCTTATAAGGATATTCAGGCAAACAGTATGAAACCTTCAATTGAAGTAAAGATTGAATTACCTGAATTTAATGAAGAAGTTTATTTGAAGAACAATAAAATTGGTATATCACTTAGTCAATTTGGGAATATTTTTATATTGAGCAGAAGGCCAAAAAAGGTAGTCAAAATCAATACTGTTAAAGTGATAAACGATAAGAAAAACAATAATGAAACAAATGAAGAAAGTTATTTAGAACCACCACCGATTTATTTTATTACTGGATACAGGAAAAAAAGAGGAAGAGTTTATCTTTACATTAAAAATGTTGCTGGAAAAATGAAAAAAGTATACGAGGGCAGCAAGCTGGAAGATGGTTATGTTGTAAAGAAAATTGAAAAATACAAGATGATAATCCAAAGAAATGGAATAGAACACATTATTGAAAAACATTAAATTATATAAAATTATTCAGGAGGAAATATTATGAAACAGATTATCGTTATCATGCTGTTGATGCTGATGAATGTCCTTTTTGGATCGACAGGACTTTTTGCAGATGAATTGATTTTCAAGGATACTCCAATCCTTGATGTATTAGAGGTCATATCAGAAGAAACAGGGTACAGTATTTTTCTGGATAAAAATATTGACCCGGCGTTATTGAAAGTAAACATGTTTGCAAAAAAAATGAACTTTATGAAAATTTTTCGAACTGTAATACAGAGTCAGGGACTAAAAATAAGAGAGATTGGCCCTAAAAGCTATATGGTATTCCCGAAAGACAAAATTGATGATCATATGAATGAAAAATATCAACGTGTATTTTTTCTAAGCAATGCAGATCCAAAGGAAATGAGAAATATTGTTAAGGGATTTAATCCCCAGATGAAGGTCTATATAGATGAGAAAATAAATGCATTAATCGTCTTTGATACTGAGGAAAACCTGGAAATGGTAGCAAATCTTATTGATAATCTTGATAAAGTCAAACCACAGGTGATGATAGATTTAATGATTCTTGAGGTGAGCTCTTCCAAATTAAATACTCTTGGAATAGAATTTAAAAAAGAACTAGATATTTTTCCAAGGGATAGTAATTTAACAAGAACTGATAATGATGCAAATATGCTCAGGTTAGGAAGAATTGATAAAGTTGATCTAGGTGCAAAGTTGAATATACTTTTGTCTGATAGTAATACAAAGGTACTTGCAAGTCCAAGATTAAAGGTTGCCAATGGTAATAAAGCAAATATTAATATTGTGAATACAGTTCCAATTATAAAAAAAATAGTGTCACGTGACTCTGGTGGTTCAATAACTGAGGATGAAATTGAAAAAGAAGAAGTTGGTGTAAAGTTTGAAGTTGAAGTTACCCAGATAGACAATGAGAACAGAGTTACATTAAATGTAAAAACTGAAGTAAGTTCAATAACAGGTTGGGAAACTAGTCCAAGTACACTAAATAGATATCCTACAACAGCAAAAAAAAGTTCAGAAACCACACTCAGATTAAGGGATTTGGAACAAGTTGTTATGGGCGGTCTAGTTGAGGAAAAAAAATCAATAACGAAACAAAAAACTCCATTTTTAGGTGATTTACCCATAATTGGAAAGTTATTTTATAGGAATGGGATAGAACATAAAAATTCAGAAATAATAATGTTTCTGACTCCTAGAATCATTTATCCAAAAGTTAAAGGTGTATCAATGCGGGAAAAAGTTGTTACAGAAAAAATTGATACTGAATTGGAGCAGACTTTAAAAGAACTTACAGATATGGATTTAAGTATTAGAAAAAGAGAATTTGCAACTTTAAAAGAAATTTCTGAAATGCCGGATATTGAAATTAAACAGGAAGAAGATGAAATCTCTTCCATAAACAAGCAGTTTGCAATGATCCAGTCAAAAGAAAAAATGGGTACAGAAGATTTTCCAACAACAGAAAAAGCAGACAATGATTTTGACAGAACAGAAAAAAAAGCAAGATTCATAAATGCTGGTTCTTTAAGGGATTATTTAAATGGAATCAAGGAAAAGAAGAAAAGCGGTGTGTCATCTCCAAACAGTATAAACGAAAAAATTGAAAGAGAAAAAAGAATGTTGCAGGAGAGTCAGAATGATGATTACGGTGAAAAAGATAGAGTGATTGCTAAACTCAGAGCCGCAAAGCAGGCAAGAGATGAGTCACAGACGAGGATGCTTGAACTAGCTCGTATAAAAGCGATTGAAGAGGAAAGATTCGCTGCGAAAGTCAATTCAGAAAATAAAGATAAATTAATTGAATTAGCTCAGGAAAAAGCAAGAACAGAAGAATATAAGAGAAAATTTGAAGCTGAAAAAGCTAAACGTGAAGCAGCCGAACGTCAGGCAATGCTCCTTGCGAATAAAGAAAAAGAAGTCAGATCACAGTATGAATTAATGGAGCAGCAGGCAAAAAAATCAATGACCGATTTACAGAATAGAATTAAAGACAGACAGAAAGTTGCATATAAGGAATATTCAAGAGATCTTGAACTTAAAGAATTGGAAAAAGAGCGTTTAAAAGATATCGACGAAAGAGATGTAATGATGAGCAGAGAAAAAAGTCTGGCTCGTAAAGCTCAAGATCGTTATGAAAAGCTTATTGAAACGCACGCTGATGAAAAACACAGTGATAGTCAGATTCAATCTATGAAAGTGAATTATCATACTGTCAATCAATACCAGGGCTGGACAAAAAAGATAACTAAAGTTTCAGAAAAAAATAAAGCTCCTAAAGTTAAAAAAATGGATAAATTACCTGAATGGATTACAAAGAAAATTAAAAATAAAGGCGAAAATAAGAATAAAGTTTCAAATATCAAGGATACTTCTGTAATTGTTGAGCCGCAAAAAGAAAGTTTGGCTTCAAGAATTCAAAAGGCCAATATTCTCCGCCGTGAAGGGAAATATAAAATTGCATTGAAGAAATTCGAAGCTCTTATGATGGAATATCCAAATAATGCAACTATTGTTTACAATATAGGTTCTATTTTGCATAAACTTGGAGAAACCAAAAAAGCTGAAAAAACTTTTAAAATAGCTCTTGAAATGGATCCGAAATCACCGTATGCACGTCATGTAAGAAGACTTCTTAAAATTAATAAGGTTTACTAAATAGAATTACCACGAAGAAAAAAATAATAAAAATCACCATGAAGGGCATGAAGATCATGAAGAAAGAAGAAAATACGAATCAAAATAATGTAGGGGCAAGGCTTGCCCCTGCCCTTTTAAACGGACACTGTATACGCATATCAATAATATTGCTACTGCTTATGACTTTTACTGTGCTTCGCGTTGAAGCTCAGGGACTTAAAGCAATACAGTTATTATTTTCACCTGTTGAGAAAAGAAGCCAGCTTGATACTTTTTTTCATAAAACACGACAAGCTGGAATAGACTCTGTAATAATAAGGCTGTTTTCGCTTCCGGGAGATCGAGATTTTTGGAGAAGAAAGGGAGAAGAAAATTTCAGTGGAGTGTATTATAAAACTAAACACGCCCCGTGGAAAGATATTTATCTTCCTGAAATAATAAAATCTGCAAAAAAATTCGGTGTAAAAGTATTCGGATGGATGACTACTAGAAAATCAGTATGGGCACTTGAACAACATCCAGAATGGGCAGATGTCTATTATGATATTAACAAAAAGAAATATCGATACCATGTAGATCGTCTGGATATTTTTAATCCTGCTGTTTGTAATTATCTGAGCAAACTGCTTAAAGATGTACCAGAAAATGGTCTTGATGGACTCCTGTTCCAGGATGATCTTGTGATAAGATACAATGAAGGTTTTACAAAAAGTGGAATCAATGGATATCATGAATTCAACGAAAGTGATGTCGGGATAATGCCAAAAGATCTTTTTAAGGAGATCAGCTTTTGTAAAGAAGATAATCGAAATTATGTGACTAAATTTACTAAAGAATATTATAAATGGCAGGAATGGAAAAACCTTTATCTTATTTCTCTCTTGAATACTTTTTCTGATGAAATGAAATCAAAAAATGAATATTTCAAAGTTATTTATAATTGCTATTATGAAACAATTGTTATGCCTGATAAAGCAATCGAATGGCTCAGTCAGGATATTTCAAGTATGCAGAAATACCTGAATGTGGATCATATATCAATAATGCTGTACCATATACAAATGGAACGTGAACTCAAAAAAAACTTTGAAGACATAAAAAAAATGGTTGATACAGGTCTGAAAAATAATATACAATCCAGTAAAGTAGTAATAAAAATTCAACTAAAGGATTGGAAGACACGAAAATGTGAATCTTCTGATAAGATTGAGCAGATAGTCAAACTTTTGAAGAAGAATAATATTAATAGTTTCATATTTGTACCGATTGATAATGTAAAAGATATGGAACTTGTACGTGTAGCTTTGAATGTTTTAAATAGGAAGGGATAATCAATGGACAGTACAAAATTTGAATCGGCAAAAGAGCTGATTGGAAAAGAAGATTTTTACGGTGCTATTTCAATATTAAAAGAACTTATAATGGAATCACCAGAGGATTGGCAACCTTATTATGAGATAAGTAAATGTTATTTTAAAATGGAAAATTCCGACAGAGCTCTTCAGTTTCTGGAGTCTGCTCAGCAGTATGCGCAGTCCCCTGAGGATAAGGAAGCTGTGGTTGCGATAATAGAGAAAATCAAGAATCCATCAAAGCCTTCTGGTGAAGGTGGAAGCGAAGGTGAAGCCGGAGACGATGGAAAGGATTCTCCAATTTCAAAACTTTCCCCGGTTGTTCTCATGGTCGATGAACATCGGGAAAAAATGATTTCACCACTACTGGTGAATGTTGCATCTTTGGTTCCAGGTGGTGGATTGCTACTTCTGGGAAAACTGTTTTCAGGACTTTTTGTATTTCTCATTTCGGGTGCTATGTTATTTCCGTTGATAAAACAGAAGTATCTTCATAAAATTAATGCTTATGTATTTCCAAAAATTGAAGATTTTTTGTATGAATTTTTACAGTATACCGGTGAACTTGCTGATGCATATAAAATTTTATTTGGAGTATGGATATTTATATTAGTGATAATTTATTTGAAGAGCATTACGGTGACTAGAAAAACTTTAATATACAAGTCATTTGTTTGTGTAATTCGCGAAGTTCTTCAGGAAAATGAAATTTGTTTGTCGATTGGTTCAAATGATGGTGTTCAAAAAGGAAGTAGATTCAAGGTGTCTAGAATTATTGTAGCAGGTGACTCAATTGGTGGAACTCATGCTGAACCTCCGTTTGGACGCGTAAAACATATTGGCTTTGCAGATGTTTTGCAGTGTGAAGAAAACATTTGTTTTGCAAAATATGAGTTTATTGAATCAAATATGGTTACTCCCGAAAAGGATGATATTGCTTTTTGTATTCGAAAATAAAATAATCTGAGGAATTTATGGAAGAAGAAATTATTCAGGAACTAAATTCAAAAATAGACCCTTATGAATTAATAAGGCATATTGCTTATAGGCCAGATACAATTGTGTTGACAGAAGACATGATTTCGATTTTCTGTCCTATAGATAAAGTTGATAATAAAGGCCTTTGCGAAATAGATAAGAGAAATCTCAAATTTTCATGCAAGCACTGTTTTAAAAAGGGAAATCTCGTTGAGCTATATATGTGGTCAAAAAGAATTTCTGTTGAAAAAGCGGTAGTTGAACTGAAACATGCATTTGGAATCGCATTGGAATCAGAAATGAAAAATAAGGAATCCCAAGGTTTAAAGGGAACTTATTATGAAAAATATGAACGTTTAAAAAGTGAAGTAAAGGAAGTAACAGATTTGAAAAAAGAGCAGATGTCGCAAAATAGTGAATGGTTGCAGAATACATTGGGTGGTAAAGCTGATGTTCAGCAAGAAGTACAGCCTAATATACCTCAGCAACAATTATATTCAAAGAACCATGAAAGCGGGAATCAGAACAAAATGCTTCCTGAGATCGAAAAATTCATGTTTAAGATCTATAGTGAAGATGATTTTTACTTAAATATGCTGGAATGTGAGTATAGAAGTTTTCAGGCTGCCAAAAAAGGTGTGGTCAACGAAATGTCAAATGTGTTTGTTAGCCCATATTTTTTTAAATCTTCGTCTGTGAAGCTTTTTGGAAATATGATGAAGAATAAAATTGTCTGGATGTGGGGAACTCCTTATGTAATTTTTCAGAAATATGATGCTCTTTCCTATTTTTCTCCTTTCTATGCAGCAAAATATTCTCCCTTTGAACAAATTCTTTATAAAGGTAAGGATATATCACTTAATGAGTATGTAAGTACTGTAAAAAAGGATAATTTTGGTGATTTCAAATTTAATGGTATGGAACAGGAATATTCTGTTGAGAATAACATTGTCAGTTCCCAGGAAGCTTTTAAGGATACTATTCGATTCATTACTAATTTGAACAATAGATTTAAAATAGAGATGAAGAATATAAAAGTGTATACAGATTCCAGTTTTTATTATGTCACTATTAACCCATATCTTTTTGAGCAGCAGCCGGACCGTTTGTTGTACGAGAGATATGAAAATCTCGCTCTTGAATTAACGTCTACTATAGTCAATGATAAAAAAATTATAGAACATACTGATTATAAATCATTGAATCTGAATGTCTATCATCCTGCATATCTTTGGAAAAATATGAACTTTAATGATTCTAAAGGATATATGTGGATGATGCCTTCTGAAAAATTTGTTGATTATACTTATGATGAACTTGAAGAAACTGTAAGAAAAAGATGTTGTTCTCCAGTATCTGATTTTGCGGTTGTTTCTCCAGTCAGGGTTCTAAGTGAAATTTATTCAAAAATAACAGAAGAAGGAAACCATAATGTTGCTGAAAAAACCACTGTGATTGAAGAAACGCAAGCTCCAGAAATGAAAGTGAATAAAAAGCATGAATACAAACCTGTACATTCGGAAGTAGCCCCGGAAACAGCTGCTGCAGGAGGAAAATCAAATTTCCTAAAATTTTTCAGTAATGAAGAGTATTTTGTTAATAAATCTACAATTAAATCGAGAGGTTTTAATTTTTTCAAGAAGAAAATATTTTCAGGAAATGTATATCTGGATAAGATGCTTAATGGTGGGATGCAGAATTTTTATTCTTATTTCATTGCATCACATAATTTTGTTACTCAATATACTTTTTTAACCAGGATAATGGATTCATTTTTCAAACTGTCTCCGGCTAATTTTATTATTACGGACAATACCTCAGATTACTGTGGTTTGGCACCAAAATCGGAAAATCTGAAAGTCCTGAAAGCTGATATCAAGGGAAACGAGGATTTTGTCTCTGAATTGGATAATTTGAAATATTCATCACTGTTTTTTTTACATTCTCTGGATTTTGCAATGTCACACATAGATTTTTTGAAGGGGATAGTACAGCCTGTTTTGATATATTCAAATACTTCAAGGTATGAGGAGTTTGAAAAAGTATCATTTCAGATGAAAAAAGGAATAAAATTTATTGAAGTTATCAGTGTTGATAATAAGAATTACAATAGCGTTCTGCTTTATGGTGCTAATGATAAAATTAATGTTGAAAAATATGATATTCCACTGATGAATAAGATGTGATATGGATAATATAGAAAAACTCAAAATATTAATTAAAAATTTTCTTACTTCAAGTAACTTTTCTGATAAGAAAAAAATTGGTGCAGCTTTAATTAATTTTGGTAGTAATGAAATACTTGATATTTTGACTGCATTAGATAAGGAAAAACTGGATAGGGAAACAAATTACCTTCTAAATATAGTAATCGATAAACTTTCTAAACGTCTTGGTGTTGAGCTAAGAGTTGATAGGTCTCAAAAGATTGAGATTATGAAAAGAATAGCTGAGGGTAATGACTTTTCTGTAATATCAGAATATCTTGAATCAGAGGAATATCAAAAAAGACTTATTATTACTGAAGTTATCGAAGAAATTGGGATGAAAGAACTGGTAAGTTTTCTTGTTAAACATTTGGACCGTGAGCAGCATCCATTTATTGTAAGTAAACTTGTTAAAGTAATTCCGGCAATTGGTGGCAAAGAATATGTAAGTGTAATAGAGCCATATTTAGATAATGATAATGAAAGAATTGTATCAAATGCGATTGAGGGATTAACTTTAATTGAGGGATACGATTTTTCTGATAAAATCAGTGTATTTATCAGCCATGAATCAGAGAGAATCCGTTCAAGTGCATTGTTATGGATGAATCAACAGGATTATGAAAAATCTTTTTCTATTGCCAAGGAAATGATATTGAGTAAATCTGAAAGTGTGAGAATGGCTGCGATCTACACTCTTAGTAAGTTGAATACAAAGGAATCAAATACTTTGCTCGCTGAAAAAGTATTGTTCAGCAAGGAAGAACTTGATGAATTGCGTGAAAAAAACAGGGAATTGTTTGAGTTAAATGATGATGAATATGTTAGGAAGATACTAAAAAAATATTATAATTACGTGCTTGCGGAAAAGGATTTTGATGAATTTTCACCTCCTCCAAAGGAAGAAGATGATATAGATCTGGATAATCTTCTAAAATTGACTTGTGATGACGGATTAAAGATTGATCTTAAATCAGAACTTCAGAAAGTAGAAGGAATAGTCAATATTGATAGCGCTACAGAAAATATTGGAATTTTGAAAATCAAACCTAGAAAAAAGAAGAAAAAGCAGGAAGATCCTGTTCAAGTAATAAAGAATATTGATGAAGAAGAATTTATTGATTCTGAACCAACTGAAGCCCCAACTGAAGCCCCAATTGAGGAACCAATTGAAGAACCAATTGAGGAACCAATTGAAGAACCAATTGAAGAACCAATTGAAGAACCAATTGAAGAACCAATTGAAGAACCAATTGA
>DAOVTB010000346.1 GCA_030633305.1 Candidatus Muiribacteriota bacterium
GGGCCCAGTTCTTAATCAGCTTGCCTTTTTTGTTATATAACATACTATAGCTGTACGTTGGAAGACCTGCATAAAATGGTTTTTTCAAGAGATTGAACTTACTGATTTCTTTTAAAATCCAATCTATATCAGCTATTTTAGAAATATTACCCTGCTTCTTGGCTTTATGAAAATCGTATAGCATAAGGCAATGAAAGTCTACAGTATTTAGAAGCTTTTTAAAACCCTTCTTTTTTTGCCAGAATGGTTGTACAGCAATTGATAAGTCAAGTGAAGGAAATTTCTTTTTAACAGCTTTTAAAAGTCTGGCATACAATTCAAGATCAACATGTCCTTCCAGATCAAATTGTAATCCCTTAACAGGATGCTGTACATTGTTAAATACTGCAATTTGCCATTCAACAGTATCTATAATGTATTTGACAGCTTTTTTTGGCTCCTTGATCATTTGCTTGTAAAAATTATCTTTCCCGGATTGAGCAAAAGTATAAACAAGATGAATATCAAATTTCTTTAATAAGCCAGCAGGTTCTGGATATTTAAAGGAATTTATTCCAAACTGATCATTATAAAACCAGAAATGCCCAGCTTTAAGGAATATTTTTTTTATTCCTATTTTTTTTAATCTTAGATGATTTCTGTCATTCAGTGAATCAGAACCATTCCAATACCAGATAGTTTCTTCACAATGAAGTAAACTGCCATAAAAAACAAATATGGAAATAAGGATTAACAGAAAGAAAGATCTTATCATAATTTATATTGAACTATTTTTATGTAATCAGTTTGAGGATGAGAATAACCAAGTGAAAATTTAAGATCAAAATATTTTGCAACAGCTACAGATCTACTTATTTTTTCATCAACTTCGCCTTGATGATTATAATGATACAGGAAATACTCTTTTTTTCCTTCATCAAATTTTTCCAGGTATATCTTCGAATTTATTTTACGTAAAAGCATAACTTTATTGTTATTAGAAATCATTTTAATTCTTTTTTTAAGTTTACCTTTTTCACGATCATAAATGGAGAAGAACCATGTTTTCTTTTTTCTAGCTAACTTATAGTATCCATCCTTATCATACCAGAATGAAGGAACAATTTTTTCAGGCTCTCCAGTATCAGGATTAATCCTGATACATGTATTATCCTGGGCTACAGCGTAAATACCATCTTTACTTATACGGTAATCAACGATGACCTTATTGACTTTTTTCATATTAAATGGATCGATCTTGAAAACAAATCCACCCATAGGCGTGTATTTAATCAATGAAGCAGTCTCGTAATAATTATCAAGGACTTTTATCCATAAATGTCCAAAATGATAATACAATTCGTCAATTTCAGAAAATTCCTCATTCTTGATTTCATTTAAGAATTTTCCACTACCATTTACAATCAGGATTCGATTCTTATGAATATCACCTATATAGAAATTATATCCATCTGTACATAGACCACGAGGAAAATAATATTTATTTTCCATAAACCGGTAATAAACCTGGTCTTTTCGATTCCCTGCCTCAATTTGAAACAGGGTACTCTGAAGTACTGCATGAGAAATCGAACATATCAAAAGAAAAAACAAAAAAAGAACAATTTTTTTCACAATTACAACTTCTTAAACTTTGTGATAAAAATCCTGGTTGGCCGATCATGTTTTATTTCCGCACTAAGTTTGACGATATGAACTCCATCATGATCCGCCATCAGGATAAGATCATCTGGTGAAAGAATTCCTGGGGCTCTTTTCCCATCTTTATAAAAAACAGTTGTATGATCCATCCTTCCATCACGCCCCCAATCAAAAAATATGAGGTCACCTTGTTTAATATCTTTAGGTCCAGTTCCTATATTGATCACTACTTTCTTTTTTGATTTAAAATCGATGATACAGTCTGATACTATTCTTTTTTGCTTTTCTCCAAATTTGATTTCATTTGCAGGTGGATACTCAGCTCCTTTAAGACAGACATCTAAATAACCATATCCTTTTGATTTAGAAATACTTTTTGCAAGAAAATTTGCACCGTATTTAATCTTAAACTGTTTGTCAACATTCAACTGGTATGCA
>DAOVTB010000258.1 GCA_030633305.1 Candidatus Muiribacteriota bacterium
AACTTATAGATATTGAGTATGGAAAGAAAATTGCCAAGGAAGTAGCTGGACTCGATATTGGACAGACCGTCGTTGTGAAAAATCGTGCAATACTTGCCGTTGAGGCTATAGAGGGAACTGATAAGGCTATCTTGAGAGGTGGCAGACTTGGCAATGGTGATATTGTCGTGGTTAAGGTTTCTAAACCAAAACAGGATATGCGTTTTGATATTCCAGTTATCGGATTGAACACAATGAGAAATTTGATTGATGTTCGAGCAAAGGCACTTGCGATTGAAAATGGAAAAACCCTGTTTCTGGACCGTGAAAAAGTAATACGTCTGGCTGATGAAAATGATATTGCAGTTGTAGTATTTTAATGAAATAAATAGTTGAATGTGTTTTTATGTGAGGAGTTAAAAGGATGCAGAAATTAAGACTGGCAGTTATTGGCACAGGACATCTGGGAAAAAATCATCTCCGTATTTTTTCAGAGATGACTGAAATTGAACTTGTTGCATTTTCTGATATATCAGAAGAACTGGTTGATGAATATAGTGAGAAATATGGAGTTAAAGGGTATACAGATTTCGAAAAATTGCTTGGTGAAAACCTTGATGGTGTAAGCGTTGTTGTTCCTACTGAATTCCATTTTAAAGTAGCTTCTTTTTTCATTAAAAACGGAATACATGTGATGGTTGAAAAACCTGTGACAAAAACAGCTGCTGAAGCAGAAGAGCTTTTAGCATTATCGCAAAAACATGATGTTATTTTTCAAGTTGGACATATCGAAAGATTTAACAGTGCTATCCTGTCATTGAAAAATGCTATTCAGGCCCCTAGATATATTGAAAGTCTGCGTCTTGGTCCATTTACTCCACGTGTTAAAGATGTTGGAGTTGTCCTCGATATAATGATTCATGACATTGATATTGTGCTGTCATTGGTAAATTCTCCTGTAGAACGTATTGATGCTGTAGGTGTAAGTGTGGTTTCGGCACATGAAGATATAGCGAATGCTCATATAGTATTTAAAAATGGCACAATAGCAAATTTCTCTGCCAGCAGGCTGAGTAATGAAAAATGTCGAAAAATAAGAATTTTTAATAACGATGCATATTTTTCAGTCGATTATGCTGATCAGGAAGTCAAGATTCAGAAATTGCAAAATGGCGGCATTGTTGAAGAAAAACCAGAAATTCAGAAGGAAGAACCATTAAAACTGGAACTTCAGGATTTCATCAAATGTATTCAAGAAAAACGAAAACCGGTTGTATCTGGCCTGGAAGGTAGTCAGGCATTGAAAGTTGCAATGGATATAATCAATAAGATTAAAGAACGCGAAAAATTATTTAATTCAGATGACAACAGCAAATAAGAAAATATTTATAATAGCTGGTGAAGTTTCTGGCGACATGCATGCAGGTAGACTATGTAAGGAAATCTATAAAAGATATCCTGATGGTGCCCTTGAAATCGAAGGTATTGGTGGTCAATTAATGATTGACTCCGGTGTGAACATCCTTCATAATATCGTAGATATAGCAGTAATTGGAATAATAGAAGGCCTTAAAAACGTTAGACCTCTTCTACGGATTTTTTCTGAGATAAAAAAAATATTTGAACAAAATCCGCCTGATTTGTTGATTCTAATAGATTATTCCGGTTTTAATTTGAAAGTAGCTCATGTTGCAAAAAAATTTGGAATTAAGACTGTCTATTATATTGCGCCACAGATCTGGGCCTGGCGGAAATATAGAATTAATGAAATAAAAAAATATGTTGATGAAGTAATTGCAGTTTTCCCTTTTGAAGTTGATATGTATAAAGATGCTGGAATAAAGGTTAATTATTACGGACATCCTCTGATAGATATTGTGTCGACTTCACTTTCAAAGGAAGAACGTGTTAAGAGATACAATCTTTCTGGAAAGGAAAAAGTGATTACGTTATTGCCTGGGAGTAGAAAAAAAGAGATATCTGTTCTGCTGCCGGTTATGCTGAATGTGATTAAAAAACTTAAGGAAGTAGTTCCGGAACTTAAAGTTATCATGAATACCGTATCGAACAGGCAGGATGGGTATAAGGATTTTCTCACAGAACTGGAGCTTTGTGACGTTTTCCTGGAAGATAAATATCCTTATGACTCAATTACAGAGTCAACACTTGTAATGGTTGCAAGTGGTACTGCAACTCTTGAAACAGCAATGCTGCATACACCGATGCTCGTGATGTATAAAACTTCAAAATTTAATGAATATCTTGTTAAAAATTTGATTAAGGTTGAAAATATTGCTCTTGCAAATATTGTTTCCGGCAGGAGAGTAGTACCTGAATTTACCCAGGATGATGTTAATGCTGATACAATTTATCCGTCTGCAATGGAAATAATGATGAATAAAGAATTAAATCAAAAACTTAGATCTGATCTGAGAGAATCGGTTGAAAAACTTGGTACTGAAGGTGTAATAGAAAAAATATCAAAGAGAATGGTAGAAATAATTGAAAATTGAAAAAAATTCTGACAGTCTGAAGAAGCTTATTATATTGATAAGGCCGTTTCTATGGAAAATATTCCTGGCGATGTTGCTTGGCGCTGTATATTCAATTGCGGTTGCTGCCCCGGCATATATTCTACAGAGAATTGTAGATGATGTCTTTTCAGATGACAACGCGCATGCAACCAGGATGTTGAATATGATATCCATCGGTATACTTGTAATTATATTTGTACGTGGAGCTTCTTATTTTTTGCAGCAGATGATTGCCGCTAAAGTATCACAACAGATTGTAATGGATATAAGGAACAAGGTATTTTCAAATCTCCAGTACCTGAGCCTTTCTTTTTTTAATAAAAATCAGTCTGGTCAGATTATATCAATTTTATTAAATGATACGCAACTTCTTCACGGTCTCAATAATATGTCCATTTCATTTGTAAATGATTTTCTAACTGTAATTATACTGGTTACATGGGTGTTTTATAAGGACTGGAAATTAAGTTTGTTGACGTTCATTGTGATTCCATTAATTGCAATAGTTATTGCAAGATTTTCCAGAAAAATGCGGAAAATAGGACTTCAGATTCAGGATAAAATGGGTGATCTTATGTCCTTTGTGAATGAAATTATTGGTGGAATCAAGATCATCAAAGCATTTACTGCTGAGAAAAAGGAAATTGCTGATTTTGATAGTATAAACAAGGAAAATTATGAAGTCAATCTTAAAGCAACCCGTCTTCTGGCTAGTAATGTGCCTAAAGTTGAAATTTTAAATACGCTTGGAATGGTAATTGTTTTGTGGTTTGGAGGAAGAGCTGTGATTGATAAGACTCTTTCTGCTGGTGAACTTATTGGATTTCTGACTGCTCTCGGAATGACATTTACGCCAATAAAACGAATGACTCATTTTAATTCAAATCTTCAGCAGGTTTTAGCTTCAGTAGACAGAATTTTCCATATTATTGATGAAAAACCTGAGATTACTGAAATTGAAGAACCACTCGAATTGAAAGAACACAAAGGAAAACTTGAATTCAGGGATGTTAGTTTTAAATATGGTGAACAAAATATACTGACGAAACTTGATTTTGTAGCTGGCCCTGATGAGATGATCGCCATTGTGGGACCAAGTGGTGCGGGGAAAACGACTCTTGTAAGCTTGATTCCAAGATTTTATGACATCTTTGAAGGAGAAATTGTTATCGATGGTGTTCCTATTGATAAAATGAGACTCAATGATTTAAGAAAAATTATTGGAATTGTTCCGCAGGAAACAGTACTTTTTTCAGGAACGATAAGAGACAATATTTCTTATGGAGATTTTGATGCTACTCAGGAGGAAATCGAGAAAGCTGCAAGATTAGCTAATGCACATAATTTTATTATGGAATTTGAAAATGGATATGATACATCTGTTGGAGAAAAAGGGGTGCTTCTTTCAGGTGGTCAGAGACAAAGAATAGCAATTGCACGTGCAATTATAAAGGATCCGTTGATCCTGATTTTTGATGAAGCCACTTCCAGTCTTGATAGCGAGAGTGAAAAGCTGATTCAAGAAGCTATTGAAAATGTGTCTACTCGAAGAACGACTATTGTAATTGCTCATAGATTAGCAACTGTATTAAAGAGTGATAAGATCATAGTATTAGAAAAGGGACTTATTAAAGAGATTGGTAACCATAAGGAATTATTGGAACAAAATGGACTTTATGCATATCTCTACAACGTCCAATTCAGGGAAAATGAATAATATGTCAAAAAAACTAAAAAAAATATTCATGGCGATTGGTGAAGTTTCTGGGGATATGTATGGAGCTGCAGTAATTAAGGCTTTGAATGAAAAAAATAGCGATGAAGTAACTTTGGATATTAAATGCCTCGGTGGTGATCGGATGCGCCGGGAGAATGTAGATCTCCTTTATAATTCTGTTACATGGAGTGCTATTGGCCTTATAGAAGCTTTTAAACGAGCTCCGAAATTGTACCTTATATTTTTAAAATTAAAAAAGATAATCAGGGAATGGAAACCAGATGTAATTGTTCTTGTTGATTATCCTGGATTTAATATGTTTCTTGTTAGATATGCTAAAAAACTTGGTATTCCAACTCTTTATTATTTTCCACCTGCAAAATGGGCTGAAGATCCTAAAGATGTTGAAGAGGCTGCCAATTGTATTTCTACGGTGGCCGCTACATTTAAATCAACATATGACCTGTACAAAGCAGCTAATGGGAATGTAGAATTTGTAGGGCATCCTCTCATTGATATAGTGAAACCAAAATATGAAAAAGAGAAACTTATCAGATCAATTGGATTTGATCCTGATAAACCAATTGTAGGTTTACTCCCTGGATCGCGTTATCGTGAAGTAAAGGAACTTTTACCACATCTTCGTGAGATGTCATCTTTTATCAATAAAAAGGTGAAAGATGTTCAATTTGTTGTACCTCTTGCACTTGATACATATGACACTATTAAAAATTGTTTTTGCAATTATAATTCTTATATGGAGTCCTGGCAGGAGGAAGTGAATTTGAAGGTTCTAATTGATATGACTTATGATGTTATGAATATTTCAGATGTTATGATTGTTGCCAGCGGTACAGCGACTCTGGAAGCATCTATTCTGGAAAAGCCAATTGCTATTATCTATAAAGTTTCTCAAGCGACTGAAACTCTTGCTCGTCTTACAAGGAAATTTCCACCATTTTTTGGTGCTCCTAATCTTATTATGGGGAAATGTGTTGTACCAGAGTTTTTGCAGAAGGACCTCCAGTCTGATGTTGTTGCTTCCGAGATCATTTCCATGATTCAGGATAAGGAAAAGAACAAAAGAATAAAAAGTGATCTGAAAAAGGTCAGGAAAATGCTTGGAAAGCCTGGGTCAGCAAGCAGAGTGGCAGACCTGATCCTGAAAATCATTAATTAAATTCAGTTTTTGTCAATTTTATTTTGTCTTTTTCAATTTAACGTGATATAATCGCCTGATTATGAAAGATAAATACAGATTTTTGGTCTGTAATTAG
>DAOVTB010000124.1 GCA_030633305.1 Candidatus Muiribacteriota bacterium
ATACACGCTATAAAAGAGCAGTTTTTGAATGATCTGATCAGTTATTATCGAAATATTTGTACTTTTTTGAAATGGTCTTATCGTTTAATTAGTAAGTTGCCTGAAATGGTATATAACGCGTTGGCTTTTTTATGCAAAGCCTTGTTAAATTGCTTTCTATTTATTGGTCAATTGCCACGTGTTATTCTGGATTTAATCAATAAGTTATTTAAAAGACTTATCAGGGAATTTGTACAATTAATAATTGATATCAAAAATATAATGTTCAATTTAAAAACTTATATGATAAAGCTTTTATCACTTGTGTTTTATAGTCTTCCGATGATGCTTGTTTCATGTGTGAAATTTGCTTTTATATGTGTTAAAGATAATATTGTAAACCTTTTCAAAGTAATACGTGAATTCATAGCAAATGTTCCTGCAATGATTCTAGAGTTTTTTACATGTTTAAAAAAGTATATTGAAACCTTTTTTATTAAACTTCCTATGATGTTGATCTTTTGCATAAAATCAGCAATTACATTTATTATAGAAGGGATTACAGAGTTTTTTGGTTCAATCTGGAATATTGTCATAAATTTACCTGAAAAAATTTGCCTGATGTTTGCTTCATTTTTTACAAATTTAGGAGAAATTATTAAATCTATCTTAACAGGATTTGTGAATATAATAACATCAATTCAAAAAACATTTTTAACCCTGATAAATCTCCCTAAAAAATTATTTATTGCATTATGCAAAGACGGTGTATTGGGACTTTTAAAAGCACTGTATTTCAATACCGTTGAGATGTTATTCAAGATGTTTTATAGTGTTACTCATAAAGGGTAAAGATAAAAATATTTATTGTAGGGGCGGATTCCAAATCCGCCCCTACGTTATTTATTCTTTTGCTCTGGAAATTGCGCACCTGATGTAATAGAATTAAATCGAGGTGAACAATGAAAAACGCAATTGACCTGAGTATAAAATATCTAGAATCAGAATCAGCTGAAAAAAGTATAAAACTTGATCCTTACTGGCCAAAATGGAATAGCCCATGGTGGCACATGTTATTACTTTTTGAACTTGGAATGACTGAAAAAATTTCTGGTAAAATTGTTAATCTAATGGCCGAAACTATTGATTCTCACTATCTTCATTATTTTCCACTTGTTGAAAGTGAACTTCCAGATGGTCTTGATCCCTATAGAGAAATAATGTGTCACTGCGCTTTTGGCTCGATTTTTCAGATTTTTCATGATTATGGATATGATTATAAGAAAAAATTTCCCTGGATAAACGAATGGATTGAAAAATATCAGATGGTTGACGGTGGTTATAATTGTGAAGAAGGTGCATACACAGAAAGCCGGAAAAGCTCTGTTATGTCAACTCTTCCGGTCCTGGAATTATTAGCATGTGATACGGGATTGTTGAGCCCTCAAAAAAGAAAAGAAATACTTGTAAAAGGATTTAAATATCTAAGGAAAAAGAACCTGATATATTCTTCTTCAAATCCTGATAAAATTATGGATCCAGATTTTTTTGTTCCTGCATTTCCAAGATTTTACTACTATGATGTAATTCGCGGTTTAAGATTCATGTTAGCTTTTGCTTCTGAATTCCCGGAATTTTATATAAAAAATGAGTTTAAAAACTGGTTTATTGAAGCAAAAAACAGTTTAGAAAACGTGAGATGTAATTCAATGTTAGATACTCAGACTTTATTTGAAACTGATGGGAAATGGGTTAATGATGATGGAGAATGGTTGTGGAAAAAGACTTCCACTTTTCCATTACTTGATTATTTTTTAAAGCCTGATAAAGTGATTCTAAGGATTCAGAACGAATATAGGGAATTATTTGAAAAATGGGAGAAAATTGATGAACAGGGTTGAAAAAATCAGATTATATATGGATGATCTTCTTGAAAAACAGAAAGATAATGAAATACGAAGATGTGGATATGTACATTTATATGGAGTCTCATTGTATGCAACTTTACTGGCTGGAAAACGTGGGTTGAATAATGATATTGCTGCAGTTATCGGTATGATGCATGATATTAAATCGTTCAGAACAGGAAATCCAAAAGAACATGCAAAACTTGGTGCTATTGAGGCTGAAGTGATATTGACAGAAATGGATGATTTTTCTGAGGAAGAAATTCAGATAATATGTCATGCAATATCAAATCATAGTAACAAATTACAGATTGATTGTGAATATAGTGAACTTATTAAAGATGCTGATACGCTTCACCATTATTTCTATAATCCTGTTTTTGGAGTTCCAAAAAAAGAAGAAGCTAGACTTCAAATGCTTTTGATTGATCTTGGACATCCAGCATATGTAATAAACAAGGAATGAAAATGGATAATGAAATTTGCGGCCAGAATTTTGAAAATATAGATTATTCTTCAAAGAAATTAATTGATGTTTCGTATGAAAATTGCAATTTTGATTCCTGCAATTTTACTGAGTCGGATTTTTCCAGATCAATATTTCGCGAGTGTAATTTTAATTGTTGTAACATGAGCAATGTCAATGTCAGCAATGCTTCTTTTCAGGAGGTCGAATTTGATGAATGTAAAATTACTGGGATTGACTTTTCATCATGTCGAGATATCATTTTTGACATAACGTTCCTGAGAACTACGCTGCAATATTGTTTTTTTCATGACTTTACGATGAAAGATACTGATTTCAGGGAATGTAGAATCCTAGAGACTGAATTTATAAATAGTGATCTTCAGGGTTCTTTATTTTGTGATTCCGATTTAAAAGGATCAATTTTCAAGAAATCAAATCTTTCAAAAGCTGATTTTTCCGGTGCAAAAAATTATTATATTGATCCTACAGATAATAATTTGAAGAATGCAAAATTCTCTATCCCGGATGTATTGGCATTGTTGCATGGATTTGGTATCCTGATAAATAAATAAGAAAATCTCGCGCAGAGATCGCTGAGAATGCAGAGGAAAAAGATAAAATAATAATGTTGTTGGGACAGGTGTCGTGCCAGTCCAGATAAAAGAATAGAAAACTATTTCAGGGACGAACACAGGGGTTGCGCTGAAAAAAGGGAAAAATAAATGGCAGATTACAAAATTCAGACAAATAATGTCACAAAATGGTATCAATCAGGAGAGACCAGATTTGTTGCACTGGCAGGAGTTACATTAAATATTGCATCCGGAGAATTTACAGGTCTTATTGGGCCTTCGGGATCAGGAAAGACTACATTATTGAATCTTATTGGTGGCCTTGATAGTCCTTCTGAGGGAGAAGTGAAAGTGGATGATTGGGAATTAAATAAAATGACATCCAATCAGCTTTCAGATTTCAGAAATGACAGTATTGGCTTTATTTTTCAGTCCTATAATTTATTGCCGGTATATACTGCCTATGAAAATGTTGAATTTCCGCTTCTTTTGCAAAGGGAAAGAACCGCTGAGGATAACCATAAAGCTGTAACTAATATTTTAAAAAGAGTTGGACTTGGAGATAAGATGCAAAAGAGACCTTCTGCTTTATCTGGTGGAGAATGCCAACGTGTAGCAATTGCAAGAGCGATGGTGAAGAATCCATCGTTGGTCCTGGCTGATGAGCCAACTGCGAATCTGGATTCAGAAAATTCACATGAAATTCTAAAGATAATGAAGGAATTGAATCAGGAATTTGGAACTACATTTGTTTTCTCAACTCATGATATTAAAGTTAAACAATATCTTAAGAGAATTGTTGTGTTAACAGATGGAAAAGTAGTTGAAGACAGAATAGCAGATTAAGAAAAAAATATGAAAAATATAAAACTGACATTAAAGTTGGCTTTAAGGAATCTTTTTGGAACTGGTATCAGACTTTGGATCAATGTTGCAGTAATTACTGTTTCGATTATTGTAATTATATTTTCAAGAGCTCTGTATGCAGGTTTGGAAAGTCAGATGTTTGATTCATTGATTAAAACTGAGGTTGCATCTGGACAAATACGCGCGGAAGGATTTGATCCCTTTGATTCCTTGACTTATGATAATACAGTCAGTTCTGTGCCTTTGGAAGTGAAAGAACTTATAAAGGAAGACAAGGCTGTTCCTATACTTTATTGTAATGGAACTTTGTATACTGGTGGGCGAGTCATGCAAATTGGGTTTCGAGGAATTAAAACAGATCAGTCAATTCTAGATCTTCCTTCAAAGTCCATTGGTCAAAAAGGTGATAATGAGAATTATACAATAATGATCGGGCTGAGAATGTTGAAACTTCTTAGACTGAAAAAAGATGATTCGGTAACGATTAAATGGCGTGATAAAAATGGAGCTTTTGACGCTGCTGATTTTAAAATTAAACAGTTGATTGATAAGAATAATCCAAGAGTAGATACTAATGTTATCTGGTTGGATATCAATGTTTTGAGAAAATTATTTGGTTTTCAAAGTGAAGCTTCAACTGTGGTTTTCAAGCAGAAAAGTGATTTTGAAAAGTTAAAATTAAAAGCTGAAACAAAATGGACCAGGCATTCAAGGAAAGAATTGGTTAGTTGGGTAGTTGCGCTGATTGATTCAGACAAAGCATGGGCACATGTAATATATGGTCTTTTAATTTTCCTGTGTTGCATTGGAATATTTAATTCGCAAATCCTGGAAGTTTTTAAAAGACGCCGGGAAATTGGTACATTGATGGCACTTGGAATGAGAAAAAAACAGATTGTTGCTCTTTTCACTACAGAGGGAATATTGTTGACTTTATTTGCATTTGTTGGTGTTGGTTTGGTTGGCGCTCCAATATTTTACTGGACTACTGCTGCTGGAATTCCGTTGGATCATGTAGAAGGAATGGGGATGCCTATTCCTGAAAAATTGATTCCGCATTATTCATTTGATGTAATCTTTTACGCTATGCTGGCTATTGGATTAATTACCCTTGTTGTTGCGTGGTTACCATCTCGGAATATAACAAAACTTGAACCTGCCCAGGCATTAACAGGAAGACATTAAAGAAAAAAAGATTCTCGCGCAGAGAACGCTGAGGGCGCAGAGGAAAGAAAAAAGTGAAAGATTTTAAATTGATTTTAAAACTTGCATTGCGAAATTTGTTTGGAACAGGAATTCGACTCTGGATAAATGTTACCGTTTTGGCGATTTCAATTATTATTGTAATTTTTGCCAGGTCAATTCATGCAGGTTTAGGACATCAGATGAAAGACTCTGTAATAAGAACTGAAATTGCTGCAGGCCAGTTGATCTCAAAAGGCTTTGATCCCCATGATCCAATAACTTTTGAGGAATCGCGCAGGAAGATTCCTGATAATTTGAATAACCTGGTGGTTTCAGGTGAAGTTACACCTATTCTTTATTGTTCTGCTACTGTTTATTCAAGGGGAATTGTCCATAATGTAACATTACGTGGGATTAAACCTGAACAGAAAGTCCTTGAGTTGCCAACAGAAAATATTGGAAAAATTGTTGGAAAACGACCCCTTTTGGTTGGTACCAGAATGTTGAGTATCCTTAAATTGAGCAAAGGAGATATGATTACAATAAAATGGCGGGATAAAAATGGTGCCTTTGATGCAGATGAATTTGTCATCACTGAGTTAATGGACAAAAATAATCCTCGAATAGATACCAATGTTCTCTGGCTGAGCCTGGATATACTACAAAATATGTATGATCTGAAAGATAATGCTTCAATAATAGTTTTTAAAAATGGAAATGATCTTGACGCTGTTAAGAACATAAATAATAAAGAATGGGTATCTAACAGTGCATTTAAAATGACTCAATGGATTCGGGATATTGTAGTGGCCAAGGAAAAAGGGAATCTGGTGATTTTTGCAATATTATTATTTCTTTGTTGTGTAGGAATTTTTAATTCTCAGATCCTTGAGGTTTTTAAACGAACACATGAAATCGGGCTACTTATGGCAATGGGATTACGCAAAATGCAGATTGTTATGTTGTTTACATTTGAAGGTATTTTAATTGCCATTTTTGGAATCCTGGGAGCATTTATTCTGGGTACTCCGATATTTTACTGGATTGCAAATGTGGGAATTCCCTTAGAACATACTAAAGGAATGGGAATGCCTATTCCAGAGAGAATATATCCATATTTTTCATTTGAGATAATTTCAATTACATTATTAATTATATTATTGCTTACTACGTTCACAGCCTGGTTTCCTACTAGGAAAATTGCCAGTATGGAAGCTGCTAAAGCAATATCAGGGAGAAAGTGATGATAAGTTTTATTATTAAAGGAATATTAAGGGATCGATCCCGTTCGCTGTTTCCGGTTATGATCTGCATGTGCGGGGTTTTTCTAGTCTTTGTTGGAGACTGCTTTATGAAAGGCTCTGTTCTTGATCTTATTGATAGCAATGCTAATTTTGATACCGGTCATGTAAAAATTGTTTCTCAAGCTTATTTTAAAGAAATCACAAGCAGGCCTCTGGAACTTGCTCTTGAAACTAATACAAAATTTCTGGAAAGTTTGAAAAAAGATTATCCTGGTTACAGATGGACTAGAAGAGTAGTTTTTGGTGGATTACTTGATATGCCAGACGAAAAAGGAGAAACCAGATCGCAGGCGCCTGTTGGGGCAATGGCGATGGATTTTCTTTCAAAAGGAAGCATTGAAGCCCAGAATATTAACCTTAAACGATCATTAAAAAAAGGAAAACTGATCAGTAACAAGAACGAAATACTGGTTTCAAAGAAACTGGCTGAAACTCTTAAAATTGACTTAGGTCAGGAAGCTACTTTATTTTGTTCAACTGTAGATGGCGGAAGTACTGGAGGGAATTTCAAAGTAGTCGGGATTGTAAAATTCGGAATTGCACAACTTGATAAGGGAACAATACTGATGGACGTTTCTGATGCAGACTATCTTCTGGATATGCAGGCTTACAGTGCAGAAATCCTGGGCTACAGACTAAAAGGATTTGACATTAAAGTGCTGGATAAATTTGCTGCTGATTTCAATGAAAAACATATGAGTAAAGATGAATTCAGGCCACATATGATCACTATTCTGGATCAAAATAATCTCAGAAAACTTTTTGAAACGACTGAAGTTGTTCTTTACATCCTTGTTGGTATTTTTATCTTCCTGATGACTCTTGTGTTATGGAATGCAGGTCTTATTAGTGGTATCAGAAGATATACTGAAGTTGGGGTAAGGTTGGCAATTGGAGAGGGAAGAACGCATATTGTAACTTCCATGCTTGTTGAATCGTTGATAACTGGTTTAATAGGTACCTTTTTTGGAATAATCGTTGCATTGCCACTTGCTTATTATTTTCAGGAAGTAGGAATAGATTATTCGGAAATGCTAAATGATGTAGCTGTTCTTATGAGCGGAATCATGAAAGCACAAATCAGTGCCAGGTCATTTATTGTTTCTATAATACCTGGAACGTTTGCAAGTTTTCTTGGAATGGGAATGGCTTGCTTGGGGATATATAAGAGGAATACGGCGAGCTTGTTTAAGGAGTTGGAGACTTAAAAAAGAAGATATCGTGCAGAGAACGCTGAGGACGCAGAGAAAAAAGAAAAGGAAATACTATGATGAAAATATTATTTTTAATGATTATTGCAATAGGTTTATTGGGATCACTTTATGCTCAGGAAAAAGATACAAAAGTTGATGTGGCCGAAAATAAAGTTTCGATCGAAGTGTTGAAAAAAACCACTGATGATGGAACGGCTAAGTTGGACAAGTTAGAGGATGCTTTATCAAAAAAACTTACGGCACATCAAATTTTACAGAAAATTGACAGTAATGTACATGCTGATTCCCGTAGAATAGAAAGTAGAATGGTAGTGTATAATCGTCGTGGAAGAAAGAGAACCATGAAATCTATTGGTTATTCAATCGGTGATACAAAATCTTTTTCAGAATATATTGCTCCTAAAAAAGAAAAAGGTGTGAAAATGCTGAAAATAGGTGATAATCTCTGGAATTATAATCCAAGGACGGACAGGATTATAAGGATTGCCGGACATTTATTGCGCCAGTCAGTAATGGGTTCCGATCTTTCATATGAGGATTCTTTAGAAGATAGAAAGGTATCTGATATATATAATGCAACAATTATAAAAGAAGATGAAGTTAATGGACAGAAAGTATGGGTTTTAGGCCTTGTTGCGAACAAAAAAGATATAGCATATCCGAGAAGAAAAATGTGGGTAGACCAGGATAAATTTCTTCCACTTCGGGAATTGTGGTATGGAAAAAGTGGAAAAGTTTTAAAAAAGATTGAAATACGGGATATCAAGTTTATTTCAGGAAGATGGTATCCTGTTGTAATGTATTTTAAAGATGTACTTAAATCAGGCAAGGGAACAGAATTTATTATGGATAAAATTGAATTTAATCCTGAAATTCCTGAATCTACTTTCAGTAAACAGAATTTAAGAAAATAAGAAAAAGATTAGACAGGATTAACAAGATAAACATGATTAAAAAGAAAAAGGACAAAAATAGTTAAATTAAATGATTGGTGCCATTGGACTTTAATTTATATGGTGATAGGTTTTGAGATAAATTCACAGTGCTTTGGCACCTTATATCCATATCGGAAAAGCGTAGGTAAAAATTAAAATGAAGGAAAAGAGTATATCAAAAACAATAATTTACTATCTAATAATACTTTTGTTAGTCCCCGCTTTATACTCCAAAAAACTAGAAATATCCGGAGACATAGATTTTTCATATACAAATCTTTATGCAAATTATGATCTTGCTGGAGAGTCACTTGATAAATTCTACTATGAAACAATTGTAAATATGGAATTGAAAACAAGTCCAGTTGATTATTTCTATAGTACCAGAATAAATACCTTTGATTCTCTGGGAGATGATCAAAATGGTGTTCGAATTTTACCTTACAGATATTGGGCTAGATATACAGGGAAGAAAAGTGAAATTCGTCTTGGTTTGCAAAAAATGGTGTTTGGTCCAGGTAAGATCCTGAGACCTCTTGCCCTGTTTGATTCGATTGATCCAAGTGATTCCTCCAAAAAAACTGGTGGTCAGAAAGCTTTAAGATTCAGTTATTTTCCTGATACAGAAACAACTCTTCAAACCTGGGTAATTAAGAATGATGCGGAAAGCAGCAAAATCCATTATGGTGGAAGATATAACAGTGTAATTAAAAGAGGGGAAGCCTCTCTGGTTTATCAACATTGGGAAAATGATTTTCTGCATGTTAAGGAAGATATCATAGGTTGTGATCTGTTTCTTGACATAACAATAGGTTTCTGGATTGAACATGCAAGTCATCTGGTCGATGGAACTGCTAATTATAATTTAAGTACTCTGGGAATCGATTATACTTTTCAAAGTATTGGAAATGGTCTTCATATAGGGATCGAACATATGATTAATACTGACAGCGGTTTTGAAGTTCAGGACAGTTACACCAGTCTTTTCTGGGATATACCGTTAAATGATTCAAGATCTATTTATGGTATTGGAATTTATGCTGAAAAGAGTCATACTACGGGTGTGATTATTCAAATGCGCGAAAATGTAAATGACAGGTTGGATGCTGAAATTGGTTTTAACTGGGTTAATAAACTTCCTGATTTTGCATCACTTGCTTCAGGCAGTCCTTTTCTACTGGATAGAAGAGTTACTTTTCGACTTGTTTATTCATTTTGATTCCCCAATTAATAGTTCTAATAAATTTACATGTGTATTCAAATAAATAATCCCCCAAGAATTTTATGAATCTGGTTTGATAAGTGTAGACATCTGTAATTTGCAATTTTTAATCGCCCACATCCTGTGGACAAGACTCCGCATCCTGCGTCGAACAGTGTCTCTTGATTAAAAATAGCTGCAAACAGCTGTTTGTTGGGTAAAATTATTGAAAAAACTACACATTCAAAAGGCTTCATAAAATTCTTGTGCGATTATTTATTTCATATTGCTTTTAATTTGCAAGTTTTTTTAGTTGCTTACAACTTTCCACATGAAATTGAAGGGATTTCCTTCAAATAATTGTGATTAACATTTGCTGTATTTCCATTGTATAATATTGTTTTGAAAACTTATTGTTTACAACATATATTATGAGTTATACTAAAATGACTGTGAAATGGGATATTCTACAGAGAGTGAATAATTATGACTGAATCGGAAAAGATAATAAATTAAGTTGAAAAGGGTAATTATGGGTAAAGATAATAATAATTTTGAAGCAAAACTTTTTCAAACAGCTGATAAACTTAGAAAAAATATTGATGCTGCTGAATATAAAAATGTAGTACTTGGTTTGATATTTCTTAAACATATTTCTGATTCGTTTCAGGAATTGTATGACAGATTGGAAAAGGATGAATTTTCAGATTCGGAGGATAGAGACGAATATATAGCAGAAAATGTTTTTTTTGTACCGGAAATATCCCGATGGAAAAATCTTCATGCAAAAGCAACACTTCCAGAAATTGGAGTTGAACTTGATAATGCCATGACGGCAATTGAAAAAGAAAACCATGAGTTAAAAAATGTTCTTCCGAAAGTTTACGCAAAGCCGAATCTTGATAAAACTTCTTTAGGGGAGTTGATAAATGTTATTTCTGATATAGAGCTTAAAGCTGAAACTGATAGTTCAAAAGATTTACTTGGTCGTGTTTATGAGTATTTCTTAGGGGAGTTTGCCAGTGCTGAAGGGAAAAAAGGAGGCCAATTTTATACTCCGAAATCTATTGTAAAGCTTATGGTAGAAATGATTGAACCATACAAAGGACGTATTTATGATCCTGCATGTGGAAGCAGTGGAATGTTTGTGATCAGTGAAAAGTTTGTACGAGAGCATCAGGGGAATATCCAAGATATTACAATCTATGGGCAGGAATCTAATCAAACCACTTGGAAACTTTCCAAGATGAATCTGGCAATTAGGAATATAAATTCTCAGTTTGTGATTTGGAATACAGAAGGAAGTTTTTTAAAAGATGCTCACCCTGATTTAAAAGCAGATTTTATTCTTGCTAATCCACCTTTTAATCAAAAGGAATGGGGACAGGATATTTTACAGGAAGATGGCAGATGGCAATATGGATTGCCACCTGCTGGGAATGCAAATTTTGCATGGATGCAGCACATGATTTATCATCTTAAAACAAATGGTGTAATGGCGACTGTATTGGCAAATGGTAGCCTTAGTTCCATGACTTCAGGTGAAGGTGAAATTCGTAGAAAAATTGTAAAAGCAGGTTTGGTGGATTGCATTGTTGCACTTCCAAAACAGCTTTTTTATAATACTGGAATACCTGCCACTATTTGGATTTTGCGCAGAGGTGATCATACAAAAAAAGGAGAAACACTGTTTATTGATGCTTCAGAAATGGGCTTTATGAAAGACCGAGTTCATCGAGAGTTTTCTCCTGAAGATATTGAAAAAATAGAGACTATTTATCATAATTGGCGTAAAGATGAAAATTATGAAGATGTAAAAGGTTTTTGTAAGTCTGCCAGATTTGAAGAAATTGAAAAACATAGCTTTGTTCTTACACCTGGGCGATATGTTGGTATTCCTGATGAAGAAGATGATGGTATACCTTTTGAAGATAAGATGAATGAACTTACTAGTACTCTTTCCAAACAGATGTTGAAAGAAAAGGAACTGGATGAGAATATAAAAATTCAGTTATCAAAAATTGGATTTACGTTATGAGTGATGAATTAGTGGTTTTGAATGATCAACAAATACAGGAACGGATTTTCACTGTTCGTGGTATGCAGGTGATGTTGGATAGTGATTTGGCTGAAATGTATGGTGTGGAAACCAAAGTGTTAAATCAGGCAGTTAAAAGAAACATAAGTCGCTTCCCTGAAAATTTCAGGTTTCAACTTACGCAAGATGAAAAAAATTCTTTAAGGTCACAATCTGTGACCTTAAAAGAAACAAACAGGGGAAAACATAAAAAATATCTGCCTTACGTTTTCACAGAACAAGGCGTATCCATGCTCTCAGCGGTTTTGAAAAGTGAAATAGCCATACAAATCAGTATTCAAATCATTGATGCTTTTGTAAACATGCGAAAATTCATTTCAAAAAATGCAATGATTTTTCAAAGACTTGATATTATAGAAAAAAAGCAACTTATAACAGATACCAAACTGGATAAAGTTTTTGACGCTATTGAAGCTAAGGAAATCACACCTGAACAGGGGATTTTCTTTGATGGCCAGATTTTTGATGCGTATGTATTTGTATCAGATCTTATTAAAAGTGCCAAAAAATCTATAGTTTTGATAGATAATTATGTAGATGAATCAGTATTAACTTTATTAAGCAAAAGATATAAAAACTGTAAGGCTATTATTTACACCCGTAATATATCAAAAAGTCTGAGGCTTGATCTTGCAAAACACAATAAGCAATATCAGCCGATAGAAATCAAAACTTTTAAAAATTCCCATGATCGTTTTTTGATACTGGAGGAGAAGACGATTTACCATATTGGAGCTTCTCTTAAAGATTTAGGCAAGAAATGGTTTGCATTTTCAAAATTTGATTCAGGTGCTTTGGATCTTCTGGGGAGGTTGAAGTGAATAAAATTTTTCATTGTAATGTTGCTCAGTTAATTGAGAAGCTTAAATTATTTCCACAAGATGCCCCTGTGTTGGTTAGCGGTTATGAAAATGGATTTGAGAATTTTTCTGATCCAGTAGTGGTGAAAGTTGTACACAAATCTGATGCTGATTATTGGGATGGAGAATTTCAAGAGACTGAGGCAAGTGATAATGATGTTACTGAGATAATTGTATTACGTAGGTTGGTGCGATATGTGTAGTTTGCCGAGTGGATGGATTGAGACGACTTTGGGGGAAGTAGCAACTTTTCAAAGAGGATTTGATTTACCAAAAAAAGATAGGACAAATGGTAGATATCCATTGATGGTATCAAATGGACAAGATGGAAAGCACAAGGATTACAAAGTTGATGCACCAGGCATTGTTACTGGTAGAAGTGGAACAATTGGAAATGTGTTTTATGTGAAAGAAAACTTCTGGCCATTAAATACTACTTTATGGATCAAGGACTTTCATGGAAATAATGTGAAATTCATATATTATTTTCTTAAAAGATTCCCTTTTGAAAAATATAATGCAGGTTCTGGTGTTCCGACACTTAATAGAAATCATATACATCCAATTTCAGTTAGTCTTCCGCTTCCTCCAGAACAAAAGGCAATTGCAGAAATTCTTTCTTCTTTTGATGAAAAAATAGAACTTTTACGAGAGCAAAATGAGTTATTGGAAACACTAGCTCAAACGATTTTTAAAGAGTGGTTTATTAATTTCAATTACCCTGATACATCAGGTGAAATGGTTGATAGTGAACTTGGTAAAATTCCGAAGGGGTGGCGAGCTGGGAAACTGGGTGATGTGTTAGAAATAAA
>DAOVTB010000046.1 GCA_030633305.1 Candidatus Muiribacteriota bacterium
AGATAGATATTTGACTGTTAATGGAGTAATGGCTGAGCCGTTTGTAATGAATGTTCCAATTGGTACTAGCATTGAATTTCTTTTGAAAAGTTATTTTCCAGATGCATATGAAAAGATCAAAAAAAAGGAAGCTGTACTTATGACAGGTGGGCCAATGATGGGAAACCTGATTGGTGATGATATAGATATACCGATTACAAAAACATTAAGTGGTATATTGGTACTTCCGCCGGATATTCCTCCTGTAAAGGAGAGACAGAAATCAATAGCAGAAATAATCCGTGAAGCAAAAATTGCATGTTGTAATTGTTCATACTGTACTGAACTTTGCCCAAGATATGCTATTGGACATGATTTTAAGACTCATTTAATAATGCAGGGAGTTGCTTTTGCTTCGCCGGAATTTTATGTCGAATATGATGCGTCTTTCATGTGTTGTGAATGTGGTATATGTTCTATGGTGGCATGTCCAATGGGTCTTAGCCCACGGATGATTAACCAGTTTATGAAAGAACAGATATCAAAGGCCGGAATTAGACCTAAAAAGAAAGAAAAGATTTTAGAACCTTCGCTGAATGATCGGAAAGTTCCATATTCAAGACTTCTTCGTCAGATCGGATTAACTGATTATGATGTGTTTCCGCCATTTTTTAAGGATAAATTGAATGTAAGTTCAGTTAGGATTCCACTAAGTCAGCATATAGGAGCACCTCAGTCTGTTGCAGTAAAGGTTGGCGATCAAGTTATCAAAGGGCAGAAACTCACAATTGAAGAAGATATTAAACGGATGTCAGTTCCTGTTCATTCTTCAATCAATGGTGTAGTGACGGCTATTAAGAATTCCGAGATTTGTATAGAGGAGAGGAAATAAATGAATCAGGCTATAGCTCTTCTTGAATTCAGAAGTGTAGCAAAAGGTATTGAAGTCAGTGACGCGATGGCAAAAGCTGCTTTTATTAAAATACGTTTTTCTCAGCCGGTTTGTCCTGGAAAATTCGTTGTTATTGTTACAGGCGAAGTTGGACCAGTTAGAAGTGCTTTGGAAGCAGGTGAAGTCGTAGGTGGAACTGCGATTCTGGATCAGCTTTTGATTCCAAATTTACATGAAGATGTATTTCCTGCTATGGCAGGTATAACTGATGTTCAGGATTTAGATGCGGTAGGAATTGTGGAAACATTTTCTGTTGCTTCTTCTATAATAGCTGCTGATGTGGCTTGTAAGACCAGTGATGTTAAACTAATAGAAGTAAGACTGGCTAAAGGTCTTGGAGGGAAGGCTTATATTATTTTTACAGGAACCATTGAAGATTGCCAGAGTGCAATTGAAACTTCCTGTGCCGAGGTAAGAAAAACTGGAATGCTTGTTGAAAAAGTTCTTATTCCAAAACCTCACAAAGACATATTTGATTTTATACTATAAATATTGATTATATAAGGAGAAAGATGATGCCCAAAAAAACAAAAAAAGAATCTGGTGTAACAATTAAAAGAAATCCGGATGCTCGTGCTGTAGGAATGATTGAGACAGTTGGACTTGTCAGTGCAGTTGAAGCTGCTGATGCAATGGTTAAGGCTGCTAATGTTACTTTTGAGAAATATTCTTACACTGGAAATGGTTACGTAGCTGTTATTGTACGTGGTAATATTGGTGCTGTAAAGGCTGCTGTTGATGTTGGAATTGAAAAAGCTAATAAACTAGGTGAACTTGTGTCATATCACGTAATTCCAAATCCTGTTGAGGATGCTGAAATTATTCTTACTTCACCAGATAAAGATTAGGACTGATCCAAAGAGGAGTTATTATGAAGATAGCTGTTGGTGCAGATCATGGTGGTTTTGAATTAAAGAATATTATCCGAGATCATCTTATTGGAAAAGGGCATGAAGTAATCGATTGTGGAACTTATTCGAAAGAATCAGTTGATTATCCAGACTTTGCTCTTGTTGTAGCTTTGGCTGTTGCCAGACAGATTGCTGAAGTGGGTATCATGATTGATGGCGCTGGAATTGGTTCCTGTATGCTAGCCAATAAGGTGCCTGGAATTAGGGCTTCAGTCTGTAATGACCTGTATACAGCAGGCAATGCCAGGGAGCACAATTGTGCAAATGTTCTTACTTTGGGTTCAATGGTTGTTGGACCTGGATATGCTAAGCAGATAGTTGATAAGTGGCTTTCGATTCCGTGGACAACAGAACAAAGGCATATACGCAGAATTGATAAGATCACGAATGTAGAAAACTCATTTCAATCTGTTGAAAGTATTAATCAGCTATTGAAAAATGCTATGCAGATTTCAAATAGTAAAGATACAAAAAATGAAAAAGAAACCGGAAAATCACTTATTGGAAGTCTTGAAGCTGAAAAAATTATAAAATCCGGTATTAGGAAATTCAAACCGGAATCTTCACAGATATTGACACCACTTGCCCGAGATATCTTAAAGGATAATGGAGTATATATTATAGAGTAGGGACAGGACCCTGTGTCTGTTCTATACAATAATATTTAAAATTTAGAGAGTAATTGTATAAAGAATGATGCTTTAGGAGTAAATTTTAACTAGTGAAATTTGGAAAAGTGATTGGAAATTATGTATCTAGTATGCAATCTCCCGGACTAGAACAGGGGAAGTTGTTACTTGTACAACCACTGGAATTTGATTACTCTGATTCTGGATCGCCATTCATTGCAATTGACAGTGTTGGAGCCGGTTGTTGTGAATATGTTCTCTGGATTGGCGGAATGGAGGCAACTTTTCCATTTGAAAACAAAATGCTTCCAGTTGATGCCTGTATTATAGGTATTGTAGACGAATTAACACTATATGATGTATGTGAAGAATGTGGCTTGTTGAATTGCTCTAAAAGTATAGATATGCAGGCCGAGTGCAGTAATCAGTGACAGGGAGATATTGATGATATACGGGATTATTAAAGGGACTGTAGTCGCTTCTCATAAGAATGGAAAACTAAAAGGCATGAAACTGCTTGTTGTCCAACCACTTGATCTGGAAAATAAACCGTTAGGTAAATGTATTCTTGCTAGTGATTCAGTACAGGCCGGCCCAGGAGACCGTGTGATTGTCAATAGAGAGGGTGGTGGCGCAAATAAAGTAATGGGGCTTAAAGAAGCGCCAATTGCATCAGTAGTCGTTGGAATCGTGGATTCCATTGAAATAGATAAAAAATATTTAAATTAGCTGGGGGAGAATAATGGATTTAAGTAGATTAATAGAAGAAGCTGTAAATAATGCTTTAAAGCATTCTGGTTATAATACAGGACCTGTCGCACAGGCCGCTCCTGTTCAATCTGCATGTTCTGCAACTTGTACTACTGGAAGCTTTGGCTCAGGACTTTTTGTGTTTTGCGGTGCTCATGGTGTAAATATTCAGGAACTAGTTCAAAAAATGAATATGTGCAATTCAGCAACAAAATATGTTGCAATGACCAAATCTTTTGAAAAGATTTATGGGCGTAATGTATTTTCTGGAATTTCAGGAGTTACATTTTTAAATGACCAGGATTACTATTCAGTGCTTGATATTATAAATAAAGTCGATCTAGTAGAGATTCCTGTTTTATCCTTGAATACTGCATCTAAAATAGTAGGTCTTATCAGCGATAATCTTGTGTGTAACCTTATTCTTACAGCTCTTTTTATGGGAAAAACTGTTAATTCAACAAATGCTTATCTTCTTCCGCCACAAGCAACTCCAGGTCAGGGACTTAATAATGAAGTATCAGGCCTTTTAAATAAGTTGAGATCATTTGGATTAAATCTTAATGGTGTTTCTGCTGAAACCAGCTATTCAGCTCCAACGTCTTATCCACCGGCAGTTCCTTATCAGAATTCTTGTAGTCTTGATTCTGCAGATTGTCTTGCATGTGGACAGTGTGTTGCCAAACGTCCAGTCGATGTGAAAGATCTTGTTGATTCTGGTGTAGTCCGAGTGGGAGCATCTGCACCGGCACTTGAGATTCCAGCTGAACTTGCTAAATATATAGATCATACATTACTGAAACCAGAATCAACTGAAGAACAGATCATAGAAATTTGTAAAGATGCCAGAGAATATTCTTTTGCATCAGTTTGTGTAAATCCTGGTTATGTAAAACTTGCTGCAGAACTCTTAAAGGGATGTCCTGTTAAAGTATGTACAGTAATTGGTTTTCCTTTGGGAGCAACTACTACAGAAACGAAAGTTTTTGAAACAGAAAATGCTATCAGAAAAGGTGCTGATGAAATTGATATGGTTATTAATGTAGGTCTTTTAAAATCCAGAAATTATATGGCTGTTGAAAGAGATATCCGCTGCGTTGCAGATATGTGTATTAAATATGGTAAGATTTTGAAAGTAATTTTGGAAACTTCATTACTTTCAGATGAAGAAAAAGTGATGGCATGTTCTCTTGCAAAAAGTGCTGGAGCACATTATGTGAAAACAGCGACAGGTTTTGGTCCAGGTGGAGCCACAAAAGACGATATAGAACTTATGCGTAAAACTGTAGGTGAAAATATTGGTGTAAAAGCATCAGGTGGAATTCGTGATACTGCAAAAGCTTTTGAAATGATCAAAGCTGGTGCTACAAGAATTGGTGCCTCTGCATCGATAGCAATAGTAAAGGGCGAGGACGCAGGAGCAGGAAAATATTAATCAGCGTTCCCAATGAGCGAACTTTGAATTTTTCTGCACCAATTTATGCTTCGGAGTACGGAAAAGTACACCTCAGCATAAATTGATTTGAAAAATCCAAATTTCATCTCATTGAAAACGCTGATTAACAGTTGACAAAAAGAATAAAAATAAAAAATACAAAATTTTACCACGAAGGACACGAAGAAAAAAGAAGATTAGACAGGATTAACAAGATAAAATAAGAAAGGGGAAATCGAAAAAGCATTGTGATTGCTGTCATTACCCGACTTGATCGGGTAATCTATTCAAATTGACAAAGTTTATCAAATGGATCCCTGGGTCAAGCCCGAGGATGACAAATTGGATTGTGACACAGTCTGACTGTGTCTGCCCAAGAATAAAATAATAATATATACTGTAGGGACAGGTGCCTGTCCAAGACTAAAATAAAACGGAGGTGAGAATATGGAAAAAATAAGAGATAAAAATGAGAGGGGAAATGCTAATTCTCGTGTAATACTTCTGCCGGTTTTATTGATTGTTTGTATTCTGGCTTTCTCATCAGTTTGCTGGTGTGAGGAAAATGATAGTTTAGGTTATTGTACCTACGAAGAAGATCAAAAAACAGATGTTGTCACGGTAGTTAAAGAAAATGGATCAATAGAGAAATTAAATAAAGAAAAATATGGCGTTACTATAAATAAACTGGATGTGAAAAAGAAATCCTGGGATCCGTACAATAAAAATACCCGGATGAAATTAGATGGATTTGTGAACAGGTCCAAGACACTTACTGAAAAGGAAATGATGAAAAAATGGATTGATTTTGTTGAGAAAGATCTCCATATGGGTTTTCTTAACAATGCTGTGGTCAGAGGTGTGATTCTTGCTCCGGTCGGTTTTGTTATTGATCAGGTTACAAGATTAAAGAAAAAGATGAATGTAAAATCAAAATTTGAAGGTGGAAATCTGTACCTTTATAAAGGAAAAAAATTTTAATATTTTATAAAAATGAAATTTTAGGTTTAGGGAGATTGAATAATGAATTTTACTGCTTTAAAGGATGAATTAAGGAAAAATTTTCAACTTTGCTCAAAAACTGCAGATACCAAGAGTTTACAGCCAATTCTTGAGAATGTGATCATAAAAGCAGGTGATGATAATAACATTACTATGATGTCTACAAATACTGAAGTATCAACGATGATCACTATGAAGGCTGATGTTTCAGAACAGGGGATAACTGCGATAAGTGCAAAAATAGGTTCTGAAATTTTAAGTTCAATATCATGGAATAAAGATGAAAATATTGAGTTTATAATTAAAGATGACACATTACTTATAAAGAGTGGTGACTCTAAATTTAATATTCCTGTAATCAATTACGATGCTTATCCTGAGATTATTCCTGTTTCAGAAGGATCTAGTTTTAAAATTGGTTTTGCAAACCTTAAAAATGCTGTAAGATGTGTGAAAAGCGCTGTATCAAAAGATTTCCTTAAAGAAAATCTCAAAGGTATTTATATCGAGATGGAAGATGAAAACAGCTTTAATTTTGTTGCTACTGACAGCCGTAGACTTTCATTTAAAAGAGAATCTGTTAAGAGTGTGGCTCTTGGTGATGGTAAAAAAAATGTGTTGATTCCTGGAACGGTTATGGATGATGTTGCAGGTATTGGAGAAGACGTTGAAGAGGTAATGTGCTTTTTCGATAATAAGAATATTTCCTTTTATTTGAATAATATAGTTATTACTTCATCGCTTATTGAAGCTCAGTTTCCAAATTACAAGATGGTGGTGCCGGAGGAAACGAAAATTTCCTTAAAGCTTGATCGTTCCCTTTTCATAAACTCATTGAAAGCAGTTATGCCTGTTGCTCGGCTTGAGAATAACTGTGTGGAGATTGCTCTTTCCAAGGATTGTATGATTTTCAATGCAAGTTCTCCTGATGCTGGTGTAGCCAGTCAGAAAATGCATTTGACAGATGAATTGACTGGAGAAGTGGAACCCGATTTCAGAATAAAGTTTAATATTAAATATCTTTCAGATGCGGTTTCATCGATTGAAGGAAATGAAATTGAATTTAAGCTTATTGACTCGGTATCGCAAGCAGTAATAAAGGAAATTGACAGGACGGATTATTTTTCAATAATAATGCCAATAAAATTATATTGATTGTTATTGACTGATTAAAGTTAAAATATTATAATAGCTAGATAAACATAAATTTATTTAAAAGTTTCAGGAAAGAATTATGGCCAAATTAACATTTAATGAATTAAAGATAATTTTAGATAATATCGACGATGTGCCAACATTGCCTACAATTGCATCAAAGATAATACATACTGCAAACATGCCATTGTCGAATGCAAAGCAGATGGGGAAAGTACTTGAAAAAGACCAGGCGCTAACTTTTAAAGTTCTCAGGATGGCAAACAGTGCTTTTTATGCAGTAAAAGACCCTGTGAAAACAGTAGACCGTGCAATCGTAGTTATGGGTTTTAACAGAGTAAAGAATATCGTTACACGAGTTTCAGCGATTTCTTCATTTGGAGGTTCTACTAATAGTGACCTTTTTGATATGACAAAATTCTGGGAACATTGTATTGCAGTAGGTATGACTTGCAGTATTCTTGCCAAACAGTTGAAAATGCCGAAACCTGATGAAATGTTTACTGCTGGATTACTTCACGATATTGGTAAATTGATTCTTGCGCAGTATCTTGTAAGTGAATTTGAAAAAATTGCTAAAAAAGTATATTCAGATAACTGTTCTTTTATACAGGCAGAAAGAGATATTATCGGAGTAGATCATACTCATATAGGTAAATGGCTGGCTAATAAGTGGAGACTTTCAAAAGATATTAAACTTATTATTTCTGAACATCATCATCCACCAGGAGATGATCTTATACTAGGCACATCAGCAAAGCCTATTGTCCTTGTCTTTCTTGCAGATCATATTACTAGAAAAGCCCATATCGGATTTGGTGGAGATACGCTTATTCCACCAATTAATCCCAAGATATGGAATATTGTTGATCAGAATAAGATTAATATTGATCAAGCTGGTAAGGAATTGCTCGAAAATCGTTATGTTATCAATGAATATCTGGATATAAGTCAGAATGAAGAAACTAGTTGATAGTTGTATAGATCGACTTTCTCATTCTGATAATCGTAAAAAACAGAAAGCAAGAGTCGATATTCAAAATCGTTATAGCAAAGAGCCGGAAACTCTGTTCAGCTATCTATCACACCCGGATTGGAAAGTTAGATACGAAATATTTAAAGTCCTTCTTGGGTTTGGCAAGAAGCTGACTCCAGTTCTTATCAATAATCTCAGAAGCAATAATGAAGATATTTTTTATTGGACCTGTAGATTGATATCACATTATAAAAGCACAAAAATAAGTAAGGAATTAATTATTCTAGTAGAGGATGAGAATACTTCTCTTGGCAGGAAAAAACTTCTTGTTGAGGCATTGTCACATATGCGTGATGATAAGAGCCTTGGTGTCCTGGTAGGATTGTTTGACAGTGAATACTGGGTATTAAGGAGACAGGCCTCAGATGGGTTGATTCGAAGAATTGGAAAAAAATCCCTTGATGTACTTCTTTCTGTGAAAAAGCCATCTGAACATGTAGAATACTGGCTTGCTCGGACTTTGATGAACTTTGAGAAATATCATAAGAACACAGAGGATTTTTTTGTTGAGTGCCTTAAATCCAAAAATGAAGAAGTAATAAAACTTTCATTGAGTTATTTTGAAGAATATAAATGTAAGGGTGTTATGAAAAATCTTCTGTCACTTCTGAATCATGAGCTCTGGAGCATCAAGAGAATGACAGCCGAGATTTTATGTGAATATGGTAAAAGTGTTATCCCTGATCTTGAAGAACTTATAAGGACTTCAACTAGCAATGATGAAAAATACTGGGTAAGTAGGATCCTTGGAGAAATTCCGATCAGCAATCATAAGCTTGGTGAAATTATGTCTCTACTGGTTACAGATTCATCACCTTATATCCGAAGCAGTGCAATTCTGAATATCGGGAAATGTGGGATTAAAACGGAAATTTACAAAATCATTCAATATGTTGATGATCCTAATGTTGAAGTCAGAAAAAATCTGGCGATTGCTCTTGGCGAGAATTTATTTGATAAAAAAATCAAAGATGCTCTTATGAACCTGATGGATGATCCGGATGAATGGGTTCGTCATTATGCAAGACTATCGTATGAGAGATTGAAAAATCAATAAAAATACGAATACCAAAATATATTAGGGGACGCGTCCCATGTATGTGAGTTCATTAAATTTTTTGTAACCTTTCCGATCCGTCGTGTATGAGATGAAGGTTGGAATTTACAAGTCAGGTTAAACTGAGGCGTATTTTTATACGTCGCAAGTTTGAACGGATGCAGAAAATTTCAAGATTCGCTCATACACGACGGATCAGTCGTTTGAAAAAGAATTAGAATCAGGCCCTGAAAAAGAATCATCATTCATAAAGTCATCACGGTAGGACAAATTTCCAAATCTGGCAACATCACTGTCCCACTGGAGTTTCACTGTTCCAACAGGTCCGTTTCTCTGTTTTCCAATAATTACTTCTGCTATTCCGGCCATCTCAGAGTCATCATTATAATATTCATCTCTGTACAGGAAAATTACTATATCAGCATCCTGCTCGATTGAACCAGATTCCCTGAGATCAGAAAGCATAGGGCGTTTATTAGGTCTTGATTCTACTGCACGGGATAACTGCGAAAGAGCTACAATTGGAATATCAAGTTCACGGGCAAGTGATTTTAACGATCGCGACATTTCGCTGACTTCCTGCTGTCTGGATTCTGATTTTCTTCCAAGATGCATGAGTTGAAGATAGTCTATGATGATAACTTCAATTTTATGCTGACTTTTTAACCTTCTGGCTTTATTTTTGATTTCCATGAGTGTAAGGCTTGAAGAATCATCAATAAAAATAGGAAGTTCCATTAATTTCGATGCAGCCATAGTCAGTGGATGCCAATCGTCAGCAGCGATAAAACCATTCCGTATTTTTTGAGCATCAACATTAGCCACACTGCTTAATAGTCTCATGGCAAGTTGTTGAACAGACATTTCTAGAGAAAATATAGCAACTCTGTGTCCTGCAGCAGCAACATTCTCAGCCACATTAAGTGCAAAAGCTGTTTTTCCCATACTGGGTCTTGCGGCCAGGATTACCAGATCAGATTTATTAAGACCTGATGTCATCTTATCAAATTCGGTATATCCTGTGGGAACTCCAGTGATATGTTCTTTGTTTTCATAAAGTTCATGGATCATATCAAAGGTATCATGAATAACATCTTTTAACTGTACAAAATCTTTCTTAGTACGGTTTTGGGCAATTGAAAAGATCACATGTTCGCTTTCATCCAGAATCGTTCTGGTATCCGCTTCTTGTGAGTATGAATTTTCAATGATAGAAGTTGCACAGGAAATAAGCTCTCTCAGGATATTCTTGTCATAAACCATGCTAACATAACTTGCGAAATGAGCTGTGGTCGGAAGGAGATTCAATAATTCTCTTATATATGCAGGGCCACCGATTTTTTCAAGATCTCCACTTTTTTTCAATTCTTCAGGAAGTGTTATAAGGTCAATTGGCTGTTCTTTGTTATAAAGACTAAGCATTGAAGAGAATATTTTCTTGTTTTCAATTTTATAAAAGGAATCGGGAGTTAGAGATTCTGTAGCCCCTCCCATACAGTTGTTTTCAAGAAGAATTGCACCTAATATGGCACTTTCTGCTTCTGAATTCTGTGGTGGTAACCTTTTAATCAGTTTATTCTCGTTCATTACATTTCCTTTATTATTTTTAAACTTTTACATATAAAAGAAATATGCAAGATACTAATAACGGTACAGGCATATTAGATTGTACTACAATTCCAAATATGATCCTGCGGCAAAACCACAGGATCCATTTGGGTTATCAAATTATGAACGATTTATTCTTCGCCGATAACCGTGATTTTGATATCTGCAGTTATATCATGGAATAGTCTGATCTTAGCTGTAAATTCACCAGGCTCTTTTATGTGTTTGTCCATGATAACGTCTTTTTTATCAATATCAAGAGAGTCATATTTTCCAACAATCTTAGCATAAATGTCTTTTTCAGAAACAGATCCAAACAAAGTTCCTTTGCTGGACATTTTTAATGTGAAAGAAAGTTCTGCTTTCTCGAGTTCTGTTTTAACACCAGAAGCACTTTCCTGCAATTTCATGATTTTTGCTACATTTCTTTTTTTGATGCTTTCAATTTCTCTCAATGCACCTTTAATAGCTCTTTTTGCATATTTTTTTGGAAAAAGATAATTTTTTGCAAAACCGTCTTTTACATTTACGATATCTCCTGGCATTCCAAGATTTTTCACCGCGTCAAGTAAGATTATTTTCATTGATAAAACCTCCAAGTTTTATTTAAATTTCCGTGATATCACGTTTATTGCCATACAATTTCAGATTAGTCATATCACTAATCCTTATATTTCTAAAATCTACAAGATTATCAAAAAGCCCTAATAAAAAAGGAATTGGTTGAAAAAATATCATTACTGATATAAAAAGAAATCCCTTAAAGATTACAGGTAAATTACTTTTTTTAAGGAAAAATTTTGCGATACTCAATCCTGTAATAAAATAGAGCATGAGGAATGAATAGAGTATATTTTCTCCGATTTTAGTTATTGTGAAAGTGATGTTAAGTTTAATAAGCAGACCACCAGCGATAAGACCCCAGATAAAGTTCCATGGAATATGGAAATAATCAAAGGGTGGCATTTCCGGTATTTCTATTTTTAATCTTTTAAGAACAATGGCTGTCATCATATAAGTAATAATTGTCGAAAAAATCGATGCCCATATCAGCATGATTGGAAAATAATAATGGGCTTCCCTGGTTTTGGTAATGATCATATCAAGACTTTCTTCGAGTTTTTTCAAATCCATGGGACTTAAGTTTGGATCATTTTTAAAGTTGCCTAAAAGTTCATGTTTTATAGAAGTTAGATCCCGAACCAGTTTTTTCTGGATATTGGCAGGATCGAGTTCATTTTGTGTGAAAACCATCGAAAGTAGCATGTACAACATAATTGTAGATATCATGACTGTAATGGTACTGATTGTAAACAACTTTCGTAATGAGTAATTTTTTTTAAGGCTATATGAAATTGCGAGACCGATTGTTGCAAATTCAAAGAGAAAAAATACACCAGAAAAAAGTCCCATAAGGATAATGATAAGTACAAAAGATGCTGCTGAAATAAGGATAGCTTGTTGAAAATTGTTTCTAGTGGAGGCAAGGATCATTGGAACAGTGCAGAATAAAGTCCCGATCAGTCCCAGAAGTGGGATGAATTTATGCAGGATGAAAAGAAGTACAGTAACTGCAATCAAAACAGCGTTTTGTGTTAAATCCTGTGTTTTTATCCTTATCATAATATAACTACCCTTTTGACAAAAAGTAACATATTATATACATATAGAGGGGCGATGTCAATGAAAATCTTGGTTTTCTGCGTCCTGAATGAGCGAATAGAAAAGGGCAGACATGGTGGTCTGCCCCTACAATATTTTACATTTTTCCCTGTTTTTTCTCTTTTACTTCGTGGTGAAATCTTTATTTCATAATTTTCTTGCTGATAGCAAGGGATTTCAAAAGCATTTCTTCAGCCTTTTCAAGATCATTCTTCTTTTCATAATATTTTGATAGTTTAAGGTAAATTGATGGCAAAGCTCTTTCGGGAACTTTACCTGAACTTAAAAGTCCTTCAATATATTGTTTTGCTTTGTCCTCCTGGCCGGACTTGAGATAAAGCTCTCCGATTCTCATCTGGACGTCTACTTTTTCCATTTCAAAATGTTTTTTCTTTTCTTCGTGTTTGATAATAGATGTTACCTTATCAAAAAGTGGCAGTAATTCATTAAGGTATCCAATGGCTTTTTTGTAATCTTCTTTTTTTTCTGATAGTTTAGCTAATCTTCTGTATGCATCGCCCATTTGCATATATCCGTGGATTTTTTGCATTAATTCGTGATTACCTTTTTCCTTTTTTTCTCCCTGAGGTTTGAATTTTTGAGCCTCTGCCGTACAGGTAAGACTAAAAATAAGAACTGTAAGAATAATCATCAAAAACAGATTTTTCATTGTTAAACTTCTCCTTTGTATTATTATTCAGGATTGTCTCCTGTGTTGTAGTGTCAAAAGAACTTTTTTTATCGTAATAGTCTTCGGTTTTCCAGAAAGTGGAATTTTTAGTTTCTGGATTGGAAATTAGTGATTCGGTGATTTTAGTCAACATTTTTATTCTATTATGATTATTCGCGTTGTTGAATGTATAAATATGAATTGCAAAAAAACCTGAAAACATTACTGCGAAAAGAGCTACTGCCGAATGAAATGCAGTTTTTCGATACCATTTTTCAGGTTTTTTGGGTGCTTTTTGATTGATAAAGCCAAAATCTGATTTTTCAGAATTTCTCAATTCAAACGTAATTTCGCGGGCGGAACAGAAGTTTTTAAAACATGTTTCGCATTGAGATAGATGTGAAAAAAGAATTTTAAGTTGTTTCTGATCTATCTGTTCATTGCTTATCAATTCTTCTGAAAGGATTTCTATTTTGTTGCAGTCGGTCATTTTTTCTCTCCTTCAAATCTTACTTTTGCGTGGGTCCATTTATTCCACTTTATGTATTTGGCGAGATTAAATCTATCTGGCGCTGGGGTCAGGGTAACTTTCATGAACTTGAATATCAAGTCCGCAAAAGTCACTTCTTACCCCTTTTATATTAACAATTTTTGTCTTTTTCTCTGCGACCTCAGCGTTCTTGGCGCGAGGTCTTCTGCCTTTAATCTTTTGTATATAATTTATTTAATTTGCATCTTGCCCTATAGACTTTAACTTTTATATTATTCATAGGAAGCTCAAGAATGTCCTCGAGTTCCCTGTATTTGAATCCAAGATTTATTTTCATGATCAGCAGTATTTTTTCATCAGGTGTCAATTTATCAAATGCAATTTCAAGATTTTTCCTTGCTTCTTTTTTTATTATTATATTTTCAACATTTACAGCGCTGCTTTCTGCGATGCTTAAATTTAATGGCATTTCTTTTTTATTTTTTTTTGCTCTGTTAATTAGGTAATAATATGCAATTCTGGAAATAAATGTTTTATAGCTGCATTCAAATCTAAATTTTTCAGTTGCCTCACAAATTTTAAAATACAGATCATGATATACATCTTTTGCTTCATCCTGACTACGAGTGAATTTATTTACAAGATATGCGAGCGACTTCATGAAATCAGTATATAGATAATCAAGTGCTTCGTTATTTCTTATCTGAATAAGTTCTACAAAAGTGCGTTCGTTTTGGATCATTTTTCCCCGCTTTCAATCATTATAGACATCTGATTTGCAAAAAGTTACATAAAATTATTTTTTTTTTGTAATTTAGCCGATACATAGAAATATATTAAAGTTGAAAAAACTGGGGGAATACTATGAAAAAACTATCGATAATGATTGCTGTACTTGTCATTTTCGCAGCTGTTGTTGCTTATTCGCAAGAGTTTATGATCGAGGATTCTGAATTATGGTGTCAGAAAGGGAAGACATTTTATGATAAAAAAGATTTTGCTAAGGCTAAAGAAGCGCTGAATCTTTCTCTTGATATGTGGCCTGGAAATAAAACAGCAAAAAAGCTGCTAGAAAGAATGGATAATACAAAAATCATAGATGGAAAAAAAGGGAAGGTGATTGCGGGTTGGACCGTTAAAAAGAATAAATCTCTTCCGATAGTGTCTTCGCAAAAAATTATCGCTGTTGATAACAGGGTGGTTCTTAATGATGATGTATTTCACTGGATGAAAAAAGGTGATAACTTTTATGCCAGAGGAAATCTCGAACAGGCGTTCGATGCTTACAGGATTGCACATGAAATGGCTCCTACAAATGTTGTAATAAAGGAAAAAATGGATAAAATGAATGTTCATAGACAAAATGCGCATTTTAATAATCTTTATCCAGCTAAAAAAGTGATTAAAATGGGAACACTTACTCCGAGACGTGAAGCTCCAGCTGCAATTAAGGTTGTTACCAGTGGCGGAAGTCTTCTTGCGGCAGATCCAATATATAAAGAGGTTATAACAGAAGTTGGGGCACCACAGATTCCTGTTGATAATATTTCACTTGTAGAACAAGAAGATAATGTATTTCCAAATTTAAGGCTTCAGGAATTAGTCATCCGGGTTAAAAAAGGAATGACTTTTGAGAAAATATTCAAGAGATATTTAAAGAACTATCGGGATATGAAAAAAGTTGCTGTGTATAATAAAATACGAAATATACATAAAATAAAACCAGATATGCTGATCAGGATTCCTGTTAAGTATTTGAACCTTGATTATGTTGACCAGTATTTTTCAAAGAATCATGGGACCAGATTGTATAATAAAGTTGAAATAGCTATGCCGCGTGATATTGGACTTCCTATACCTGTTCAGGTTAAAAAGAGATCGGTTGCGTTATATACTCCATTGCAGACTGATGTCGAGTTAAAGAAATTGAAAAAGCAGATTACAAAAAAGAATGATAAAGAAATTCATAATTTAAAGAAAGAAGTCAAAGTTTTGAAAAAGCTTCTGGTAAAAGCAATTAAAAAAAATGAAACTAAAGTTGTTCAGAAAAATCCAGCTAAGATAAAACAGAAATATAATGAAACAATAAATAAACGCAAGCTTTCAAATATTATTTCTGATGTTAAAGACAGAAAGAAAGAAGTTGCAAAAGATCAGCGAAAGAGAGAAATTGTAAAACTTTCAAATAAAATTTCAGAAAAGGAAAGGCTGGAAAAACTTGCTACAATACGGGAAAAATTAAAGCAACTTAAGAAAAGATATTATTCAAAAAAGAAGCCAAGCGAAAAGGAGTATAAACATCAACAGGAAGTAAAGGGATTAAAAGAAAAGATCTATCAGATGACTCTTGAACTATCAAAATATAAAAAAGAAACAATTGCTTTAAAGAAAAAACCTGTTGTTGAAAAAGTGGTGTTGGACAGTATAGTCAAAAGATTTAAAACAGAGATTGATAAGAATCAGAGAGAACTTTCCAGCAGAAAAAGGATTATACTCAAGTTAAATGAACAATTGATACGTCAAAATAAGCAAACTGTTCTGCATAACAAAGCAAAAATTGAAAAATCAAAAATAAGCAGGGAAAATCAAAAATTGGAAAAAGAACTTAAGGATGTAAAACAACAGCTGGATTACACTAAAGATAGATTAAAGAAAAAAAGTTATGCCAAGAATGATCCTAATGCTCCAAGGACAGTCATTGTATCTAGTTCAAGCGCGGACAGCCATTTTAAGATAGCTATGGAATATTGGAAAAAAGGTTTATTTTCAGAAGCAGTTGATGAATATAAGAAAGCTGTAGAATTAGATCCGGCATTTCTATTAAGGGATGATAAGGGCTTAACAGAAGCGGCTTTGAATTATGCCAGGACTACAATCAAGAGCAGGAAATCATCGATGAGCAGACTTCATTATAAACTTGCAGTTATATATCAACGAAAAGGATTTTTGAATAAAGCTCTGACTGAATACAAAGAGATTCTTACTGAAACTCCTAATGAAGAAGAAGTCTTTTTTAATATGGGACTTATTTTTGAACAGATGAAAAATTATAAATCTGCATTGGAATCATTTGAAAAAATATCTTCATTGCCAAAAGTTTCTGAGAAATATGTGAGAATGGCAACAACCAAGATTGAAAGCATCGCAACTAAGATGAAAAAATAATAGTTTACTCAAAGTCACGGAGATATAAAGAAGAAAACGTAGAGGTTTAAAGTGTTTGATCTGGCTAAGTTCCTTTTAAAAAAGGTGAATATTAAAATTATGAGTGATGATGAAGAAATTCTTTATTCATCACTTGTACATGATTACTCGTCAAAATACCTTTTTCTTTCTGTGCCTACGGTGAAAAGAAAGAATATTCTTATTCCCCAGGATACAATTGTAGATGTATTTTATGTTGAAAAGAATAAACCATATTATTTTACTTCAAAAGTAATTGGGAATTTTTCTGAAGATGGGAATATATATCTTGTTGTTGAAAGACCATTCGATTTAGTGTGTTATGACCGCAGAAAATTTGCAAGAGTTAAAGTTATTCAGAAAGTTAAGATTGTAGATCTTAATTCAACACCCTCAATTCTACAGGGCGAAATTCTTGACTTGTCAGGAAGTAGCGCAAAAATTAAAGTAAAGGCAACGGGTTTACGTGATAAGAATTATTTATTGCAGTTTAAACTGGGATCTAAAACATTCCATATACTGGGTTATCCACAGGAATGCGAAGTATCAAAACTGGTAGGAAACGAAAGGTTGTATTCAATTTATGTAATGACCTTCAGTAAACACGATGCAGATAAAATAAAAACATTGACTGAATGTATTGAGAGGTTGGCTGATGTCAACATCAAATAATAAACTTGATTTAAGAAAATTTGTATTGATTGCAGTTTTTGCCACTATAAGTTTTATATTCATGTTTTTTATTGAAGTTCCATTTCCTTTTATTCCGGTTCCGTTCCTAAAATACAATCCTTCTGATATACCTGCGCTGATTATTGGTTTCAAATTAGGGATATTGCCTGGTTTGCTTGTAATTATATTCAGAACAGTATTATTTTTATTATCAGGAAAAGATCCTTTTTTTGTCAGTGTTTTTATGAATGCCTTTTCATCAGGAGTTTTTGTTATTTCGGCAGCGCTTATTTATAAATATAACAGATCGCTTTTGGGGGCAATCAGCGGATTGCTTGTTGGAACGGCAATGTCAACTGTTGCAATGCTACCTGTTAATTATGCGGTAATATTTTTGTTGTTTCCAAATCTAGTAAAACATTTCGTATATTTCGCATTGTTTAACATTTCAAAAGGGCTATTGAATTCAGTTTTCACAGTTATTTTATATAAAAAGCTGTCTGGGATTTTGCTGAAAGAAAAAAAGATAATAAAGAATAAAGTGCAATCCAGTCCAAAGCTTGATAAACAAAAAATCAAATTGTTTAAAAGCCTTGCTATGTTTGTAAAAAACAATCCTGATATGAAAATTCCTCCAAATTTGAGAAAACAGTGGGAAGAAACTCCAGGTAAAATGGAAAAATTCGAGAAGATCATTAAAGGAAAGAAATAGTTTTTATTTTCCTTTTTATTGACAAAACCACGTCTATGCATTAAAATACAGTTTCTAATATCAAGTTGCATTCAAATTTGAAGGTTCGCTTGGTGTTGTGCTGATTGATATCCAACATAATTTCAAGGGTGTTGTCAAAAAAACTGAATACACTATTGAAATTATTGTGTATAATAAATTATTGAAGAGATTTCGTAGGAGGAAAGTGCAATGTATGCTATAGTTGAAATCGCCGGAAAACAGTATAAGGTACAGGAAAATGATCTGGTTGACGTGGATTTGTTAAACAGTGAAAAAGAAAGTGTTGAATTTGACAAGGTTTTGCTGATTTCTGATGGTGAAAAAAAAGTAGTGGGAACGCCATATGTCGAAAATGCAGTTATTAATGCTGAGATCGTTGAAGAGATCAAAGACGAAAAACTTGTAGTCTTTAAATATTTGCCTAAAAAGGACTCAAGAAGAAAAAAAGGACATAGACAGCGTTTATCTAGAGTGATTATTAAAGGCATTAAGTACTGAAAAAAATGTAAAAATATAGAGCAGATTTTAAAAAATATGGTTTTATCGCCATATTTTTTGTTTATGTAAAAAAAAAAATAGACAAAAAACTGCAATTAATTTACAAAAAAAATTATATTATGGTAGAATTATCAGACGTATAAAAAACTAAAAAGGAGGTGAAAATAATGTCTGTTAAAAAAGACAGGAAGACCGAGCTCATAGGTTCTTACAGAGTCCATGAAAGTGACACTGGATCTTCTGAAGTTCAGATTGCAATTTTGACTGAAAGAATTAATAATTTAAATGAACATTTCAAAGATCATAAGAAAGACCTTCATTCAAGATATGGTTTGATTAAGATGGTTGGAAAGAGAAAACGGCTTCTAGAGTATTTGAAAAATAAAGATTTTGATCGCTATGCTGCGCTTATCAAAAGTCTTGGTTTGAGAAGATAGAAATAAAGGAGAATGATTATCAAATGGTAACTAGAGTAGAAAGCGAATGCGGTGGTAGAAAACTTTCATTTGAAACTGGAAAACTTGCAAAACAGGCTAATGGTGCTGTTGTAGTTCGATATGGCGATACTGTATTGCTTGTAACAGCTGTTATGGGAGAACCCAGACCAGGGTTAGATTTTTTCCCGTTGACAGTTGAATTTAGAGAAAAAAGTTATGCCGCAGGCGTTATTCCTGGTGGTTTTTTCAAAAGAGAAGGGCGACCAGCTACAGAAGCAGTCCTGTGTTCAAGACTGACGGATAGACCAATTCGTCCATTATTTCCTGAAGGATTCAAAAAAGAAGTTCAGGTAATGGCGTCGATTTTGTCATATGATGGAGTTAATTCTCCAGAAGTTTTGACAATCTGTGGTGCATCAGTTGCGTTGATGATTTCAAATATTCCTTTTCTAGAGCCGTGTGCTGCGGTTAAAATGGGTTACATTGATGGTGAATACATTGTTAACCTTCCAGCTGATAGAGAAGCTGAAAGTGAACTTGATCTTGTAATTGCCGGAACCGCAACTGCTGTAACAATGGTCGAAAGTGGCTCTAAAGAATTAAGCGAAGATATAATTTTGAAAGCTATTGAGATTGGCCATGAAGAAATCAAGAAAATAATCATTCTTCAGAAAGAAATGATCGATCAGATCAAACCAGTAAAGTTGGATTTCGAAGCTAATGTTAATCCATTAGAAGAAGAAATTATAACGAAATACTATGATCAAGCTGTAGAGGCTTTATTTTCATCAGAAATCTCAAAACATGAGAGAGATGTTAGATTTGGCGCTTTGAAAACAGAAGTGCTCGAATTATATGCTGAAAAAATTGAAAATGAAGAAGTTGAGGCAAAACAGGTTTCAGGAGCATTTGAGGCTCTAAAGAGCAAAGCTGTTCGAAATGAATTGCTGAAAAATAATAGAAGAATTGATAATCGTAAAACTACGGATATCAGACCTATCTCCTGTGAAACTTCAGTTCTTCCAAGAACTCATGGTTCAGCACTGTTTACACGAGGTGAAACTCAATCTCTTTGTGTTTTGACTCTAGGAACAGGGCGTGATTCTCAGAGATGTGAATTTCTGGGTCACGAGGAAAGAAAAACATTTATGCTGCATTACAATTTCCCATCATTTGCAACGGGAGAATGTAAACCTATTAGAGGACCTGCAAGAAGAGAAATCGGACATGGTGCACTTGCTGAACGAGCATTGAGCTATGTTTTACCTTCACAGGAGGATTTTCCTTATACAATTAGACTTGTTAGTGAAATTCTTGAATCTAATGGTTCATCATCTATGGCTTCAGTTTGTGCTGGAACCATGGCTTTAATGAGTGGTGGAGTAAAAATTGCTAAACCTGTTGCTGGAATTGCAATGGGACTTATTTCTGAAGGTGATGAAGTCAGGATTTTATCAGATATTCGTGGAACTGAAGATCACTATGGTGATATGGATTTCAAAGTCACTGGAACCGCTGATGGTGTAACTGCTCTTCAGATGGATATAAAGCTGAAAAAAGGATTATCAACAGAAATAATGAAAACAGCTCTGTATCAGGCGAAAGAAGGAAGACTTCATATTCTTTCTGAAATGGGAAAATGTATACAGACTGCAAACGAGGAAATTTCTGAATATGCTCCAAGAATGTATCAAATTAAAATTGATACTGAAAAAATAGGAATGGTTATTGGACCTGGTGGAAAGATGATCAGATCTATTGTTGATGAAACCGGCGCGGAAGTGGATATTGACGATGATGGAACAGTTAAAATTTTCTGTAGCGACTCTGATATGGCTTTAAAAGCTAAGCAGATAGTCGAAGGCATAGTCAAGGAAATCGAAGTTGACGAAGTTTACGATGGTATAGTAAAACGTGTAACTAACTTTGGATGTTTTGTTGAGATGCTTCCTGGAAAAGAAGGATTGGTTCATATTAGTGAAATTGATTTGACCAGGATTGAAAAAGTTGAAGATGTCCTTAATGTCGGTGATACTGTGAAAGTAAAAGTAATTGAAATAGATGACATGAAAAGAGTCAATTTGAGCCGAAAAGTTTTACTTGAAGGATATGACCCTGAAGTACATGGGAAAAAGAAAAGAGAACCCCGTAGACCATCATCTGGTGGCGGTGGTAATCGTTATGACCGGAAAGGTGGTCATAACAGGAGGTAAAATGGGAAAAGAAAGATTAAGTCTTAAGCCAGAAGAAAAGAATGAAATAACTATTCTCAGATTTGATGGCGATCTGGATATGAATACACTTCCGATTGCCAAGGAAACTATGAATGAATTTCTAGATAATGGAAAGAAATTTTTCATTTTTGAATTATCTCGATTACAAATGATTGATTCTGCAGGAATTGGTTTTTTCAATGGAATGATCAAAAAATTGCAGAGAAATTATAATGGTAATCTTAAGCTGCTTAATCTGAGTGCATATATTGAGAAGATTTTTAATCTGTTGAAATTGGATTATTTCATCGAAATTTTTGATGATGAAAGAGAAGCTATAAGAAGTTTTGGAGCAGATTTTGAAGGAAGTTCAATTGTTTCCAAATGGCAGAAAATAATTTCTTTACAACCTGACTATGCTGATGCACATTATCAGTTATCTACGGTTTTATACCAGTTAGGTGATTATTCAGATGCTAAAAAGGAAGTTCAAATTGCTATAGAACTTAATCCAAGATACCTTGATGCAATGTTACTTTCAAGCCAGATTTGTATCAAATTGGGTGAAATGGATAATGCTAAGGAATTTTTTAATGGTATTCTTGAAATTGATCCGGTAAATCCTTCGGCCCTGTTAGGACTTGGAGAAATCAACGGAGAGGAAGAACTTGTTCAGGAAGCGATTCATCAACTTGAAAAACATACTTCTGAACGAAATAATCATGCTGATTTTCATAAACTGCTTGGGGAAGCGTACTTTTTCAAGAAAGATTTTGATAGATCATTGTATGAATTTAATTTTGCTAAAAAGATAAATCCTTCTTATGGCGAAATTTATTACTGGATAGGCAAGATTATATATCTCAAAGGTGATTATACAAGAGCTAATGAGACCTTCAGAAAAGCACTTGATCTTTTACCAGACAGCTGGAAGTTAAAAGTAGATATAGAAAATCAGATTTCAGAAATTGAAAAGCTGATTAATAAAGAAAATAAATAGGAGGATACTAATTATGAGCAGAAGATGTGAGTCATGTGGAAAGGGCGTCCTCGTTGGAAACAATGTAAGCCATTCACATAAAAAATCAAGAACCCGTTGGTTGCCAAATCTTCAGAGAGTAAAAGTTACAGTTGAAGGTGAATCAAAGAGAATGGTCATTTGTACAAAATGTATCAAAAGAGGAAAACTTAAATAACGAATTTCAGGTAATAAATGGAAAAGCAGTTACAATTCTATAGATCGTCTATCAGAGGTGTTTCTCTGATAGAATTACTTGCTGTAATTGCTATTATGTCAATTCTTGCCATCGTTGCTGCCCCAATGGCAGAAGTTATGTTCTATCGTGAAAAAGAGATTGAACTGAAGATGCATCTTAGGAAAATAAGAGAAAGCATCGATAAGTACTACTCTGATCATGGAAGGGGAGTACGATGGAATATAGAATATAACAGGTATTGGGGACATCCTGATAATGCCAGAGAAGATCCAAACGAACCTAACGCATATAGCCGCGAAGAAACGATGCGTTATCAGAAAATGATCTGGCGAGGGGAATATCCTACAAGTTGGCAGGCTCTGTATTCAGGTTATTTACGAGAATCTTATGCTGTAAACCCGATCACTAAAATTTCTGAAGATTGGGTTATTGTAGTGTCATATCCCACGAGTATGCCTTTTACAATGGAAATTAGTACAGGAATGAAGAAGTACCCTGTTGATTTCGAATACGGACCAGTTCAATGGCATTCTGAGACTTTTTTTAATGCCGATGTATTGTCCGGGATATTCGATATAAAATATCCTTATCATGATCCATCGATAGATGGTGCATCGTTCTATGATGCATGGTAAATCCCTACGTTTTTAATAATCGAATCTTGAAATATTAAGTACCAAGTTCAAACCTGCAACGCACAAAAGAGTGCGCCTCGGTTTGCTCTGATACTGAATATTCAAAACTTCGTCTTATTAAAAACGTAGGTAAGATTCTGAAAAACAAAGAGAAATTAGGAGATGCATTTAGAAGAAAGATGAAATATGCTTCAAAAGTATATTATTTAATTCCTCTGACTGCTCTGTTATTCTCTAATCAATTTCATCAAAAGTTTTTTATTCTAAAGGATTTTTTCCTTATTTTAATGCTTCCTGTATTGATTACAGGAATCTTATATCGGATTTTTGTA
>DAOVTB010000190.1 GCA_030633305.1 Candidatus Muiribacteriota bacterium
AGGATAAAAATTATGTATCTGATTTTGATGAAGAGATAAAAAGAATTACAGGATTATAACTATAATTCTTTTTTTTAGTTTATGTCACTTTTGTCAGTTCCTTCTCAAAGTTGACCCAGTCAAATCCCGGAAAAACTATTACAGATATATGATCCTCTTTGTTGATAACAGTTTCAGGAGCCGGACATGAATCGGTACCTCCATCATGAATCAGAGCGAAAGGATTACAATTTACTTTCAACTTCTCAGCTGTTTTAACACAGCCAATGCAGAACTCACCCCATTTCCATCCTGCAATTAATTCAGGCTTAACTGTATTCGGATTGGCTCCTTCAGTGTTTAAAAAGAGTTTTTCAACAATCACACTGGAGTATTGGTCCTGGCATTCCTGAACAATTGACATTACTTCAATGTTTTCAAGAATGGAAGTAGATATTGTATTTTCAAACATCCATGAATTATCAGGATCAACGAGAATATGTATGATTCTAGTCTCTTTTTCAACAAATTTTGTTATTAATTCTACAATTATTTTAGTAGCTCCATCGGATTCAGAAACTGATGGATCGGTTGGAAAAACGATTATTGCTTTATTATCTTTAAGATTTGCTTGAATATAGGTGTTTTTATCAAGTGTTTTTCCTCGGATAAAATGTATGCCATTGACCATTGATAAAGATTCAGGGAGACATTCAAGTCTGCTGTCAACAACGCATATTCCAACTTCTTTTTCAACAACTCTGATTTCATTAACAAAGCTCATAAAACTGTTTACACCTGGGAAATTAAATATTACATAACCATCTTTAATTGGATTTTTCATTTGACCCATTTTCCTCCTGTTTCGTTTATATTCTCTGACATCAAATGCAGCGGCAAATACAGCACCCATTACTGCAATTCCAAGCGTACTGAATAATATTGTAAAGATTCTTCCTAAAAAGGTTTTTGCCGGCAGGTCTCCATAACCGACAGTAGTAAAAGTCTGCCATGTAAGCCAGAAAGAATCCATCCATCCAATAGATTCGGCAAATTTTAGAACAATAAAATGTATGAAAAAAATAATCAAAAAAAAGAAAGTAATATTGACAAACCATTGTAATGGGCTGTGGATTGAAATTTTATTTCTGAGTTTTCTCGGTAGATAATTTACAATCATCTAACCACCTCCAGTAATTAGTTTAAGATTCGATGCCATTATAACATTATTTCAAGATTATAGGAATTTGCTTCTAACCATCACAATAAAATACTCCAATCCAATTCGCTTTAATCCAATCATATCCTATAATTATTATCTTTTTAAGTAATCTGTATATTATCAAAAAACTCAATGTGGGATTGTGTTTAATTTCTATTTTTGCTAGAATATAGTTGAATATTATATTTCAAGGGGGATATTACTGTGAATGAAAGTGGTACAAGGGTTACAATAGGTTCATCACCAACTGCAATGCTAAGACTGGAAGAAGAAGGAATCGCGTCAACACATGCCATAATCTATGGTGTTTACGAAGAAGAATTTAAGAAGACCTATGCTTATATTGATACTGTTGATGGGCAGTGCGTCAGTCTTAATGGCGGATCTGTAAAACCTATTGTTGATCGGAAACTCCAAAACGGCGATATTATTACAATTGGCAAAACAAGAATAAAAGTTACTTATTTGCCTGATCCGGATACTACTGATCAGATATCACCCTTTGAACTTACAATTCTAGATTAACTTGAACATTTACTGATCGATCTTTGAATTAAAAAACATAATAATTAAGGAGAAATATACTATGATATGTCCAAAATGCAAAACTGATACGTTGGCCCCATTTGATCAAGAGGGTGTTGAAGTCGATTTCTGTTCTAAATGTTTTGGTGTCTGGCTTGATAAAGGTGAATTAGGGGATTATCATGAACTTTCAACAGATGTTCCAAAATATAATGAAGTTAAAGATTCACTTAGGGAAACAGAGTGTAATTGCCCAACATGTCAGACTGAAAAACTCTATGAAATGAAATATACTCAGGAACACAATATCATGATAGATATTTGTAAAAAGTGTGAAGGAATCTGGCTTGATGCAGGCGAACTTGGAGATCTTGAAAAGATAGCAACACAGCTTGAAAGTCTTGATCAAAGACTTGGGAATCTTTCCAAAGGTATGAAAAAGAAAGGTTTTTCTTCAGTTGCAGATCTTTTTTCAAATATGTTTAAATAGGTTGTAACAAAAAATAGTAAAGACTAATATAGATGGGGTCACATGGAGTTTTTGTGAACTTGATTTTATTTATACCTGAGTTGTGCGATTATTGTTAATTAGGAGGCAAAAGTATGTCTGACATTATGAAACCAGTACCCTTTAAAAAATTATTAAATTGGATATTAGGAGAATATGATACCAATGGAACCATTTTTGGTATTCCAGCAAAAAAATTCTATCACCATAAAACAGGAAATAAGGCATTTTCTGATGTTGAGCTTTTCGGAACGAAGATTGATACACCATTTGGTCCAGCAGCAGGACCTCATACTCAACTTGCACAGAATATTATCAGCTCATATTTGACTGGTGCAAGATTTATAGAACTTAAAACAGTCCAGATCATGGATGAACTTGAAATTGAAAAACCCTGTATTGATGCGTATGATGAATGCTATAATACCGAATGGTCACAGGAATTAAAACTTGAACAATCCATTGATGAGTATATTAAGTCCTGGATTATTCTGCATTTTCTGAAAAAACATCTGAACCTTTCCGATTGTGAAGGAAGTGGTTTCATATTTAATATGAGTGTCGGATATGACTTAAAAGGTATTAAAGAACCAAGAATGGATTTATTTATCAATACTTTGATTGATGCAAGCGAACCTATTGCAAAGTATATGGAGCTTGTAAAAAATGAATTCCCACAATTTGGTAACATTGAGATTCCTTCTGAAATCATAAATTCAGCCACAGTTTCAACAATGCATGGATGTCCTCCTGCTGAAATTGAAAGTATAGCAGCCTATTTATTGAAAGAAAAGAAGCTCCATACTTATGTAAAACTTAATCCTACACTTTTGAGTAAAGAAAAGGTAATGGGAATCATTAAAAAGAAAGGCTTTAATGATATTGATATTAAGGATGAGACATTTGAACATGATCTTTGTTACAGTGCTGCAATAGATTTAATAAACAATCTTAAAAAAGCTGCTGGGGAAGAGGATCGGAATTTTGGAATAAAACTCTCAAATACACTTGCAAATATCAATATGACAGATATACTTCCTGGTGACGAAAGATATATGTCAGGAAGACTGCTTTTTCCAATTACTATTACACTGGCTGACAAAATATCCAGAGAGTTTGATGGAAAAATCAGCATTTCATATTCTGGAGGAGCAGGCGTTGAAAATATTACTGATCTGCTTGATTCTGGAATTTATCCAGTTACTCTTGCAACTGATATTTTGAAACCAGGAGGATACAGTAGATTTTTTCAAATAGCAGATAAAATAAGTCATCATGAGAGCGAAGTAAAACTTGGAAGAAATAATATCCATCTTGAAAAATTAAGTGAAGTCGCAGTAGAAGCCCTGGAAAACGATATTTACAGTAAAGAAATAGCAAAGAAAAATACATTAAAAATAGATGATGAACTTCCTGTGCTGGACTGTATATTGGCCCCATGTGTTGTGACATGCCCAATACACCAGAATATTCCTTCTTATATTAATCTGATCAATGAAGGAAAATATGATGATGCAGCTGAAATGATCTTAAAAAAGAACCCACTTCCAAATATTACTGGATATATTTGTGATCATGAGTGTCAGAGTAAATGTGTCAGGTATGACTATGATAATCCTGTAATGATCAGAGATCTTAAAAGATATGCTTTTTCACGTGCTAATGTGAAACTGGTAAAAAAAGAATCTGCAGTTAATGCAAAAGTTGCAGTTGTTGGTGGTGGACCTGCAGGTATGGCAGTCGCATATTATCTAGCTCGTGAGGGTTTTAATGTAACAATTTTAGAATCACGTGCAAAGCTTGGTGGAACTGTTAGATATGTTATACCTCCATTCAGACTTCCTGATGAAGTAATTGATCGTGATGTCAAACTTCTTGAGGATATGGGTGTAGTGATTAAAACAAACCAGCCACGTGATTTTTCTGTTGATGAATTGAAAAAATCTGGATTTAACTATGTATATCTGGGAATAGGTGCTGAAGAGGGCAGAGAACTTGGCCTTACAGGGAATGATGCAGATGGTTACTATAATGCAGTTAAATTCCTTGAGATGCTGAAAGCTGATAAGAATAGTATTAAATCAGTTGATTCAGCAATAATAATAGGTGGTGGAAATTCAGCTATGGATGCGGCAAGGTCTGCAAATATTCTTGGCGCTAAAAAGGTTTATATTGTATATAGAAGAACTCTTGATCTTATGCCGGCTGATAAGGAAGAAATTGATGCATGTATAGCTGAAGGTGTAAAGTTTATACCATTACTTAGTCCAATGGAAATCGTTACAGAAAATGGTAAGGCTATAGGATTGAAGTGTCAGAAAATGAAACTGGGAGAAATTGATTCATCGGGCAGGGCCAGACCTGAACCTATTGAAGGAGCAGTTGAAGTCATTGATGCTGATCTTGTGATTTCTGCTGTTGGTGAACAAGTAGAAAAGAAAATCCTTGAGAGCAATGGAATAAAATTGAATAGAAATGGAACAATCATTGTTGATGAAGATACATGTCTTACAACTACTGAAAACGTATTTGCTGGAGGCGACAATGTTCGTGGACCTGCAAGTGTTGTGCTTGCCGCGGCAGATGGGAAGAAAGTAGCACTTGCAATTATGAACAAGGAAAAACTTGATAGGCCCAAAACTTTGATTGATAATTATTATCAAGTAGATGAAGCAAAAAGAGTTAAATATGCGGAACGTTCCGGAGAAAAGGTTTATAGTAATGGACATAAAACGCTTTCTGAAGCGGAAAAAGCTTTCGATAAGACTTGTATTTTGACTTTATCTGATGAACAGGCTCAAAAAGAGAGTTCAAGATGTCTTGGCTGTAATGTTTCCTGCGGTAAATGTGTTGAAGTATGTCCGAATCGTGCCAATATGAATGTTATGATCAAACCATTGGAATTTACGATTAATCAGTATACTTCAACGACTGATGTGAAGTCCTTTAAGGGAAGGATTGAGCAGGACAGTCAGGTTGTTCATGTTGATTCTTTCTGTAATGAATGCGGTAACTGTGAGACTTTTTGTCCACATGGCGGAAAACCTTATAAGAAAAAATTTACTTATTTTGATAACCTGAATGATTTTAAAGACAGTGAAAATCCGGGCTTCATGAAGACAGGTGATCAGGAGTATGTACTTCGTGGTGAACATTTTGAATTTGAGCTGAAGATTGACAATAATTCCATGATTTGCAAGAGCACAGATTTCAGTTTTACCTATGATCTCAATAGTTTTGATATATTGAAAGCAGAGATAAGTAAATTACCATGTGAGAATTTTTCAACTAGCGAATTTCCAGGTTATTTTCATCTGATTATGAGTATTGAAAAGAAACATTCTTATATAATGCAGTAGGTAAAAAAGATTGAACCATAAAGGGAAATTTAAATAGAACACGGAAAATAAAAAATATTAAATACCAATATAGATGGGGTCACATGGAACTTTTGTGAACTTGAAATCCAAGTTCATGAAAGTTGCTTTGACCCCTGCGCCAGATAAGTTGTTACTGCCAAAATTTGTGTAGAAGTATAAAGTCTTGGTTCAAGGAGAAGATATAGTAAAATGAAGAAGATCTTAATTTTGTTGTGTATTTGTGTATTTTTTGGAGCTGGTCTTTTTTCTCAGAAAACTCCAAAAGATATAGCTGATGGGTTGTTTGCAAAAGCAATTAATGAATTTAATGCTGGTCGCAAAGATAGTGCTGTTACAATTTTTGTAAAGGCATATGGGCATGATCAGGGAGTTTTGGATTATGATTCAGGAAACCTGTTTTATTATATGTTTGACTTATTAGTAACAAGTTATTTGAATAAAAATACATCTTATTCTCAACAGACAGCCAGCAAACAGAAAATTCTTGATAAGGTTTCAAAGGAACTTAAGAAGATCAAGAAAAAAGTCATGGATGGAAATCAGCTGCAGCAGAATGCCTTGAAGAGGAAGGATGACACAATTAAAAAGTTGAAAATGGAAATAGACAGGCTTGAAGAAGAGATTGGAAAAAGTGATTCAGAGATCAAGAAAATAAATGATGCCCTGCAGGATGAAATACATCTTAAAAGGGTTTGGAGATCTAGAGCACGAAAGAATAATTCAGATAAATAGAGGTCAGCTATGGAGATAGGGTTACCACTTTGCAGTGAGAAAATTGGGAAAAAATCACTGATGAATCCTGTAAAACTTGTAAATAGCAGTAAGTTTTTTAAGAGCCTGAGAAATTGTTCAAATCTTAAAAGATTGATTTTTATTTATGATCCCAAAGTATTTGAAAAATTTCGCAGGAACAAAGATAACTTCATATATAAAAAAGGATTTGGTTTCAGTTTATTAATTGAAAAATCAAATCTTACAACTGGAATTCTGAATCCCCATGGCATAGGTGCTCCAAATCATTGTAGCATACTTGAAGATTTTATTGCTCATGGAATAACAAAGACTGTTATTGTAGGAAGAGCTGGTGGAGTGTCAACTGACCTTCAGATTGGTGATTCTATAATCTGTACAGGCGCATACAAAGATGAAGGGACTTCTTTTCATTATGAAAACAGCAATAGAAAATCTTTACCTGATTATGAACTTCTACAAGATTTGATAAAGGCTTTTCCTTCTTGTCGGTCAGGTGATAGTTGGACAACAGATGCGCCTTATCGCGAGACTGCTGAAGATGTTTTATTCTACAGAAAAAAGAGGGTTTTGACTGTGGAAATGGAAGCATCTGCTCATTTTACGGTGTCAAGATTCAGAAAGATCGCAGCAGCAGCTGTATTTATTATCAGTGATATTTTTCACATCGATGGTGATCTTAACTGGGGAGAGGATTTCTCAGGAAAAAAGGTAAATAAGGCACTTCTGGATGGATCAGAAAAAGTTTTTAGAGTTCTCGATTCAATTTGATGATTCCGGTTTTTCATATTTGGGAACAAGTAATGGAAATCTGAATATTGGATTTACACTCAATAATCCTGAGTTTAATTTAGGACTTAATACTGATTATGAAATGGCTGAAAAAAACTGGTTTAAAATGAAGTCCAGTTTTGAAAAAGCACAATATTTTCTTCCTGTTCAAATCCATAGCAATAATGTTCAGTTTGCGGATGAAGATAAAGGCTCAAAGTTCTATAGTGAAGAGTGTGATGCTTATCTTATTCAAGCAAGAAACACGGCATTTGCTGCAGTTACCGTTGCAGATTGTGTCCCGCTAGTTCTGTTTTCGGAAAAGCAGGAAATAATTGGTGCTATACATGCTGGCTGGCGAGGCTTGTATAATGGAATAATAGAAAATATGATAAGTTTGATTAAGGAAAAATCATTTGAACTTAATGATATTACATGGGTTATTGGTCCACATGCAAGTGAATGCTGCTATGAGGTATCGGAGGATATTTATAATGATTTTTCAGATAAATACAGTATAGAACCTGGAAGAATATCTGATAATAGTCATTTTCTGTCTTTAAAATCTGTAATTTACAGAATATTCGAAAATAATGGAGTCAACAGGGTGCATGATGTAAATAAATGTACTATTTGTGATCCAATCTTTTATAGTTACCGACGTTCTAGAGGCGCTGCCGGGCGGTTTGCTGGTTTTATTTATAAGAGATAGTCTATTGAATAAACTGGAGTATTTTCTTTTTCTGAAATAATTTTAAATAATAAGAATAATTTAAAATTAATGACTCCTGAAAAAGATCAAAGTCTTTCAGCAAATCATTGATTTCTGGATCTATGACTAAACTAGGAATTGAAAACTCTGTTTTATGGTCAGTATGTGAAATTGTGTAAACTTCAAGTGCATTTCCTTTTTTAATCTTTTGTTTTCGATAAAACTTATTTTCTTTTAATAAAGCGGCTTCATTTCCAGAAGTAAAATACAAGTTTCTATTTTGACTACATTTATAAAGAGATGTTCCCTGGAAAATTATATTTTCTGGAGCATTGATATCCAGAAGATCAAGAATGGTTTTCAATAAATCAACCTGTGTTCCAGGAATATAATTCAGTTTATAACCTTTATTTTTGGGATTTATAATTATTAATGGAATATGACATAACTCTGGAGTAAGTTCCCAACCATGTCCGACTAATCCATTTTCTGCCAGTCGTTCGCCGTGATCAGAAGTAATAATGATTAGCGTATTATCAAGTAATTTACACTCCTGGAGTTTGTTGATTATTTTGTATTGGATCCAGTCCATGAAGAGTAGATCATTTTTATATCTGCCGAGTAATTGATTTGAACTTTTTGTATTAAACTTGTTAAAACGTGGATCTTTATAGTCATATGGATAGTGCGGAGCTGCAGGTATATAAGTAAGAAAAAATGGTTCTTTTATTTTGCTGTAATTTTCGATTTTGTCGGATATAGCTGATAAACTGGCTTTTTCGTCAACACCCCAGGCAAAAATCGGATATTTTTCGCGATGAGGCATATTAGTAAAATCATAGAATTCATCTAATTTCCTGTTGGCCAGGTAATCTGCAAATCTTGTATATGTGCGAAAGGAAGAATAGAACATTGAATTTGTATATCCATTTTGACTTAGTATTTCAAAAATCGATGGACATTTGATATTTGGATTTACATAAGTAATGTATTCTTTTGGTGAATAAAGTGAGTTAAAGCAGGAGAATCTAGCGTGCATTGAATCTGGATAAGTTGAGTAAAAATTGCAGAAGAGTTCCATTCTATTCTTATATTTTTTTAATAATGGCTGTGTTTCATCCCGACCATTGAACAAAGACAGGTATTTACAGTGAGATGATTCAAGAAGGATAAAAACCAGATTCATTTTTTTTGATTGTGAACTTTGTATGACTGTTTTTTGGAATAAGTCTAATTTTTCAGCTAACCTGTTAAATTTTTTTTTATCCATTTTAATAGATTTAGAAGAATTAAGTAGCGGAGAAGTTATTAGTATGTTGGTTA
>DAOVTB010000150.1 GCA_030633305.1 Candidatus Muiribacteriota bacterium
GTTCTGAAACACCTTATATTGTTTGTAATGCAGATGAAGGTGATCCTGGGGCATTCATGGATAGATCAATAATTGAAACTGATCCTCATTCCGTCTTAGAAGGTATGATGATAGGGGCTTATGCGATTGGTGCAAAAGAAGGATTCATTTATATAAGAAAAGAATATCCGCTTGCAATGGAAAGATTAAAAAAAGCTATTGAGCAGGCCAGAAATTACAATCTTCTGGGTGAAAATATTCTGGATAGTGATTTTTCTTTTGATATTCATATCCATCGTGGTGCAGGGGCTTTTGTATGTGGTGAATCAACTGCACTCATGGCGTCTATGGCTGGAAAAGTTGGAGAACCAAGAGCAAAATATGTTCATACCGTGGAATTTGGATACAGGGATATGCCTACTGTATTAAACAATGTTGAAACATGGGCAAATATACCTGTTATTGTTGAGAAAGGCCCAAAATGGTTTGCTTCAATTGGCTCTGGTGATGTTTCTGAAAATCCTTGGAATGGTTCTTCTGGAACAAAGGTTTTTTCTCTTGTAGGAAATATTAATAATACAGGACTAGTAGAAGTTCCGATGGGAATTACACTTAAAGAAATAATTTACGATATTGGTGGTGGAATACCAAATGGTCGAAAATTCAAGGCTGTTCAGACTGGTGGACCATCAGGTGGATGTATTCCAGCTGATAAACTTGATATGAAAGTTGATTTTGATTCTCTAACTGAAGCTGGTTCGATGATGGGTTCAGGTGGACTAATCATCATGGATGAAAAGACCTGTATGGTCGATGTTGCACGATATTTTGTTAATTTCCTGGTGGATGAATCATGTGGAAAATGTACTCCATGCCGCGAAGGACTTTATCATTTGAATAGAATACTTACTGGAATATGTGAAGGAAAAGGTAAGGAAGGTGATCTTGAACTTCTCGAAGAAATTTCAGATACTCTGACTGATGCCAGTCTGTGTCAACTTGGAAGTACAGCATCTAATCCTGTTCTAAGTACCATAAAATATTTCAGAGATGAATACATTGCCCACATCAGGGATAAACAATGTCCAGCAGGAGTCTGTAAAGAACTTATTGAATATTCAATTGTTGAAGACAAATGTACAGGCTGTACTTTATGCAGTAAAAAATGCCCAGTAAATGCAATTAATGGCGAACCAAAAAAACTTCATGTGATTAACAGTGATGAGTGTGTAAAATGTGGTATTTGTTATGAAGTTTGTAAATTTGATGCAGTGCAGGTGGGTTCAGTGCAGGAGGTGAAGTAAATGAGTAGTAAAATCAAAATCACTATAAATAATAAAGAGATTGAAGTTAAAAAAGATTCTTTTCTTCTTGATGCATTAAGGGAACTGAAAATACCTGTTCCAACACTCTGTGATCACAAAGACCTTACGCCAACAGGTTCATGCAGATTCTGTCTTGTTGAAATTGAATCCAGAGGAAAGAAAAAATGTGTTACTTCATGTAATTATCCTGTTAGAAACGAAATAGTAGTACATACAAACTCGGATAGAATTAAAAAGCACAGAAAAATGCTTGCGGAAATGTATCTTGGCCGTTATCCCAATGTAAAGGTTATTAAAGAGATTGCGATGGTCTGCGGTGTTACAGAATCAAGATTCAAATCAGAAATAACAGATGAAAACCCAAATGCCTGTGTTCTTTGTGGACATTGTGTAAGGGCCTGTCATGAATTTACCCAGGAAGATATTTTGGATTTTGCTGGTCGGGGTATTAATAGACATATGACTATGCCTTTTGGTGAAGTTGACAGACATTGTATTGGTTGTACATCTTGTGCACATGTATGCCCTACGGGAGCAATTGAAATAATTGACGATCTGAATCATCCGAATGATCCTGATATGATTAAAAACGGTGGTATGGAAATTAATGCTGAAATGGCAACTCTTGATAAAGATCAGTGTAGGATGAGAGAAGTTGGAACTGCAAATATCGTAGATGTAATGAATGCATATGATCTTTTACCTGTCAGGAATTATAGATTTGGCTGTGATGATGAAACACCGAATATCGGATCAAAAACGCTCAAGGCAAAATATATTACTCAGAAAGTAAATGATGCCTGCTGGAAAGGTTGTTCCATGGCTTGCGCTAAAGCAGTTGATAATTTTCTTTTGAGAACAGGACCATATGCAGGAGACCGTGTTCTTGTGGATGGACCTGAATATGAAACAGCTGCAGGAGCTGCAAACATGGGTTGTTTTGATAGTGATTTCCTCATGGAATATAATTTCTATTGTGATACATATGGAGTAGACACTATATCCTTTGCAACTACTATGGCCTTTGTAATGGAATCTTTTGAAGCCGGACAGATTACGGTAAAACATACCGGTGGTATGGAATTGAATTTCGGAGCAATCGATGAGTCCCTGGAATTATTACACCAGATGTCAAGAGGCGAGGGATTTGGAAAAGAAGTTGGAAATGGAATAAGATGGCTCCAGAACAAATGGATCAAAGAATATGGAGCAGACGAGAAATTTCTTATGGATATTGGCATGCAGGTCAAAGGTCTTGAAGTATCTGAATATGTATCCAAGGAATCAATTGCCCAGCAGGCTGGTTATGCTATGGCAAACAAAGGTCCTCAGCATGATGAAGCATGGCTAATATTTATGGATATGGTTAACAATGAGCTTCCAACTGATGAAGCTAAAGCAGAAGCTCTTTATTATTTCCCAATGTGGCGAACATGGTTTGGACTTCATGGCCTCTGTAAACTTCCATGGAATGATGTTGTTCCAACTAGTAACAAAGATGAGAAAAATACAGCAAAAGTCCTTGGTCATGTGAGGAATTATTTTAGATTATTCGAAGGTATGACTGGAAAAACACTTGATGAAAAAGGTATGCTTGCGCAGTCAGAAAGAGTTTATAATCTTCAGAGAGTTATGAATATCCTGCTTGGATTTGGTGAAAGAAAAGATGATATAATGCCTTACCGTGGAGTCGGTCCTGTTACTGTTGTAGAATATGAATCCCGAAAGGAAAGATATGATACAAATTTAAAAGAAGTAATTGGAATTGATCCTGAAGGTAAGTCTATTGAAGAAAAAATGAAAATTATCAGAGAATACAGGGAAAATGCCTATTCTAATTTGATGGATGTGGTGTATAGAAGAAAGGGTTGGACGAAGAATGGAACTCCAACACCTGAGCACCTGAAAAAACTTGGTATAGATCTTCCTGAGATTTTGAAAATAGTTGAAGAAAGAATATCGACAGAAAAATAATGACAGAAAACAGCATTTTTTCAAGAAATGTAGATGGTATGACTGAGATTCTGACCCGCTCATGTATCGGCATTGCCGGTTGTGGTGGGTTAGGATCAAATGCTGCCGTTGCTCTTGTAAGAGCAGGTATAGGGAAACTAATACTTGTAGATTTTGATAATGTTGAAATGTCTAATCTTAACAGGCAGTATTTTTTTGTGAATCAGGTTGGTACAAAAAAAGTTGAAGCCCTTGCAGCCAATCTTAAATCTATAAACCCGAGAGTTGAACTTGAAATCTTCAATGTAAAAATTGATCCTGAATCAATTCAGGAATTATTTGGATCAGCAGATTTGTTGATTGAAGCATTTGACAAAGCTGAAAGCAAAAAATGGTTAATTGAAAACTGGAGCATAAATAACCCGAATAAACCAGTAATATCAGGAAATGGTGTTTCGGGTATCGGAAATAATGAAAGTCTTACAACGACTAAAATGGGTAATATTTATTTCTGCGGTGATGGCGTTTCTGATTTAACTATGGGACTATGCGGTGCACGAGTTGCAATAGTAGCAAATATGCAGGCTAACCTTGCTATTGAATTATTAGTATCAGAAAACTGAGGAATAAAATGATAATCGTTAATGGGCGTAATAAACTGGAATGGGTAGAAGGAATGACAGTCCAGGATGTCATGGATAAAATGGGTTATGATTATTCTCTGATAACAGTGACCGTTAATAATGAAATAGTTTCTGAAGATGAATATGATTCATATAAAGTTGCAGATGCTTCTGATGTAAAAGCTATTCACTTATGCCACGGTGGATGATTCATTATGAAAAGTAAAAAACCACTTATTTCTATTATTGTACTCACATATAACGGGTTGGCCTATACTCGATTATTTCTAAAATCTTTTATGGCCAAAACAACATATTCTTCCCATGAATTGATTATTGTGGATAATGGCTCTAATGATGGAACAGTAGATTATCTCAATATGTTAAAAATGACCCGAGTGATTCCCGGTTTGAAAGTTATTTTGAATGATAAAAATTTAGGTTATGCTGCGGGAAATAATGTCGGTATAAAACAGGCTAGAGACGAATATATACTGATAGTCAATAACGATGTAATACTTGTTCCTGGATGGATTGAAGGTCTTTATGAAGGATTCCTGAAGGCTGGAGATGATTGTGGAATAATTGGTCCAGTTACCAATAGAGTAAAGGGAATGCAACGGATACAGGATCCACCCTATAAAGGACTGGACGAGATGGAAAAGTATGCTCTTTCATTGAAGGATAAAATTGGTTCTGGTAGCCTTAAAGAAGTGGAAAGAGTAATTGGTTTCTGTATGCTTGTAAAAAAAGAAGTCTTTGATTCTATTGGATTATTTGACCCTGAATTTAAAGAAGGAAATTTTGAGGATGATGATCTCTGTTTTAGAGTTCGAAAAAAAGGCTATCGAATTTATTATTCTGAAGGTATATTTATACACCATTTTGGAGGTAAGACATTTGAAGCAAATCAAATTGATAATTCCCGATTACATAAACAGAATAAATGGATATTTATTAGAAAATGGGGTGTTATAAATTACCTTAAACTGAGAATAAAAAATTCTAAAACACTTCGTCGATATCTACAACGTTTTGTAAAGTAAAAGCCAGGTTGATATTTCAGGATTGATAATATAGGAAATCTCGTCCATGAAATGAGTTAGAAAGAAAATTCCTCGTCCGCCGGCCTGTAGTCCTCTTGATTGAGCAAATTTTTCAAAAAAAGATGGATAAAAGAATTTACCACCCTGATCTTTGATTCCAAGTGTAATTCCTGAATCAGAAAAACTTATGATGAATCTAACTTTAGAATCTTGATCTTTAGAACCATGCATTATGGCATTTGCAAGTGATTCAGCGATAACAAGATTAATTGCGCTTAGATCATCAAATGTCAGATTATTTTTTAACATGAAATTATCTGTTATTTCAGAAATATGGCTGAGATAAACTGTAGATGCCGGAAAAACGATGTCAATACTATTTTTTGATTCATTGATATTAACTTTATTTGAATCATATTCTATTTTAAAAAGGTTACAGGCAAGCGCCTTGTTTTCAAAAATAATACTGAATGTTGATCCTTTTTCAAGTTCGGATTGAACCTGGATTTTTCCTCCATGAGATTCAACTATATATTTTAGATGATGAAGACCAATTGAAAAATTATCTGCTTCACGATTTCCATTGATCATTCGGTCTATATGATAGTATTTATCAAAAATTTGGGTTATTTTTTCCTTATCAATTCCTTTTCCGTAATCTTTTACTGAGATTTCAATATTATCATTTTTGAAATTAGCTTCTATTTCAACCTGTTTATCAATAGGAGAGTATCTGACTGCATTGCATATAAGGGTAAAAAGAACATCTTCTATTCTTTCAGGATCTATTGTCAGATCCGGGAAATTTTTACTGATTTTAATCTCAATTCTGTTATCTTCAGCTATGCCGAGTTCAACAATTCTGGATTTGATATTTAAGAGTAATTTTTCAATATTGACATTTGCAAGTACTAATCTTAATGGACCGGTTGCTTTTGATGAAAAGTAAAACATTTGTTCATGAAGATTTTCAATTAATGCTAAATGATAGTTATAATTTACAGTATCCTTTTTCTTTACATCAATTTTTGTAAGATTACCAAGTGAAGATTTAAGTATTCTAAAAAGTGTTCGCATGAAAACAGAGGTAAGAACCTGTTCTTTTCTTTTTTTTGTATTGTTTATGACGTGATAGCTATTTCTTTGATCGCCATCAGATCTTTTATGTAAAGTCAAAAAATGCGGTTCTGGTTTAAGAAGTATTAATTCGGCTCTGGAACATTTCCCCAGTTGTTTTATGATTGAACTAAATAAATCAGTATTGAAAGAAATAAGGCTGTCTAGAAATTCAGAAACTGATTTACTTGTATCCAAACCGATTTTTCTGAACTTGTTAACAGAAGACTTTGTTTTCATTTTTCTCCTAATGCCGTATTGCTTCAAAATAGTTAATTCAAATTCGAATATTTATTGGCATATAGTAATTTTTTATTTGATTATAATTATTTTCATGAAGATTTTCAATTTATTTTCTATCTGGTTTTTCATTTATTAGGGAATGTGGTAGAATTGGTAGAATTTGAACAGAAGAGTATATTCATGGCATATGCGATAATATTTATTGTTGTACTGATTTTCATTATTATTTCATTGAAACTTAAGACCAATGAGTTAAGAGAACAGTTGAAAGGCTTTTCGGAAAAACAATCTAAAGTCGTACAGATCGATAAGACAATTAGTTCAGATGTTCTACAAAAAATCAAAGATGATACCAAACGTCTTTACAATGGAAAAATTGTAAATATGACTTCTATTATTCATCATTTCAGGGAGCTGGCAAGTTCGCTTGAACAGAACGATATTTTCCGTATTGCATCTTCAATCATGAGAAAATCAATTGGTGCTAAGAGCGGTTATTTTTTTCTAAAAAACTCATCAGGAGAAGAATTATATTGTATAAGAAAATTCAATTATTATATTGGTGAAAAAAATATAGAACATTTTGAATTGGAAACCGAAGATCTGACTTTTCGTATCAGCGATACAAATGCACTTGGATTCCTAAGTAAGACAAATGGACTGATCTGCCGTGAGGGATTAAGAACAAATATTACAGATATTCATCTGATTAATAAATGTCCTATTCCTTTTGAAGTGATATTCTCAGTTGCAAATAAAGGGAAACCATTGGGCGTAATCCTTATTACAGAATTTGTTGAGGAAGATAAAGAAGAAATTACAATGGAGGAAAGACAGGTTATTGTATCCTTAGGTGCGATTCTTGGAGTTGTACTTACAAATGTTCAATTATTGGATATGACCAGGCAGGATCTTGTTTCTACAAAACAGCTTTCTGAAAAGGAACGCGGGATGAAGTTGAAGCTTAAAGAAATCTTTAGTAAGTATACATCTGAAAAACTCGTTGAGCAGATCATGAACAATTTCAACTCTGTTAAGCTTGGTGGAGAAAAAAGAACAATGACTGTATTCTTTGCCGATTTCAAGGGTTTTACTGAATTTTCAGAGAAAAAAAAGCCGGAAAAAGTAATTTCGATCCTGAATAAATATTTAGATTCAATAACAAAGATTATTATAAAGACCAATGGAAATATTGATAAATTTTTGGGTGATGGAGTAATGGCATTCTGGGGAGCTCCTGTAATTGATAATTTCCATGCAGTTAATGCCGTAACCGCCGCGTTTGAAATTCAGAATTTGCTACTGGAAATGAATAAAAAATTAAAAGATAGTGACTTTGATGGCCTTGAAATGGGAATTGGTATAAATACAGGCGAGATGATAATCGGAAATATTGGAAGTTCAGAAAGGATGGAGTATACGGTGATTGGTGATTCTGTTAATCTGGCAAGCAGGATTGAAGGACTATCTAGGAAATACAATTACAGTATTATTATCAATAAATCTACTTATATAGAAATTAAAAAGTTTTTTTCATGCAAATCACTTGGGAAAGCATCTGTTAAGGGAATCGCTGATGAAATTGAGATATTTGCTGTTATTGATATGATAAAAAAACAGGATTACAATGGATAAAAAACAGAATATAGAAAAACTAGCTGATGAAATTCAGAATCAAAAGATGAAAATTAGAAAGGGGTGGTTATTTTCAGTGTTATCGCTGATTGCCCTGATCGATATTCCATTGCCACCTTTGCCTCCAGTTGTTGCAGTATTTGTTTTTATAGTATGTATATCAATTGCATATAACAGTTTCAAGGAAGGATACTATCTTCCAGTAAATCAATGCCTGAAATTATCAAGATATCACAATAACAGACTATCGCCATCTATCATAACAATGGAGTTAGGAATATCTATTCATCAGGCTAAAAAAATTATTCAGATCCTATGCAGGGAAGGTCTTGCAGTGATTTCGGATAAATCTGTCGACAAGGGTGAAGTGATGTACAGAATAATTGGACTTGATGATAATATGGAGAAAAATATTGATGATGTCCCAACACATGATACTCAGAATAATTCTGTGAATCAGGAGCTGATTGAAATTAAAAAGAAGATCATCGAAAAAAAATCAGATAACAACGTACATTCAGGTAAATAATAAGTCGTTTTAATGCGGAAAATAATTTTTTTATCACTTTTAACAATCCTGTTTCTTTATTTTTCCAGTGAATACAAGGAAATTTTTTTTCTTTCCAAGTTTTATATTGGTTTCTTTGTACTTTTAAGTCTCAATTTTCTTAAATACGTTCTACATGACGACAAAACTATAACAACTCGGTTTAATCCAGTTCGACTTATTCTTTTTTATTTTTATCTTTATATGATTTTCTTCTTTTTTGGTTCTGGAGAAAATTATTTTATTCAGAGAGAATCAATGATGGAAATTGGATTTTTCCTCATGATACTTTTATTTTTTATTGAATATTTTTCTGAAGTAAATCATCGGAGATTTTATATTATTTCAATTTCTGTTGTAGCTACAATCACTTCTATATATGGGATCATGCAATATTTAGGAGTAGACCTATACAGTATGTTCCGTGGATTTGCTTTCTGGAAAAATTATTCTGAAAAAAGACGTATATTTTCTACAATAGGAAATCCAAATTTTCTTGCTAGTGTTTTATTATTTTCAATCCCTGTTTGCGATGAAATTTATAAAACTGCAAAAAACAAATTAGAAAAAAAACTGTCGATTTTTGGAATCATCTTGATGTTAATCTGTTTTGTAATGACAAAGAGTTTTGGCGCATTCCTTGTTATGGCCATATATCTTGGAGGAATTCTATTTCATAATATATGGAAGAAAAGCAAAGTGTTTTGGAGCGTATCGATTATTGTTTTATGCCTTGGATTATCTTTTATACAGACCACTGTTCCGGGAAAAAAACTGTGTAAAAAAATTGAAACAAAATTAAAAATCAGAATGTATATTTGGAATATAAGTGTTGAAATGTTGAAAGAAAAACTCCTATTAGGTCGAGGTCCAGGTATGTTCAAGAAGGATTTTCAGGAACATATGGTGAAGTATAACAGAAAACATTCAAAAACCTTGAATATTGGATTACCCAGAGCATTCAAATATGTCCATAATGAAATAATTCAAGGAATTATTGAATGGGGGCTAATCGGTATTGTATTATTTATATTTTTCTTATTTCAATTTATGGAATCCAGATCTCTGTTGAAGTTTCCGGGGATCCCTATATTTATGGTATTGATTCATTCCATGATATCTCCGGTGTTTCATGTACCAACTGTATATTTTCTTGTTGCATCGGCGCTAGCCCTTAAATATAATCTCAAATTATCAACTGTTACCGGAAGTGTAAAACATAAAAGCTATTTGAAATATAGTGCACTTTTTCTTATTCTCTTTTTTCTCATGTATCTTTCAAATTATATGATGATCAGAAAGTATGAAAAATCAGGGTTTTCCTATTTTGCATCTGGAGAATATGCAAAAGCTGGGGTAGAATATAAGAAGTGTCTTGATATGATGCCGGATTTTGGTCCAGGATTACTTCATATGGGAATGATTAAATTAAAGGCCGGAAAAGATAAACAGGCATTTAAACTTCTTGAAATGGCACAACAGACAGGTTCAGATATGAAAATCTACACTTCACTATCAACACTTTATTATAAAAGAGGCGATTATGGAAAAGCTCTTAACTATATGTTTTATGCCAGAGACCATTATTTTCTTGATTATTATTATGAAATAAATAATAATCTAGGGAATATTTTTTACCAAATCGGGAAATATTCACAAGCAATTAAACATTATCTTATAGCTTATAACAATCCAGGAAAAAACTATGATACCATAACTTATAATATCGGGCTTACATATGAAAAAATAGGACTAGGGAAAAAAGCCTTCGAATATTATGAAAAACTTTATAAATTTTCAGGATTAAAAAATTCAACAAAATTTCTACTTAAACTGGCGCGTTATCGTTGTAAATACAAAAAATATCATGAAGCAGTCATACTTTATAAATACGTATTAAAAAAAGTATCCAACAATTTTCCAGTTATGCTTGAACTTGCTGACCTTCTTATGATTCTTGGGAACAAATCAGGAGCATATCTCTACTACATATCAATCAAAAATATGTCTAAAGATTCAGTTCTTATAAAAAAAGCAGAGAACGGACTAAAGAAAATTTCTGTGAAATAATCAAATTCTACTAAACTCTGTTTTGTTAAATGCCGATAATTTAAATGTAAGAACATTTAAATTATCGGAGGGTATTATGAGCGCGTTGGAATATATGGAACATGAAGTTGTAGTTTATGAAAAACTTTTCTTTTTTTCATTTTGGTTATGTCTTTTGACAGGTCTGAACCTTATTGCAATGGTTTCTTATTATATGGCTCAGATATAAAAAATATCTGAGCAAATTTTTCCCGGCCCCTATTGACAATATCTATTTCTCTTGTAATAATTGTGTAGAATCTAAATAAGGGAAATACTATGAATAAAATTAAAATAATCACATGTTTTGTTATATTGGCATTCTCAATGTCGTTTATGAATCTTTTAATAGCAACTGAAATCTCTGATGGTGGAGATGAAAATATTCTAGCCAAACCTTTAAAACAAAAATTCCGGGAATTTTCAGTTTATCTAAATCTGTCATCAAAAAATCTTGATGAGCAGGAATTTAAAACTAAACTTAATGAATTCTTTAATGCTGAATTAAATGATAATAATAATGAATCTCTTGAGGAACTGAACCGTGATGGTGATGAAAGTGTGATCATTGAATCAGTTGATGTAACAAAAAAAATACTGGTTGAAGTTAAACCTGGTGTTGATCGTAAGATTATTCCTCTACTTATTTCAGGTTCTAAAATGAATCATGTTAAATTCAATTTTAAAAAGATAAACAATATTTATAGTAATTCAATTGAGTTTCAATTTACTGGTTCAACAACAAATATGAAAAAACTTGGAAATCATCTTCTTGGATTAAAGCAGAAGACATTGTATAAGCTTGGAACATTGTTGAAACGCTAATCCTAAAATCCAACTATCATCTAATTTAAAAATCAGGAAAAGAAAAATTGCCATAAAATTTTGGCAATGAGTCTTTCTTGGACGAATTCTATATTCACAATATTCTGTGAGTATAGCAATCAATGAATTTATTAATTTATTTAATGCAACACAAGATGACAAAATTATGTATTATATAGTAGAATATATTCAAAGCTCGTGAATCTTCTGGAGGATTGTTAATGAATTTATGTAAAAAGAGCCTTTTTCTGGCCTTTATTATTTTATCGCTTTTTACTAATGTAATTTGTGAAAACATAATAGGAGTAGTTGATATTATCCCACTTTTAATTTTTCACCCACATATGGAAAGTTATATTCCAAATGTTGGACATTTCTTAAACCTTCCTAAAGGTGTAAATGCAAAAGAAATGAAATTGGATAAAAGAAATAAACTTTTCAAACAAATGGAGAAGGAATGGAAGAAAAAAGCCCGAGAGAACATGGGTAAGTATGTCAAATTAGAAAGAAAACTGGTTGAATTA
>DAOVTB010000037.1 GCA_030633305.1 Candidatus Muiribacteriota bacterium
CCATCAGTAATACAAAACAGCTTGATATTTACAAACCGATTACAAATTTTAAAGAGGACACAGTAAATTGTTCAGAAGATATTTCCTCCAAATTCAAAAAGTTTGCCAGGGATTATAATATTACTGTTAATACGTTGACGCAATTTGCATGGGCTATTGTTCTTCACAATTATACAGGTCTAAAGGATATAATTGTTGGCTCTACTGTATCAGGAAGACCTGGTGAACTTTCAGGTGTTGAAAACATGATAGGTCCTTTCGTAAATGCTCTTCCATTGAGAATAATTATTGATGATCAAACAAGTATAATCTCTCAGTTACAGACTCTGCATGAAAGAATCCAGAATAATAATACATACAGTTATCTGACAATGAACGATCTAAAGGGTTTTACTGATATGCAGAAAGATAAACCCATGTTCTACAGCTTGTTTGCATTTCAAAATTACCCAAAAAATGACAGTTCTCCGCTAGGAGACCTTGGTCTTGAGATCTCTGAATTGAAAGCAAATGAAAAAACTAATTATCCATTATGGCTTTCTGCTTCTCTTGAAAACGTTTTATCACTCAGAGCCTCCTACGATGGAGATGTTTTTCCAACTGGAAACATTGTTCGACTGCTTGGACATATTCAAAGTGTTCTTGAATGGATTTCCGCTAATCCTGAAAAAAAGGTATCACAGGCAGATATCCTTTCCACATCTGAAAAAAAATCCAAGGAAAACCTTATACACGGACCAACTTCAAAATATACTCTCCCCCATAAATGTATGCAGGAACTCTTTCATCAACAGGCCGAATCGACTCCTGATAAAATTGCTGTAAAATCATTCTATGGTGATCTTACCTACAAAGAATTGTACACAATTTCAAACAGGTTAGGACATAAACTACTAGAAATGGGAGCAAAACCAAATCAGCTGATCGGTGTTCTAATGGAAAAAGGATGGCAACAGACCGCTTCCTGCCTTGGAATACAAAATTCCGGAGCAGCTTATCTGCCTATAAGCTCGGATTGGCCAAGTGATCGTGTCAATGATGTTCTGGAAGCTGGTAATGTTGAAATACTTCTAACTCATGAAACAGTATTAAACAAAGATGGAAATAAAGCATCTTTTGCTGAATTCATTAAAATTATTTGTATTGATAATAAAAATGACTTTTCAGAATTTCCAGATACTCCTGGCGTTACAAAACAGAAGCCTGAAGATCTGGCATATGTCATCTTTACTTCAGGTTCAACTGGAAAACCAAAAGGTGTGATGATAAATCATATAGGTGCAGTAAACACTATACTCGACATCAATATGAGGTTTAATGTAACTGAACAGGACAGGATACTTGCGCTTTCTGCATTGAGTTTCGACCTTTCAGTGTATGATCTGTATGGACCACTTTATGCTGGAGGTACAATCGTATATCCTGATCATGAATACAAAAAAGATCCATCTCACTGGGTAAAGCTATTGATAAAAGAAGATATAACTCTGTGGAACAGTGTTCCAGCTTTGATGCAGTTACTTGTTGATAATGGAGAGATGTTGAGTATTGATGAAAAAGAAAAACTCGGTAAAACACTTCGGGTTATCATGATGAGCGGTGACTGGATACCAACAACATTGCCGGATAGAATAAAATCAATATTCAACAGACCTGATTCAAGTGCTGAAATAATAGGACTTGGAGGCGCAACCGAAGGATCAATATGGTCAATTATTTTCCCAATCATGGAAGTAGACCCCGACTGGGTCAGTATACCATATGGTAAACCCATGATAAATCAGAAAATGATGGTTCTTAACCATAACATGGGTTACACACCAATCAATGTTGCAGGTGAAATCTACATCGGAGGCGTTGGAGTCGCTGATGGATACTGGGGAAATGAAGAAGAAACCCTTGCAAGATTCATCAAACACCCAGTTCTAAACGAACAGGTTTATAGAACTGGTGATCTTGGAAGATGGATGTCAGATGGAAACATCGAATTCCTTGGAAGAGCTGATAATCAGGTGAAAATCAGAGGATACAGGGTAGAACTTGAAGATATCGAAACACATATCAGACAGCATCCATCTATTGAATACTCAATTGTCATGGTCAGAAAAAATGATATGGATGTTTCTGAACTTATTGCCTGTGTTTCATATAAGGAAAAAGATATCGCGAGCGATTCTGAAAAAACAGATCAGGTTGAAAGCTGGAAATTACTTTATGAAAGGACTTACAGTAAAGATGAGGACGTCAGCGAAGCTTCACTTAATCTAGCAGGATGGCTGAGCAGTTATACTGGAGAATCTATTGAAGAATCGCAAATGAAAATATGGGTTGAAAGTACAGTTTCAAGGATTCTTGATCTTAAACCTTCAAGGGTTTATGAAATCGGCTGTGGAACAGGAATGTTACTTTTCAGAGTAGCACCAAAATGTGAAACATATTTTGGAACAGATTTTTCAGAATCTGCAATCGATTATGTACAAGGAAATATTGAATCTCTTCCACAAGTTGTCATGCAACTAAAAGAAGGCTGTGACTTCAAAAATACAGAAAAAGGGGATTTTGATACAGTTATCATTAATTCAGTTGCACAGTATTTTCCTTCAGGAGACTATCTGCTACAGGTCATAGCAGGAGCAGTAGATCTTATTGATTCAAATGGATATCTGTTCCTTGGAGACTTCAGGAATTACAATCTGCTTGATACTTATCATGCTTCCATAGAACATTTCAAAGCTGGAGATTCAATATGTGTTTCTGATCTTTTGAAAAGAGTAAAAAAAGAAATAAAAATAGAAAATGAATTGCTTGTATCACCTGAACTGTTGCGAAAGCTTCCATATTATATCCCTGAAATTACAGGAATCAAGATTTTCATAAAAGAAGGAAATTTTGAAAACGAACTTACTAAATACCGTTATGATGCAGTACTTTATTTAGGAAACACCTTCGAAGAATTTCAAAAAACAGATACTATCGATTGGAAAAAAGAAAAAAATAGCATCTCAGATATAGTGGAAATCTTAAAAAACAAGCAATCTGCTTATTTGAGAATAGAGAACATTATCAATGGAAGACTTGAAAACGATATCGCAGTATCATCGCTTCTTTTCGATGGAGAATTAAATGGAGACCAGAAATTAGATGATGATATGATTAAAGATAAAATCATCAAGGGACTCAATCCAGCTGATTTTTTTACTTTAAATGAGAAACTACCGGATTATGATATTGAAGTAACGTTATCCCATACACATGACGAATGTTTTGATGTAACATTTATTAACAGATTAAAAAAATCAGAATTAAAGAAAATCAAACCTGATCTAAAAGAACATAGAAACCTGAGTGACCTTCAATGGAAGAATCTTACCAGTACACCATTAAGTGGAACAATTTCAACAACTGAACTCAAGGATTGGTTAAAGGAAAGCCTGCCGGATTACATGATACCATCTGCTTTTGTTATCCTCGATGAAATGCCGTTAACAGCAAATGGAAAAATCGACAGAAAAGAAGTCGTCAAACTTGGAAACCTGGCTAATATCGAACATAAGGCCAGTGAACACTATATTGCGCCGAGAACAGATAAAGAAAAAGAACTATGCGAGATCTGGGAAAATATGCTACACATCCCTAAAATTGGTGTTATTGATAATTTCTTTGAACTGGGTGGTCATTCACTGCTGGTTGCCGAAATGGCAGTGGCTGTAAAAAAACACTTTGGTACAGAACTTTCTTTTCCTCCGTTTATGAAAAATCCAACTGTCGAAGCGCTCGCAGAGATGCTGGATACGGGAAAAAGTTCAAAAGTATCATCCAGATACCTGCAACAGGTTCTTGATGACTCCGAACTTGCACCTGAATATGTTAAATGCCTGGGACCTGATGCAAATACAGAAAATCCAGAAACAATTCTCATAACAGGGGCTGGTGGATTTCTGGGATGCCATCTTTTAATGCAATTGCTTGAAAAAACAGATGCGAAGATTTATTGTCAGATCAGGGCAAAAAACAAATCAACCGCTATTCATAAACTAAAGAAAAACCTTAAAAAACAAAATATGCTGCACCTGTACAATACCAAACGAATTATTGTTATACATGGTGATCTGGCAAGAAGAAATTTTAGGGTTTCAGGTCTTGACTATGTAGATCTTGGGCAGGAAGTTGACAGTATTTATCATTGCGCTGCCAAAGTTCATCACATGTATGATTATGAGAAACTTCGTTCAGATAATGTGACTGCAACTCTAAGAATACTTAAACTTGCTACACAATTCAAAAATAAAGCCATTCACTATATCTCAACAATGGGTTGTATTTCTGAATTTGGAGAAGACAGCAAAGGCACTGAAAACGGACCAGCTAAAAAGCCAATTGAAGAATTCAATGGTTATGCAATGTCAAAATGGGTATGTGAAAAACTTTTATGGCAAGCCAGACAGCGTGGCATACATGTAAAGATCTATAGACCTGGAAATATCACAGGTGATACTGTTACTGGAGCCTGTAATCCTTTTTTCAACCATCATCTTCTCATGATAAAAGGATCACTGCAAATGGGTGTAGTTCCTGATCTGACCATGGAAGTCGAAATGACACCAGTCGACATACTAAGCAAAGCAATAGTCGGATTATCACTCAGAACCGAATGTCCAAATATGGTGTATAATCTGGAAAATCCTAATAAACTGGTTTGGAGAGACTACATCACATTACTTAACAATGCTGGATTAAAAATGAAAATGGTGCCATACAGCGTCTGGAAAAGACAGCATCTGGATAAAATTGATAAATATAATGCCCTGTTTGCATTGAGGATGTTGTATTCAGATGAAACTGGTGCATATCCAGAATATCATGTGGAAAGAACAGAAGATGCAATGAAAAAAATCGGACTTGCCTTTCCTGATGATTATCAGAAATTGATTAATACATACTGGGATTATAATAGAAAAATAGGATTTATTGAAAGTGAGGAAAAAAATGACTAAAATTGAAACTTTAATGGAAATGTTTAAACTCGGTGAAAGTAAGGATTTCACAGAAATGTACAAATACTATGATAAAGATGTCGAAATCGTGATCCCGGGAGATCCATGGATTCCTGGTGCTGGTATATATAAAGGACTTCAGGCTTTTCAAGATTATTCTGCTGAACTTAGAAAGGTCCTTGACATGAAGAGGATCGTCTCGATGGAATCCTATGAAAATGAACACAAGGTGATCATGGAATGGGTCAATGAATCTGAAGTGATCAAAACGGGAGAAATCATTGAAATTAAGATCATAGCCATCTTTACTTTTGAAAATAACAAAGTCATCAGGCATGAAGTTTGTTTTGATACATTGATGCTTGCAAGGAGAGCATTTGGACTCAAACTCTAAGACTATCCAGTTAAAAGACTCTCGTGAACAATTCAAACTGATCATAAGCATCTCGATCTGTGCATTTATAATTGTCGTCAGCGATTACATCCTTAACATTTCACTTCCGACAATTGCAAAGGAATTTCATACCACTACCTCAAAGGTTTCCTGGTTATTGCTATCCTATATGCTTGTACTCTGCAGTACGGTTCTTATATTTGGTCGTTTATCTGATAGGACCGGGCTCAGGAAGCTGCACATAATCGGCTACTGCTTCTTCATCCTTGGCTCAATAATGTGCAGCTTATCACCAACATTGATTATGCTGATAATATCGAGAATAGTGCAGGGAATAGGCGGTTCAATGCTTTATGTCAGCTGCTTTTCTTTAGTGTCAAAATTTCTCCCCGTAGAATCCCTTGGATGGGCTTTTGGAATAATTTCTACAGTTATATCAGGCGGTATGGTAGTTGGCATACCTCTAGGCGGTTTTATAACCGGAATGTTATCATGGAGATATATCTTCTTACTTACAATTCTGGCAAGTTGTTGTGGAATGGCGATCGCTTCAAAAGTTATTCCAAAGGAAAACATGCCAGATTTTGACCTCAAAGATTTTGATCTGAGCGGAAGTATATTATGGATTATTTGCCTTAGTTCTCTTGTTTTTGGTTCTGTTGAAGGAATAAAAGCGTCAGAAAATATGTTGTATACCATAGTGGCAATCTTTTTGACTTCAACAGTGCTGTTTGTGCTGCAGGAGCGAAAATGCTCGAATCCAATACTTGATCTGGAGCTTATCAAAAACAACCGCTTCATGATTGCTAACATGTCTACTTTAACTGCAATGATTTTCATGGGTGGACATAATTTTTTATTTCCGTTTTATCTTGAACAGGTAAAAGGATTGACAACTGAAAAAACCAGTCTTTTCATTCTAATTTATTCTGTTGTCTTTGTCATCATCTCCCCCTTTGCCGGAAAAATGTCCGGAAAGATAAAACCTGAGTTTTTTTGTATCACTGGTATGCTTTCAGCACTGGGTTCAGCAGTTTTACTGGCCATGACAATTGGAGCTAAGCTCTGGAGGCCATTGATTGTTTTCATCATATGGCTGGCTGTATCATTTGCACTTTTTATTTCACCCAACAACAACCTGGTGATGCAGCTGGGTTCATCTGAAAAAGCCGGGAGTGCTTCTGGTATCTTTTCAACAATAAGTACACTTGGTATTGTATTAGGAGTATGCCTTTTCGAAGTAGTCTTCAGTTTCTCTACTACGCAAACGGGTCTTGAAGGGGAAGTTATAAAACATTCAATCAGTAAACTTCAATCAGGTTTCTATTATGCGTACTTATGGGGCGGCCTGTTCCTTACTTTTTCAATGGTATTTTCATTTATTTCTCTAAAACTTGGCAGAAAATAAAACACGCCTGGTCAAGCTAGATATGTTTCACGTGACATAATTTCAAAAGTACAGTGAATTGAAATTAATTACTTGAATGTGACTTTGGTAATACTTTGTCACTAGACGGTTTTATTATAATATGCTAGAATATTGACAAGAATTTAAATTATAATATATATACATGGAGAGTTAGATGAAATTTCTGTTGGTTCTGTTTTCTATTATATTCATTTTTACAAATGTTTTTGCTTCTCAGCCTGATTATCTTGAGCGAGTATCAGACGTACTGAATTATGCTGAAGTCAGCGAAGAAGATCAGAAATTGTGGGTCAAATATCTGACTAAGTTTGAAACTTATGACATTGAAACTATAGATTCTTTTTTCAAAAATGCAGCTAAGGAATTCAATGTTCCGGTACAACTTCTCAAAGTCATTGGATATCTTGAAAATAACTGGACTCAGATTGGACCAAGTATTGACTATGGCTGGGGAATTATGCATCTTGTTGAAAATCATTATTGTAATACACTTGGCGAAGCATCAAAACTTATAAATGTTGACAAACAGGTATTAAAAGATGATCCACAACAGAATATTCGTGGTGCTGCAGCACTTATTGCTCTTTATGCTAAACAGATGAAACTTGATCCTCAAAAACTTGAAGACTGGTTTCCTGCAGTTTCAAAATTCTCAGGTCTAGTAACTAAAAATCTCAGAGACCAGCAGGCGTACAGATATTATTCAATTCTAAAAAAAGGTGTTAAAGAATTAAATCTTTTTGATCAAAAAGTTATAGTTTCTCCTGAAAAAGAACTCCAGATTGAAAAATTTAGACCTGTTTATGTTCATGACCGTACTTCTGTTGATTACCCAAAAGCAATATCTAATATTACTAAATACAATTATACTTCTGGAAGAACCCATGACATTGATACCTGGGTTGTACATTATATTGGTGTTGGAACCTATGCTGGTGCAATTTCCTGGTTCCATAATTCACAGGCACGAGCAAGTGCACATTTCTGTATCAGGCACACAGATGGTGAAATTACTCAGGTTGTCAGAACAGGTGACACTTCATGGAATTGTGGTGCAAAGGAAGGAAAATTCAATAACCAGCGTTCAATAGGCATTGAACATGAAGTCACAGTTACACATCCAGAATGGTGGAAAAGTGAAATACAGCTTAAGGAATCAGCAAAAATGACTGCTTTTTTCTGTGATAAATACGATATTCCTAAGACACACAGTTTTCCTGGAATTCTTGGTCATGTAGAAATGCCAGGTTGTAGCACAAGCTGTCCCGGAAATTGTCCCTGGGATAAATTATTGGGATATATCAATGATGGTACAGGTGATGACGATGGAGATGATAATGGTGACGCTTCAACTTATATAAAGGCCTATGTTAATTGCCCGGGTGATACTGCAAATGTAAGAAAAGGACCTGGTATGGACTATTCGGTACTCGCAGAACTTGATGATGGAAATATCATTCATATGATCAAACAAGAAGGAAACTGGCATAACATACTGATGTCTGATGAAGCTAAAGGCTGGATTTATAAAACTCTCCTTATAAAAGCTGTTTACTGCAAAACAGCTATTGCATCAGCTGAACTTAATATCAAAAATGGGCCTTCTACAGGTAATGACGTCATTACTACTATCCCAACAGGGACTTCCATGATTGTACTTGGTGATAACGTTGGCTGGTACAGAGTAAGACTAACAGACGGAACAGTTGGATATGCTGAGTCAAGTCTTTTGGAGATTCAGTAAAAATGAAGAAAAAGTTTTTGTTTGCAGTCTTGTGCCTCATTATCACTGGTCTTTGTTTCGCAAATAATTCTGTTCCAGAACCAGCTTTCAGATCATTTCAACACATCAGTACACCAGATTTTTCCATTCAGAAAAATCAGAAAATCATTTCAATTAATGACTTGTATTCATTTATTCAGGAATTCATACTCCTTAAATCTCAGCAGACAGGAAGCCACGGGAAGTTATTACAAAATATCCTGTCATGCAAATTCACCCAGCAACCTCAAATAGTTATTTCCTATTCTGAAAATTTAATCTTCATAACAGATCATAATAATTACATTGAAGTCACTGACGAAGGATTCATAAATCAAGTAAATCTATTTTTCAGTCTTCTGAATAAGCATCTCACAATCGGTAACCTATCCAGTGAAATTGTTTCAGCAAGACTCAATCTTAACGGGCAGTCCTTTGGACGTGTCCATTTTTCATATAGAGATGGCTCACAGAACAACTTCCCGAATCCTGATCCTGGTTACCCATTTACAAAGTTTTCAAATTTTAAAACTTCTCAATACATTGTGCAACCTGGAGATACTTTATGGGGAATTTCTCAAAAAACAGGTGTTTCAGTTGAAGTACTTATTAAATTAAACAAACTTGAAAATACAAACATTTATCCTGGGCAAATCCTCATCCTTTCAGAGGCAGATCCTGCAGAACCAATAGATCCAGGAAATGTTTTGGGATATCTTGTAGGTTCAACTACAGGTGATTCATATGCAGCGGTTGTCAATCAAGGAGATAAACTTCAATTCATATCTCCTGCATGGTTCTGGCTTGATCTTAATAAGCCTGGTATCTTTAAGAAAGATCCCAATTTTGGACAGTTTTCTGATGCTCAGGTAAAGGAAATTGTAGACAAAGCACATAGTATGGATATCAAAGTGCTTTGTTTGTTCCACAATTTGACCAATAATCCACTTCCGTCCAAGGACATGCTGCACAGGATTCTTTCAGAACCATCGCTTAGAGAAAAATGCATCAACGATATCGTTGCAAAAATCAATCAATACAATTTTGATGGTGTAAATATGGATTTTGAATTTATTCACCTTAAAGATAAAGATGGCTACAGTGAATTCATGAGGCATTTGCAAAACAGGCTGAAACCTCTTGGAAAATTGACTACGATTGCTGTTCCTGCCAAATTTTCAGATACTGTCAATACTTGGAATGGCCAGTTTGATTATGAAAAACTGGGAATGTATTCAGATATCGTTATGGTCATGACTTACAATGAACATGGAAAATGGTCTGATCCAGGTCCTGTTGCTTCTCTCCCCTGGGTAGAAAAAGCAATGAAATATGCTGTTTCAAAAATTCCTCCTGAAAAGGTCATGATGGGATTTCCATCATATGGATATGACTGGACTCAGAATGGTTCCTGTAGATCTCTTTCCTGCATAAAATCAGTCAGCCTGTTGAACCAATACAATGCTGAGCTTAAATGGCACTCCTATTATGCGAGTCCATATTTTGAATATACTGATTCTGATAATCAAAAACATACCGTGTGGTTTGAAGATAGGGACAGTACAGAAATGAAATTCATGCTTATTGACAAATATAACCTCAATGGAGCTGGTATGTGGCGTCTGGGCATGGAAACCGAAGATTTCTGGTCACTTATCGAGTAAGGGACACCATGTCTTACAATAATTGCTTAATACATGAAAAAGGAGTATCTGGATGAATTATTATAGAAACTATGTTCTGGCAGGCCTGTTAATTGTTTTGTTGGGTTTTTTTGGAAATGTCACCGCCTTTGCAGAAGAAGGCATCAAGAACAACGAGAATGTATATGAGATCAATTTCACTAAGAAAGTGACGCTCAATGCCAACAACGAGTATTATTCCAAAGGTATCGAGTTGCAGGACACCAGTCAGACCCGGCACCTTTTCGGTTCAGTTGGGGTTAGCATTGATGATCGCAACAAATGGTCAATCGATTTCAGAGGAAAGGATACCAGCAAAGATTGGAAGCAGATCGCCCGCAGATACACTCTGGGTCCTGATGGCAGCAAATACGGTTGGTTCGATTTTCCTCAGTCCTATACAACAAAAGAAGGCATCCAATTCACTGTAAGCAGAGTCAGCAGTGGCACCGATTTCCTCAAAGTGAAGATTACGATCACCGGCACTATAAAAAAGCCAAAGGGATGGATTGATCAGTAAAAACTTGAAGTTTTAAATAAATTAAAATATCAAATCCAATTATAGATAGGTCATATGAAACTTTTGCTAAGTTCAATTTTGAACTTAACAAAAGTTTCTTTGACACCTCTAGCATAGAAAATCCATCAAAAGGCTTGTAAACATAAAATTTTATTTAAAGTTTGGGTATTATCCCTATTTGATTACCCTGTTTTATTTCTTTCCAATCTTTTTTTATGCCATCGATTGTAAAATCAATTTTTCCAGGTTCAAATACCAGTAAAATAGAAGAACCTCCATATCCAAAACGTCCAATTTTTTCTCCTTTGGCGATCTTGTAACCTTTCTTGATCTTAGCGTCGGTAATAATAGAACCAATCCCCCAGAAACCAACAGGGATCATAGCAACTAAACCAAACTTTTTGGACTTGATGATGTAACAAACTCGTTTATGCTTAGCAAGTGCTTTATACCAGTCAACATTTTGAAAATTATAATTGTAGGATCCAGCGTATTCTCCCACATCAATAATCTCACCTGAAACAGGCGAATGAAAATAATGGTAATCCGTAAACCACAAAAGAATGTCCACCATTTTCCCACCTATGAATTTTTCAGCAACGGGATTGTCGTTAAGTGCCTGGCGGATATTTATAACGTCTCTTTTTACTTTGAAATTGGAGTTAACATTTTTGGAGTAAATTTGATGAATCTTGCCACTTGCGGGTGTAACTAAAACACTTGGATTATTTTTTCCCGCAATCTCGAAAGTTTTTTTCGGAACCCTTAAAAATATATCATTAAAACATGTATATTTTTTCTTATTGTATGGAGGTTTGAAAGAACCTAAATTAGCCTCAGGGAAACTTTTCCAGGCTTTCAGAATCCCACCATCAAGAGATTGTGGTGTTTTTAAATATTGACCGCGGGCATCTAGAAATTTAATAAACCAGGAACTGAAAATATTGTTATTAAAAAGGATCTCGGACCCTTCTGAATTGGCCAGTTCGTCAAATGGCTGAATATATTTTGGCCCTGCCCATGGAAGTGGGTTGTAAACAAGCCATTCTTTAAAATAATTCACAAAATATTTAAGGTCTTTGTTGCTCCAGTAATATGATCGGTTATCTTGTAACCTCAAGACTTTTTCAATGTCACCTTTTAAATCAGGACTGGATTCGATTAAAGTTTCAAGATTCGTTATTACTGTTTTATAGTCTACGTTTCTATCTTTTGAACCTTTTGCAAAAGCTATATTGAACGGTGCTATTATTCCCGTCAACAGTATCAACACCAATACAAATCTTAACGTTTGAGTTATTTTTTTCACTTCAACACTCCTTTTATTGTATATATATAAAGAAAAAAAATTTCTTTATATAGTTATTCCATTTTCTCTTGCTAAATCCAATGCAGTTTTGCCAAACTCGGACATTATATCTGTGCGTGCATTGGCATCTAGAAGAGCTTTTATAATTGCCTTGTTGTTCTGGCATAATGCCACGTGTAAAGCTGTGTTTCCCATATCTCCGATGGCATTTATATCAATTCCATTTTCAATAAGAATCAATGCATTCTCAGTTTCATTTGCAAATATGAATATATGAAGGGCGGTATCGCCATCACTACTCCTGCTGTCTAAATATACTTTCGCCTCACCTATCTCAGCCGGGAACATTCGATCAGAAGCCGACTGTAACACTTCTTCAAGTTTTTTCTTTGAAATACTTTTGAATTCAATTCCAAGAAAAATAAGTATTGAAAGACTGATAATAATTAAAAATACTGTGTTGAAAATCAGAAGCGGATAGGTAACAAACAATTTTGTGTATATAATGGGACTTAATTGAAGGTAATTTCCAACAGCTGCAAGAATACTCATAGCTGTAATGGAGAAAATAAACAGAAAATATCCCCCTTTCAATAATAATTTTTTCTGTCGTTTATCCCCTGTCTTTACAAAGAAAAAATTATTCTTTAAAAAAAGAATAACAAAATCTGAAAAGGATTCATTTTTTTTTAAGGGACCCACAGAAGGCATTGATATGTAAAGATTCAGAAATATAGCAAAAACAATTATGGAGATGACAGAAGACATAATCATCGCAGGCCATCCAAATCCAAAAATTTTGACTAACCAATTCTGTTCATGCTCTAAATCTGGTGAAATTAGAAGTGTAGAGTGCAAATCGACAATTCTTATAAGACAAAAAAGGCTTATTAACGCTATTTGTACTTTCCATTTCTTCATTTTTATTTCATCTTTTTAATGTTGTTTAACCAAACTCCCAACTACTCCACCGGATTCAGGTAAGAAATTTAACCGTACACTTTGGTAGCCATGCTAGAGGGGTCAAAGCAACTTTCATTAACTCGAACATCGAGTAAACAAAAGTTCCATGTGACCCCATCTATATGTGGATTTTTTATTAATATTTATCTTTTTTTCTTTCTTTTTTAATAAACCTTCCGGACATTTCATGAGATGGAATTTGGACTATCTCGCCCGATTTTAAGGCGAAGGCATACTCTTTAGTATGTCGAACCTTGAAATTGGGCAAGATCGTTCAAAGCACGCTCATGAAATGTTCGGACGGGTTAGGCATTTACTTTGTTCCACAACTTCATCAGTACACCCGCACCCACAACAGATACTACAGCCATACCTGATGCAAGCCCTGTTTTTCCATAAAGGAAATATCCCGTTGAGAAAAGCGCTGAATATACAGTCACACAACCAAGAATCATGCAAATGATTCCAAGTGAAATACTTTCAGCTTTATGTTCTGATTTAATCGACTTTCCGTCCTGTTCTGCTTCTTCATAAACCTTTTTCCAACCTGGTCCACCGGGATTAGCGATTTTACAGAAATTTCTGAGGGTTTCTTTAGAATCAGCTTTTGTAAAAATAGTAACAAGAACCCAGCAAACAGTTGTAATAGCAACACCATAAATAAGCTGTTGCCCACTTGATAGATTATAAGTTTTTGCAATCGGTGTCATTTTCATAACTATTGCAACAATAAATGAAACAACCATTGCTGTAAGCTCGCTGACAGCATTGATTCTCCACCAGAACCATCTCAAAATAAAGAGCAGTCCAGTTCCGGCTCCGATCTGCAGGAGGATTTCAAATGCCTGTAACGCATTTTGAAGAAAAAGTGCTATCGTACCAGCAACAACCATTAAAAGAACTGTAGACATTCTTCCAACCCATACAAGTTCCTTTTCTGATGCATCTGGTTTAACGAATCTTTTCCATATATCATTAACAATATAGGATGACCCCCAGTTAAGATGAGTGGAAATTGTAGACATATATGCAGCTATCAAGGACGTAAGTACAAGTCCTAAAAGACCACTTGGAAGGAATGTAAGCATTGCTGAATATGCAGCATCATTCTTGATGATACTTGGATCTGCATTCGGAAATGCGCTCTGTATTGAAGCAAGATCAGGAAAAACCATCAAAGATGCCAGAGCCACAAGAATCCATGGCCATGGTCTTAAAGCATAATGTGCAACATTGAAAAATAAAGTAGCACCAGTTGCATGTTTTTCATTTTTGGCTGCAAGCATTCTTTGAACAAGATAACCTCCGCCTCCTGGTTCAGCACCTGGATACCACACACTCCACCACTGTACAAGAATAGGAATCAACAAAAAGGTTGCAAAAAATTCCCAATTACCAGGATCTGGAAAAATATCAAGTTTTGAAGCAAGTTCAGGTGTGGAATTAAAGTATTCCATAAGACCTGACAATCCTCCAACTTTTTCATGACCTAATGATACAACTGCGGCACCAATAGCACCAATCATAGCTATAATAAAAAGAACAAAATCAGTTATAATAACACCGCGAAAACCACCCATTGAACTGAATGCAACTGTAACAAGTGATGCCCAGATAACACAATGGATTGGAGGAAGACCGAGCATAATACCGCCGATTTTAATAGCTGCAAGTGATACTGTCGCCATGATAGCAATATTAAAAAATACACCCAGATAAATTGCTCTGAATCCTCTTAAAAATGCTGCCATTTTACCACTATATCTGATTTCATAGAATTCAAGATCAGTTAAAACATTTGTTCTTCTCCACAATTTTGCATAGACAAAAACCGTGAGCATACCTGTTAAAAGAAAGGCCCACCAGCACCAGTTTCCAGCAACACCATTTGTCCTGACAATATCAGTAACAAGATTAGGCGTATCTGTGGAAAATGTCGTAGCAACCATGGAAAAGCCTAAAAGCCACCATGGCATAGATCTTCCCGACAAAAAGAATTCCGATGAATCCTTACCTGATTTTTTGGATGCCCATACACCGATTCCAAGTGCAAATGCAAAAAATGCAATAATAATCGCCCAGTCAATTGTTTGAAGTAACGCCATTTTCTTTCCTCCCTGTTATCTTAGTTATTTACCTGTTCAGGTTTTAGTAGATTAAGAATTCCTTTATAGTTTTTTTGAATTTTTCTGTATCCTGATCAATTTTTTTGAAAATCTGATTAAGGTTAAATTTTCCTTCTTTAACATATGAATTCCCAACAAGTTTATTTATAAAATCTGTTTTCAGATATTCAAAATGTTCAGGATACATTTCTTTTATTGTATAAAGCATCGCAATTCCTGTTTTAACAGAATTAAAAGTATGTTTATCTGTTATATGAAGCTGGATTCCCTGACAGCCTTTTCCTTTATGTTTTGAAAAGCTTGGCTTAAAAGAAGCGGCCCTGAATTTTACTCCTGAAAGCCCAAGTGAATTCAATTTTTCTGCAAGTTTAAGACCATCTATCCAAGGAGCTCCAATAAGCTCAAAAGGTCTTGTTGTCCCCCTGCCTTCTGACAGATTTGTTCCCTCAAAAACACATGTTCCAGTATAAACTATAGCAGTATCAATGGTTGGCATATTAGGTGATGGCAGAACCCATGTTGCAAGGCCAGTATCTTGATAATACATATCTCTGGTCCAACCTTTTAAAGGTATAACAGTAAGGTCAGCATTTACATTGAAAGTCTTATTTACGTATTTTGCAAATTCACCAATAGTCAGTCCGTATCTTTGAGGAATAGGATATTTCCCAACAAATGACTTGTGTTTCATATCAAGAATATTTCCTTGTATTACACCTGATATGGGATTTGGCCTGTCTAAGACTATGAATTTTTTTCCAAGCTCCGCACAGGCTTCCATGCAAAGAGCCATTGTATTTATATAAGTATAAAACCTGGCTCCTACATCCTGCATATCATAAATAAGTACATCAACATTTTCGAGCATTTCTTTTGTCGGTTTTCTTGATTTCCCATACAGGCTGTAAACTTTTAAACCCGTTTTAAGATCTTTTTCATCACCTACTTTGTCACCTGCCTGAGCAACACCTCTGATACCATGTTCAGGTGCAAACAAAGCAGTAAGTTTGATCTTTTCGTTTAATACATCAATAGTACTTTTAAGTTCAGAATCGATTCCTGACTGATTAGTAACCAGTCCAACTCTTTTTCCTTTAAACAGTTCAAGATAATCATCTATATTATCTATTCCAAGTCTTACAACTGATTTTCTACGGCGGCTTTCTTCAGAGTATATATTTTTTACATTTGGTATTGTTACTGGAAGTTTTCCTGTTATCCTGCACATTCCAAAAATAGCATTAATACCTGCAGCAATATTAGGTCCTTTATCACTTCCATAAACAGCAATACATGCCGTATTCTTGGGAAGAAACATTGGATCATACGGAGCTTTGACTACCATTACAACAGCTTTTGCAGAAGTTTCTGCTATCATTTCTAGGATCATATTTACTTTTACTGCAGCTTTTTCCCCACTCTTTCCCCTACCAAGATTATAAGTTCCAATAATGATGTCATCGCTTTTTCCGATACTCTGCCGGATCTGCTTCCAGTCTTTTTCAGAATCATATCTGAATGAAACAAGGGAAGCTTTTCCTGATTCTTTCAAAGACTGGGTTTCGATTATTTTTTCTGCAGCTGCATGCATCATTTTTCTGACTTTTTCCGATGGAGCCAAAAGAAGATGCCTGGCTTTTAAAACAGAAAATGGAATTATTTTCTTATTATCTCTGATTAAAGTCACTGCTTTTTCAGATATATACTTTTCCATGGCCTGATTAAGTCTGGAATTTATCAATTCTTTTGCATTGGTTTTTCTGAGTTTTACATCCTTGTCACTTTCATTATAAGTAAGAAGCCTGTATTTTGCTTTTAGTTTAAATATTCTTTTAACAGACTGATCAATTTGATTTTCTGAAATAGTTCCTTTTGTCACTGCATCACATACAGCTTTTAATGTATCGCGTGTACTGCTTGGCATAAGTATTATATCTGCTCCTGCATTTATTGCCATAATTGTTGCCTGAATTTCTCCAAAATTGTCTGCGATTGCCTTCATATTGAATGCATCAGTAACAATAACACCTTCGAAGCCAAGTTCTCTTCTTAAAAGCTGAGAAAGAATTTTTTTTGATAGTGTCGCGGGAAGATTAATTTTTTTCCCTGTTTTTTTAGAAATTACTTTTGTTGGATCAATTTTCGGAAATGTTACATGTGCAGTCATTATCATGTCTATTTTATTTTTAATTGCTACTTTAAATGGTACAAGTTCAACATCAAAAACTCTTTTTCTTCCATGAAGTATTGTTGGTAGTTCAAGATGAGAATCTTTGCTTGTATCTCCATGTCCTGGAAAATGCTTCCCTGTTGCAATAACACGGGCATCATGTAATCCCTGAGTATAAGCTACTCCAAGTTTTGCTACTTCATGAGGATCTTCACCAAAAGACCTGATACCAATTACTGGATTATAAGGATTAACATTCACATCAAGGTCTGGTGCAAAATTAATATTCATCCCAAGAATTTTAATTTCTTTTCCGAGGATTTTTGCTGATTCCCGGGCAAGTCTTTCAGATCCTGTTGCTCCAAGCGCCATGTTTCCTGGCATATTTGTACCTTGAGCAAGTCTTGTGACCCGGCCGCCCTCCTGATCCACAGCAACAAAAAGAGGAATCCTGGCTGTTTTCTGTATCATGTGAGTAAGATCTATAACATCATCAATATCCTGGAGATCTGATCTAAAAAGACAGATCCCACCCGGATTAAATTCTTTAACCTGTTCTAGTGCTGTTTTGAGCTTTTCTTCATGTGTTTTCTGAGCTCTCAGATCAATCATGATCATCTGTGCTACTTTCTGCTGTAAACTCATTTTTGAAATAAGTTTTTTTAAACCTGCCTCAGAATAGTCAGTAAAACCATAAGCAATTGAATTAATACCTATAAATAAAAAAATTAGAATAGTGGTGAAAAGTTTCATTAAACTGTTCCCTCCTTTTGATCTTTAGTAGAAAATTCATTTATTATTCTTTCGTATGTTTTCAAAACTATGGGTTCATCATCCCGTGTACCTTCAATCTGGGCAAAAAGATGATACGCAGTATCTTCATAGCTTAACCCTATATTTCTTTTTTCCAGAAGTATTCTAATGTATCTGATACATCTGTCTATGAGCTTTTTGTTACTTGGTCTTACCCAGATCATGAGATTATCTTTATAGAACCCCAAAATCCCCATAAGTAATGTTGAATGGGTATTCATTATGACTTTCAATAATGTATGTTCTGCAAGAATAGAAAGTCCACTTACGTCAAAACCAAACTCCAGGTCATTAAGCCTGAAAGTCATTTTGTCGCCATTTTTCCAGACCCTGAATATATGAAGTTTATGGGGTTCTACAAGCTTTTTTCTGAATTTCCTGATGCTTTGGCTGTAATCAAATCCATGAAGTGTCTCTGAGCTTATTTCAGCATCATTATCCCAGTTCAACGGACGAGGAAGTCGCCCAAGAAGTTTTTCCCAGGCTTCATATGTATTTTCAGTTTCAGGCAGACAGATATAACATAAAGATGGTATCGGTTTCTTTGTAAGCCTGTTTTCAAAAGGTGTGAGGCTGAATGTCGGAGACCTTTCTGTTGAATCCGTCATTATGGTTATACCATATTCATTTGTTTCATAAAGTATGAAATCATCATTCCTGTATATATCTGCTTCAGCCTGAGTCAATTCTGCTATACATGTATAATCTGTGTTCCTGACAGCCGCCTGCATCGAATTGATCTCTTCTTCAATAGTTTTACCAAGAACAGGACAAACAAGTGCAGCACCTGCCGCGGCCATTTGAATCGTTGTTGCCTGCATCCTTGTAGACCCCGATAGAGCCATTGGACCACAGTAAAGATTGATTTTGGTAATCTCAGGATTCTGGATTACTTCTTTTGATCTCTGGATATTCATAAGCGATTCATCTGGATTGCAATACAGAAAATAATGATTATTTGAGCTTATCTCCAGAGCTTTATTGACTGTTCCAATTACAAAAGGAGTTTCCCCCCCCTCAGTTATTGCAACCATCATGTCTCCAGATCTGAATCCAAGATCATGCATTTGTCTGTATGCAAGTTCCGGCTGATCTTCAAATCTTTCTATAGATTTTATAAGAGCATTATCTCCCCCTGCCATAAATCCAATTACACTGTCTTTTTTTCCAGGGTTTATGGTCCTCCAGAAATATTCAATTGAAAGAGACAAACGACCAGTTGCACCACATCCCGAGAGAAACACTCTATTACCTTTTTCAATAGTGTTCTGCATATCCCTACTCATTTTTTCAAGAAGAGGAATCTGTTTTTTCATTACATCAAAAACTGAAATATCAATTTTATTAAGAGTTTCATACCCTTTTTTCAAATTATTCTGAGCAAAATATGAAAGTTTTCCTGTTTCAGGATGAGGCATTTCTGTGGGCAATGTCCCAAGCTTGAACAGATGTGCTACTTTTAGAAATTCTTCTGCTTTTTTATTGGATTGTTTACTCATTTATGTTTCTACTGTTTTCTTACCTGACAATATCGCTTTTAAAGTGTAAGACACTATAAGAGTAACCGATGTACCTATACATGCATACCATGGCCAGTGTACCTTTGTCATTGTTACTATACATATCATGACGATTGCCGAAACAATCATTCCTGTAATAATAGGAAGCTGTTTTGATTTATCTGTTTTTCTGCAACGAAAAGCATAGAACATTGCTCCAAGAACTGCTCCGCCTGTTATATTTGGAAGTTTAAATGCCCAGTTCATTATTAAGTCAACATGCTGACATGCAAAGGCAACAAAAATAAGCACAATACCAAAAATAAAAATAATTTTTTTTGAAAAATTAATATAGTATTCTTCAGATTCTCCCGGTTTATATACTTCTTTATGGATATTCATGACATAAATTGAAGAGATTGCGCTGAGGGCTGAATCTATACTACTCATCGCAGCGGCAAAAATTGAAGAAATAAGCAGGCCTTTGATTCCGATTGGAAGTTTACTGATTATAAAAATTGGGAACAGGTAATCAGCCTTAAATTTGCCATCAACAATTGGTGATAAGGCAAAAGGATTGGACTGGTAATAAACATAAAGCATCAATCCAATAAGCAGGAAAAGGAAGAAAACAGGGAATATCAAAGCAGCAGAAAGAAACATTGCTTTTTTGCCATCTTTTTCACTTCTGCATGTCAAAACCCTCTGGATACCAAGCTGATCAGCTCCATGAGTAAGGGCACCCATTACAGCTGCACCGATAACACCCATCCAGATATTATAACCTCCGGACAGGCTGAACGCGGGATCAAACCATTTAAGTTTACCTGCCTTTGAAACATTTGAATATATCTCTGAAAACCCTCCGTCTATGAGTGTAGGAATATAGAAAAATGCAAAAAGCCCTCCACCTACAAACATAAAAAACTGGATAACATCAGTCCACATTACTGCTGAAATGCCTCCAAGATATGTATAAAAAATTGCAATTATTCCAAAAATAACGATTGAGACCCAGATTGGAATTCCCAGCAGAAGCTTTAATGGTATTGCAGTAACATAAACCCTTACACCTGCAGCCAGGAAATTGGCGATCATAATAAAATATACGGTAAGTATTTTTGATTTTGAACCTACATTTTCTCCAATGATCTCATATGGTGAATAAAGGACTTTACCTTTAAAATATTGAGGTATCATAACTATTGTTACAAATATTCGGGCAATCACATAACCAAGAACGATCTGTAAAAACGTAAGATTACCACCATACGTCATTGCTGGTATTCCAATTACTGTCAAAGCACTTGTTTCTGTAGCAATGATTGAAAATCCTGCAGCCCACCATGGCATATTATTATCACCAAGAAAATATGCTTTTGTAGTTGTCTGTTTTTTGGAAAACAAAAATCCAAGCCAAACCATTGCACATATATAGATAATAACTACTCCCCAGTCAAAAGCACCAAACATAAACCCTCCTGATTATTGATCATAGTTATATATTTAAATATTAATCAATATAAAAATTTTATTATTGAAGTATATTATAGTTCATTTGGGGTTTAACTTCATCTTTAATATTAAAAAAATTTAAACCCTGAAACCGGCGGTTATTTGGAATACTAATGTGGTATGCTTATAGGTAATATTGCCATTTATAAAAGGAGTTTCACATGAAAACGTTTGAAGAAATATACGAATGGGCATTGAGCGGATGTCTTGGTACTGCTTCGCCAGCAAAGGTTCTGCAAATTTTAGCGGAAAATCTAGTTGAAGCCGGTTTCCCAATCGACCGTTTAGTCTGCTTTATTCGCACACTGCATCCGAATCTTGCTGGACGCCTCTTCCTCTGGTACCCAGGAAAACCAGTTGAAGTCAAAGAAGCGACCTATGCATTTTTTCAAATGCAGGCTCAAAATAATATGCTTGCGTTAGACGTCCTCAAAACAGGAACTCCAATCCGCCGGCGATTCTGGGCCGGAGACAGCTTTGAAAGGATGCCAGACTATGAAGAACAAAACTGGGAAGAATTCACGGAATACCTGGTTGAACCCATAAAGTTTATCAATGGTGACATTCACCTGATTACGTTTGCAACTCGAGCGGAGAGAGGTTTTACGGATTCACAGGTTTCAAACCTCCGAAAACTCATGCAGCCTTTTGCGCGTGTAGCAGAAATCTATGCATTGAACCGAACTGCGACAAACCTTCTGGATACATATGTAGGAAACAATGCTGGAGCACGTATCCTGTCAGGGAAAATAAAGCGTGGAGACACTGAAGTCATCAATGCAGTCATCTGGTTTTCCGATCTTCGGGGATTTACATCAATGTCGGATACTCTTCCTCCAATGGAAATCATCCGGGTACTCAATGATCTGTTCGATTGCCAGGTTCCAGCAATTACCGGACATGGTGGCGAAGTATTGAAGTTTATCGGAGACGGGTTATTCGCGATCTTTCCACTGAAGGGCACAGATAAGACACCTTCCGAGGTTTGTGATGAGGCTCTGATCGCATGCTACGAAGCATTTTCTGCACTTGACGAACTTAATAAAAAACGTCAACTCAAACAGAGCGCCGAGATTCAATTTGGTGTCGCATTTCACATCGGCGAGGTCGCTTTCGGAAATATAGGAGGACGTAATCGTCTTGATTTCACTTGCATTGGTTCGGCGGTCAACCTTGCTGCACGATTGGAGGGACTCACCGGAAGTATTGGACAACGAATGGTATGCAGCAAGACTTTTGCGCAGACTACGGGTAAAACAATGAAAAAACTAGGGGAATTCGAGTTAAAAGGAGTCAGTGAAGCACAAGAAGTGTTCACTACTTCTGGTCAGTAGCATTATATTTGTTTGCGTGGGTAGAACTTTGTTGGCGCAGGGGCCTGTCCCTACATTATTTTACAATTTTTCTCTGCGTCCTTAGCGATCTCTGCGCGATCCTCTTCTCTTTTTTATTAACCAGGTTAGACTTGGTTTCCGCCAAAGCGTTGTATTAATTTGTCCTGTTCGAGCAGTACAAATTTATAATAATCCTTGTATTCAAGTTTTTCGGCAGCATCAAAATCAACTATAACAGTTGTATTTGGATGCCATTGAAGAGCAGAAGCTGGACACACACTGGTTACTGGACCCTCAACGGCATTTTTTACAGCATCAGCCTTGTTTTTTCCAGTAGCAAGAAGAATAATTTTTCTGGATTCCATAATCGTGCTGATTCCCATTGTTACAGCAAGATGGGGTTGAAATTCATCTTTTTTGAAAAATCTGCTGTTATCTTTCATAGTTTTTTGGGTGAGCGTTTTTATTCTTGTCCTGGATCCAAGTGAAGATGTCGGCTCATTAAAACCAATATGACTATTTGCACCAATACCCAGAACCTGAAGATCAATGCCTCCGGCTTTTTTGATTAGACTTTCATATTCAGGACCTGATTCAAGAGGATTTTCCTTCATCCCGTCAGGAAGATGAGTATTTTCAATATTAATATCCAGATGATTGAACAGCTTCTCATTCATAAAATATCTGTAACTCTGGAGATGTTCAGGATCAAGTCCCACATATTCATCAAGATTAAAAGTAGTTACATTTTTAAAACTTAAAAAGTTATTTTTATAAAGATCAATAAGCTTTTCATAAAGAGCAACAGGTGTACTTCCAGTTGCAAGTCCTAAAACAGGATAGGGATTTTTATTTATAAGGTTTTGAATCAAATTTGCACTTCTTTCAGCAACAAGTTTAGGGGAATCAGTAATTATTATTTCCATTATAAATCACCTTTAAATCTATCGAGTCTGTCTTTTACATCATTACAAAATGAATTAATGAAGTTTTCAGTAAAATCAGTTATGCTCATATTATCATCTTCAATAAGAGGAGTAAGATTCAGCGCAAAAGTTATAGCAGTTTGATCATCAGTATCATGAGACTGAAAAAATGTAGCATTGGCAATTCTCCGACCTGCAGTAGCAAGATCATATCTCTTGCCACCTGAAATCTGGGAATCAAAAACTCCCAGAATAGAAGAAGCAACCTTTTCTGCACCTTCCAGCGGAAGAACATATTTCTGATCATCAATTACCCAGTCAAGGGAGCGCCATACTTCACAGCCTAAAACGAGCTGAGGTCTCTGGGATAAAGGTATTCTTCTCAATGCTTCAATGCATCTGAGTAGAACCGCAACATGAGTATCATGTTTGTCAGCAGGATTATGGAGGTAAACAGTAGAAGGTTGAGTTAAATTCAAAATCTCCTCAAGATCATCAACAACACACTTATCACCACTTTTAACATTTGAACTTGGGTGAAGCAGCTGAATCATTGCCGAATATTTTCCAATTGAAGCAGCTGTGCGCTGTTCTTCATGACGCACTTCCATCATTTCTTCATTGGTATAATCCTTGTATTCATGAGTTCTTGGACTACCAGCTCCATCAGTAACGACTACACCTGTAAACCATTTATCTTTTGCAGTCATGCACTGTTTTATTCCATGCCAGGCAAAAATCTCAATATCATCCTGATGTGCAGCAATGCACAGATGTGTCGTTCTTTGAAGTGCATTATCAAGTGCAGAACCATCAGGAACAAAAACATCAGCATCATGACTGAATTTCATTATGTTCTCCTTGGAAGACTTGCAGCAGCAATAGCCTGTCCATGTCGCTTATTCTTTTCATCCGGAGTACAGAGATTAATTTTAAGTTCTGGAAATTCTGATTTAAGGACTTCATCAGCTTTCTGGATAATTATCTCTCCACCTTGACCAGTTGTAACTCGGCCCATTATAAGTAGGTTTTTGTAATCATAAAATTCCCTGAAAAAAGCAAGAGAATAACCAAAGCAGATTCCAATTGTTCTGAAAATCGAAGCCGCTCGGTCATCATTATTTTCCATAAGTTTTTGAACTTCAACAAGCTGTTCGGGAAAAGGCATATCATCTGAAAATTCTAATCCTGCAAGAGATGCAAGTCTTGCCACTCCCTGCTGGGAAAAATACTGAACTCCACATCCTATATCTTTAGACCATTCATCCTGAGGCGCATTTTCTCTGAAATCAACAGGAACAAAAGCAAGCTCATTAAGCCATGGAGTAAAATTACCATCAGGTGTTACATATCCTGATGCGAGGCTTGGTCCAAGTGCAATGCCTAAA
>DAOVTB010000036.1 GCA_030633305.1 Candidatus Muiribacteriota bacterium
AATGCCATACCACCTGAATTATCGCTGGAAGCTGCCAGTATATTAGCCGAGACTACATTATCAACGTATGTAAAATCCCTCGTTTGCTCACCATCTCCATAAATTTCAGGAGCCTTATTGTTTTGAAGTAACTTAATAAATTTAGGAATTACTGCGCTATACTCACTGTCAGGATCCTGTTTAGGTCCAAAAACATTGAAATATCTTAAAGACACTGTATAGAGTCCATATAGTTTATTGAACATTATACTGTATTTTTCACCAGCAAGTTTTTGGAGAGCATATGGCGAAAGTGGTTGTTCACGCATATTTTCAACCTTAGGTAATACTGCAGTATCACCATAAACTGAAGAACTGCTGGAAAAAACAAACTTTTTTATTCCCAGATCCCTTGACGCAAGCAGCAGATTCAGTGTTCCAGAGATATTGACCTGATTAGTTCTATAAGGTTCTTGTACAGACCTGAAAACAGAAGGAACTGCAGCAAAATGAAAAACTGCATCTTTTCCTTTCAAAGCCGTAGTTATCACTTCATTATCAGTAATACTTCCCTTTATAAAATTAATATGGTTAAAAAAACTTTCTATGTTAGCTTTTTTCCCTGAGGAAAGATCATCAATAATTGTTACTTTTACATTTCGATTCAATAATTCTTCTACAAGATTAGAACCAATAAATCCAGCTCCACCTGTTACTACAACATTTTTCATTTTAACTCCTACAATCTCACAACATTTTTAAAATCATCTTTAATTACATTTCTAGTATCCAGAATCAATTGGAGATTCATAAGTTTTGAATAATCTACATCACTATGAGCAGTAATAATTACCGCAGCATCAAAACCTACTTTTTCTATATCATCCGGGAAGGATATCCTTGTGTATTCACATTTCCCGACATTAAATGTTTTAACATATGGATCATAGAAATAAACTTCAGCACCATAATCCTCAAGAAGTTTGATAAAATCTAAAGAAGGCGATTCTCTTATATCATCTATATTTTTTTTGTATGCTACACCCATGACCAATATTTTAGATTTATTAACTGATTTGGAAATCCCGTTTAATCCCTTGATCAAAAGTCTGAAGCAATATTCTGGCATTTCTCCGTTTATCTGTGATGCAAGTTCAATAAATTTGGCATCATAATTCAATGTTCTCATTTTCCAGCTGAGATAATGCGGATCTATTGGTATACAATGTCCACCCAGGCCAGGGCCAGGAAAAAAAGGCATAAAACCATACGGTTTTGTAGCAGCCGCTTCAATAACTTCCCATGTATTGATTCCCAGTTTTTGACATATAATTGCAATTTCATTTACTAATCCAATATTAACTGCTCGATATGTGTTTTCAAGAAGTTTTACCATCTCGGCAGTAGCAGGAGAACCAACAATTACTACTGTATTCATCGCTATTGAATATATTTCTTTCACAATAATAGAACAATTTTCGCTGTAACCACCAACAACTTTTGGAGTATTTACTATTGTATATTTCTCATTTCCCGGATCAATCCTTTCTGGAGAAAAAGCTACAAAAACATCATTTCCAATTTCAAACCCTTTATTCTTGATTTCAGGAATCAGCAATTCTTCAGTTGTACCAGGATAGGTCGTGCTTTCAAGAACTATTACATGTCCTTTTCTAATATATTTAAAAATCTCATCACGTGCAGCTATTATGAATGAAATATCAGGATCTTTAGTCTTTCTTAAGGGAGTTGGAACACAGATGGATATAAGATCAACTTCATCTATTTTTGAAAAATCAGTTGTAGCAATAAAATATTTGTCATCAACCACTTTTTTTAATTTTTCATTCGGAATATCAGGTATATAAGACTCGCCATTATTCAAAATATTTACTTTTTCTTCAATAATATCAAATCCTATAACTTCAACGCCTTGTTCTGCAAAACTCACTGCAAAAGGTAAACCAACATATCCTAGACCAATAACACCTATTTTAATTGAACGGTCACTGATCTTTCTTTTTAGTGATTCAATCATTGTAATCTCCTGATAATCATAAATATTTAATACTGATTGTAGCATAATTAATATTTTAAAAAAATATTTTTTTTGCCACAGATTTACACAGATAAAACACAGATTTTTAAATACACACAATCAGTTTCAAACAAAATATTGATTTTCACCCTCTATTCTTAACACATTCTCTTAGCTGTGTTAAATCAGTGTTTATCTGTGGCTTATTTTTTTCTTGATTATTTTGCAGAATTAATTTCTGATATTACTGGAATAATTTTAGTATTGGATTTATATTTTTTTTACAATTTCAGTTTCTTTAATTGAAAGTAATTTTGAAGTTTTAAGGATTATAATCAGCCTATCCTTTAATTTAGCTATTCCTTCAATATATTCCAGATCGATTCCCATATTCGCCATATCGGTCGAAGTATCAATTTCTAATGTATCAAGGGTCATTACGCCTTTAACTTCATCTACAATCAGACCAATATCCCGGGCTTCAAAATTTATGATAAGAGCTTTACGTTTCTTTTTTAACTTTATTTCTGGAAGTAAAAATCGTTTCTTTAAATCCACAATAGGTATAATACTTCCGCGGATATTTATGATTCCCTCAAGAAATTCAGGAGTTTTAGGCAGATTTGTAACTTCAGGGAGTTCTATAACACTGGCTATATTGAAGATATGGATACCAAAAACCTGGTTTCCAAGAATAAATTCAATAATTTTGATTTCGGTACTTTCAGCCATTATTTTACTTTAACCACTACTCTTTCCTTAGCCATTCTTATATCGATATTATCAAAATAATATGAGTACTCTTCTTTCAAGTATTTAAAATGATTATCCAGAAATTCATCACTATGAAAAGGGTCATAATGAAAAAAATACAACTTTTTCACCTCAGCTCTTGATGCAACGAACATCGCATCAGAGAAAGTTGAATGCCCCCAACCCTGTCTTGACTCATATTCTTCTTCAGTATATTGGCTATCAAAAATTAAAACATCAGCATTATAAGAAATATCAATCAGTTTGTCAGCGTATGAATTAAGTTTATGATTTAAATCCCGAATTGTTGTAGTCTCATAATCAGTCTGTTTACTAAAAATTCTATTTACCATCTCGGTATCAGTCAAATATACTATTTTTTTCCCTTTCCTGCTTATAGCATATCCAGCTGCATAATTAGGATGATTAAGTAAAACTGTTTTTACTTTAAAATCATCAATCGTCAATGAATCACCCGGTTTAAAATCATAATAATTAATTTTGGATTTAATCTCATGGAGCTTTACAGGGAAGAAAACCCTTTTCAACTGCAATTCCAGAATTTCCCTGACATTATATTTACTTTCCAGAGTCGGAGCATAAATATTAATCGTAGCGCCTTCTGTAAATAAAGGATAAAAAAACTGGAAGCCTAGTAAATGATCATGATGAAAATGGCTGAACAGAATATTATAATTTTTGTAAGTCTTTTTATTTTTCTGGAGATAAACTGCCATTTCGCGGATTCCGCTTCCGGCATCAAGAATAATACAGCTATCATCAGTTGTTACAGAAACACAGGGGGTATTTCCACCATATTTAACTGTAGAACTTCCTGGTACCGGGATTGATCCGCGCACTCCCCAAAATGTAACCTGCAGAGAATCAGACATTGCCTTCCTTCAAGGTTTTCTTTAAATCTTCCAGAGAAACAAAAATATCCAGTATTTCGTGCAACCCTGTAAGCTCAAAAACTTTTTTAACTGCTTCTGAATTATTTACTATGAAAAATGATTTTTTACTCTTTACTACTTTTTTGTAGAAATCGATTATGATCGCTAAACCAATTGAATCCATATAATTTACATTATTAAAATATACGATATAATTTTTAAAATCGTTTTTTAAATGTTTTTTAAAAAATTTTTCCAATTCTGCGCGATAATGAATGTTAACATCGCCACTAACTTCAACCAGATTATATCCGGAAAGATCAGTCATTCTAGTGCAGTCAATATTAAAAAAACTCATAGTAGTCCTGTAATTATCTCCTATTCCATCGCAAAACAGAAATGAATCCAACGCGAATAATATAGATTATATCATTTTTATTTTTACAATACAAATTATCGACATCTAAAGAGAAAAAAATAAATAATATTTTCTAAATTAATAATATAAATCTCTAATTTGTTTTTATTCAGGTCAGTTTTGCACATTCCTGAGCTATTGAAAGTTGCTCATTAGTCGGTATTACAGCAATTTGAATATTAGAATCCGGTGTAGATATTATTGCTGACTTCTTGAATCTTCCTATATTTTTTTCAGTATCAAGTTTAACACCAAAACTTTCCATATTGTCAGTTGACATCTCCCTTATCATTTCAGAGTTTTCACCTATGCCTCCTGTGAAAATGATACAATCGACCCTTCCAAGCGCAGCCATATAACTACCAATATATTTTTTAACTCTATAAGAAAAAATATCCATCGCAAGCTTACATTTCTCTGCTTTATCATAATTATCTTCAATCGGTTTACAATCATTTGTCTCTTCAGTAACCCCAAGAAAACCACTTTCCTTATTCAAAATTCTGTTTACCGCATCAATATCATTATTATTTTTTTCAACGAGCCACAATACAAGAGCAGGATCAAGATCTCCTGATCTAGTTCCCATCATCAAACCTTCAAGTGGGGTAAAACCCATACTTGTATCGATAGATTTTCCATTTTTTATCGCTGCAACACTTGCACCATTTCCAAGATGACATGTGATAACATTCAGTTCAGATACAGGTTTACCAATCATTTCAGCATAGGCTTTAGAAACAAAATCATGCGATGTTCCGTGAAACCCATATCTTCTCACACCATATTTTTTATAGTAACTATATGGAATTCCATAAATGTAGGCATGCGGAGGAAGCGTCTGGTGAAATGCAGTGTCAAAAACTCCTACTTGAATCGCAGATGAAAACGCTTTTTTACTGGCATAGATCCCCTTTAGATTTGCGGGATTATGAAGAGGTGCAAACTGAACACAATTTTCAATTTCTGCAATTACTTCATCGTCTATTACCACAGAAGAAGCATATTTTTCTCCACCATGTACAATTCTGTGCCCGACAACTTTGATCTGTTCTGTGTTTTCAATCACTTTTTCCTGTTCGACAAGTATTCTAATAACATTTTCCAGGGCAGTAGAATGATCAAGCATTTCTTTGACAAATTCCACTTTACGTTCACCAATTTTAATTTTAATTTTGCTTTCGGCAAGATACAATCTGTCGGCGAGACCAGAAGTAATACTTTTAAAATCTCCTGGCGTTTTATTGATAAAAAGTTCAAACTTTATCGATGAACTACCTGCGTTTAAGACAAGAATATGCATAATTTTAAGCTCCCTTAATTCAATTTCCTATAAATTTTAATGTAATAATATATTCTGGAAGTGAAAAAATCAAATGATTTTCCGATTAAATTTTTCTATCCAATAAATTTACACTTGTCAAAAATAAATTGTAAATTTTCTTGCAAAATAAATTTAGTTCATTTATTATTGAAGTGCATATAATTTGTGAAAAAAATTTAAATTTACTCGATAAACCTTCTACTGTTTTCAGATTTCAGGTTCTGGAAATTTCTTTGTTTTTTCTTTATTTTTCTCTTGACAATGTAAAATTCGCGTGCTATTCTTGTTGGAATTGTTGATTTTTTAATGATTATTTTAATATATAATAGAGTATTTACTTTATGTAAAAGGCGGGTAATTTATGTTTAAAATCGTGAAAGTTGGAAAAAAAGAGAAAATGCTGTTGTCCGATAGGTATCATGCACCAATCGACTTCCCTTCTCTGACACACGTCCCACTTGAATCTTATGAATATTTTCTTCAAGCAGGCGTCGAACCAAAAGACCGTGAAAATCGTGGTATTCAGGAAGTTTTCAAAGAAATCTTCCCAATCCAGGATGGTCAGCAAAATTTGATCCTCGAGTTCCTTGAATATACGCTTGGACTTGGCAGATGCCGAAAGTGCCCTGGATCAAAAAGCATCCCTGAAAAACCATGCTTGTTCAATGAATGCTATTACGATGAAAGAGATTGTGAAGTTTCTGAAATTGATGGCAAATTTTTCAGAATCAAAATGCTTCCAGAAGATTGCAAAAGAAAAGATGGAACTTACGCAGTACCGCTTCAATTAAGAGTCCAGCTTATTAACAAGCAGTCTGGTGAATTGAAAGAACAGAATATATTCATCTGTGATCTTCCAATTATGACCCACAGAGGAACTTTTATATTCAATGGTGCTGAACGAGTTGTGGTGAGTCAGTTACACCGTTCTCCCGGAGTTTTCTTTTCATATGATGATGCAAAGAAATTCTATGAAGCTAAAGTAGTTCCTTATCGTGGAGCCTGGATGAGTTTCGAGCTGGATATCATGAGAGATATCATCTATACAAGGCTTGATAGAAAAAGAAAAGTTCCCGTAACTGCATTATTAAGGGTTCTCGGGTTTCATGATGACAAGGAAATCCTTGAATTATTTAATAACAGCCATTACATAATCAATACACTCAAGAAGGACTCGCTTACTCAGGATAAACTGAAAAAGCATTCTGTTATGAGAAAAGCTATCCTCGATATATTTTCAAAGATACGTCCAGGTGAAAACTTCAATACTGAAGAAGGTGCATTGGACGTTATAGGTAAACTATATTTTGATCCAAAACGCTATGATCTTGATAAGGTTGGCCGTTTCAAAATCCGTAATAAACTCTGCATGCGTTACAAGATCAGAGGAAAAATATCTGCTGAAACTATTTATGACGGAAAAACTGGCGAACTTATAACTGAACCTGGTGAAATCATAGACGGAATTCTTGCAAGTCGAATTGAGAAATGTGACGTGCCTAGAATAAGATTAAAAACACTTGACGGACGCGAAAATATTGTTACGAATGATCCTGATTTTGAATTTTTCTCATTCCTTGATACGAAGAAAAAAATCGAAAACAAATTATGGGGTGCAATTTGTGCTAAATCACTTATTGATGAAATTACAGGTGAAATAGTCCTTGAAGCTGACGATTCCATTCGTAATAAAGAGATTGCATATCTTTTAGAAAGTAATATCAAAGTTTTCAGTTACTATCTTGATGGAAAAGAACAAACAATCAATCTTTCTGTATATAGAGGACATGGATATTTGTTCCGCGCAAAGGAAGAAATCCATAAACTGTTAAATAACAGGGTCCTTGATGAAGATGTAATAGATCCAAATACTAAAGTAAAAATATTTGAACAAGGTGAAGAGCTTACTTATCACACTATTGACAGACTTATTGAACTCGAAATCCCTTCATTAAGACTTCAAAAAAGCCGAGTTTTATGTAAAAACGATATCGTTGCAATCCTTCGTTATTTGATCGGACTCGTTACTGGTGTTGGCGAAATTGATGATATTGATCATCTTGGAAACAGACGTGTAAGACGCGTTGGTGAACTTCTTCAGAATCAGTTCCGTGCTATTCTTTCCAGAATCGAAAGAGAGATTAAGGAAAGAATGACAATCAATCAGGATATCGAAAGTATCACACCTACTCAGCTTATTAATTCGAGACCTATTCAGGCTGCTGTTAAAGATTTTTTTGGTACCAGCCAGTTATCACAGTTCATGGATCAGACAAATCCTCTTTCAGAATTGACTCATAAACGTCGTGTTTCAGCACTTGGACCTGGTGGTCTAAAAAGAGAACGGGCTGGTTTTGAAGTTCGTGACGTGCATCCTACTCATTTCGGAAGAATATGTCCGATTGAAACACCTGAAGGACCAAATGCTGGTCTTATCGGTTCTCTTGCAATTTATGCAAGAATAAACACTTATGGTTTTATTGAATCCCCTCTTATGAAAGTTAAAGACAGGAAATTATTACCAGGTACTGTTAAATATGTTGATTCTCATGAAGAAGACGGTTATATCATTGCTCCTCCTGATGTTAATGTAAAAGACGGTTATATTCTGGATGATAAACTTCCTGCCAAGTATGTCAGTGATGGTGTTCATGAGTTTTCAATGGTTGAATCAGAACTTGTAAACCATATTCGGATTTCTCCAGCACAGATGATCAGTGTTGCAACAAGTTTGATACCATTTTTGGAACATGATGATGCCAACCGAGCTTTGATGGGAACAAACATGCAGAGACAGTCTGTACCACTTATTAAAACAGAGACTCCATTAGTTGGACCTGGAATGGAATACAGAACTGCTCTTGACAGCGGTGTTAATGTTGTATCCAGGGAAAGTGGTACTGTAAGAAGTATTAAAGGACTTAGAAATAAAGATGATGAACTGGTTTATGAGATTGAAGTTCTTGGTGATCCAAAACCTGGAAGAAAAATCATCAATGTAAAAACAAACGACAAGGAATTCTTCAGAAAAACTCATAAGAAGGTTTCTGCCGTTTCTGTTTATTCTCCTAAAACTGGTGAATTACTTGCAGAAGCAAATGAAGCTTTTGATATGCCTAAATTGAAAAAGGCAAAAAAACTTGGTGTTAAAGAACTTGTACTTTACAATTCCAGAGTAGAAGTTTATAGACTAATCAAATTTGGGAAATCCAACCAGGGAACATGTATTAACCAGCAGCCAGCTGTTAAAATTGGTGATCACGTTGAAAAAGGTGAAGTGATTGCAGATGGACACTGTGTTGATGGTGGTGAACTCGCACTTGGGAAAAATATTCTAGTTGCTTTCATGTCATGGGAAGGTTTCAACTTTGAGGATGCTATCCTTCTTTCAAGAAGAACTGTTAAAGAAGATATATATACATCTATACACATTGAAGGTTTTGATGTAGAAGCCAGAGATACAAAACTTGGTCCTGAAGAAATAACAAGAGATATTCCTAATATTTCAGATGAAATGTTAAAAAATCTCGACGATGGTGGAATCATCAGAATAGGTGCTAAAGTTGAAACAGGTGATATTCTAGTTGGTAAAGTAACTCCTAAGGGTGTGACTGAATTAACTGCTGAAGATAAACTTTTACGAGCTATTTTTGGTGAGAAAGCACGCGAAGTAAGAGATACTTCATTCAGAGTTCCCCATGGAGCTTCTGGTGTAGTTGTTGATGTAATGGTTTTTGATCGCAAATTTAAAGCTGAATTACCACATGGTGTAAACAAACTTGTAAAGGTATTTATCGCTCAGAAAAGACTTGTAACTGCTGGTGATAAAATGGCTGGTAGACATGGAAATAAAGGTGTTATAGCCAAAATATTCCCAGAAGAAAATATGCCTTATATACAGGACGGAACACCAATTGACATAGTTTTGAATCCTCTCGGAGTTCCATCTAGAATGAACGTTGGACAGGTGTTTGAAACCATTTTCGGTTTTGGTGCACGTCAACTTGGTTATCCAATGAATGTTGAATCTTTTACTGGAACAAAACAGGGAATTACAGAAAAATTTGTAACTATTGGTAAAATGATACGTTTTGGAAAAATCAAAATATTTAATTCAACTAATGAGAAACAGGTTGGTTGGATAAAATTGTTTGACTATGACAAAGAAGGTGTAAAAAAGACTTTTCTTAATGCTGATAATTATTTTGAAGCAATGGCAAAAATATTCACTAAATACACAGCTCAGATAGTTACTCTGGATGAAGAAATACCTTGTTACCAGATCAAGAAAATCAAACATGATGTACTTGAAAAAGCCTTATTAAAGAATGATGTTACAAAATGTTTTGAAAAGATCAGCTTACTTAAGAAAACTGTTAACTTTAATGCTGAGAGAACTTCATTGGAAGGAAAAGATACATTTTCAGTTGATATAATAGATAATTTTGATGAAGCTGAAATGTACGAATGCGACGTTCATGAATATGATGTAATGCCAATTAGTGAATATAAAAAGACTTTTCACTATCCAACAATTGATGTTAGCGATGAAGAACAGAAACTTCTCAGCGATTCATTAAAGAATTTTGATATTTATTCATTTGAAACAGCAAAACAGTATGTTTATGACGGACGAACTGGTGAAAGATATCATCATGAAGTTGTTGTTGGAGACATTTATATGATGAAACTGTATCATCTGGTTGAAGATAAAATCCATGCACGTGCTACTGGTCCTTATTCTCTTGTAACACAACAACCACTTGGCGGAAAAGCCCAGTTTGGTGGACAACGTTTTGGAGAAATGGAAGTTTGGGCTATTGAAGCTTATGGAGCGGCTCATACTCTTCAGGAAATATTAACAATCAAATCTGATGATGTAGAAGGTCGTGTCGATGTTTATGAAGCTATTACTAAAAATCAGAGAAACATCAAACCACGTGTACCTGAATCATTCAAGGTTCTTGTAAATGAATTAAGGTCATTGTGCTTAAAAACACAGCTACACCGTGGAGATGAGCATAAGGAACTTAGCGAAATCGAACAAGATGTTGAAAAATTACGTTCTGTTCCAGAAATGCAAACTGATATTAACAAGTTGTTTAAAGATAATTAAAATAGAAAAAATAATTTTGTAGGGAGGGATTTCCTTTGTGGGATGTAACACAATTTGATGCTATAACAATCAGCCTTGCTTCACCCGAAGATATTTTAAAATGGGGTAATGGTGAGGTAAAAAAACCGGAAACCATCAATTACAGGACACATAAGCCTGAGAGAGACGGACTTTTTTGTGAAAAAATATTTGGACCTGTAAAAGACTGGGAATGTCATTGTGGAAAGTACAGAAGTCCAAGATATAAAGGTGTTATCTGTGAAAAATGTCGGGTTGAAATTACACTTTCAAAAGTCCGACGTGAACGTATGGGAAACATTCAGCTGGCAACACCAGTAGCACACATTTGGTTTGCTAAAGGTACACCTAGCTATATTGCATTACTTCTTGATATAAGTCCTCGTGACCTTGAAAAAGTGCTTTACTTTAATTCTTATATAGTGATTGATCCTCGAAATCTTCCGCTCATGAAAAAGCAGTTGCTTTCTGAGGAACAATATAAACTTTACAGAAATCGATACGGTAATCTTTTCGATGCAAGAATGGGCGCCGAAGCCATAAAAGTACTTCTTGCTGAAATCAAACTTGACAGACTTGCTGCAGATTTGAAATACCAGTTGAAAACAAAAACAGGTGCAAAAAAGAAAAATATCATCAAACGACTTGAAGTTGTGAAACTTTTTCTAAACTCACCAAGTAAGCCTCACTGGATGATACTGGATGCAGTTCCTGTTATACCACCTGATCTTAGACCAATGGTTCAGCTTGATGGCGGAAGATTTGCTACAAGTGATCTTAATGATCTATATAGAAGAGTAATCAATAGAAATAACAGACTCAAAAGAATGATGAAGCTGGGTGCTCCCGAAATCATCATCAAGAATGAAAAAAGAATGCTTCAGGAAGCTGTTAACTCCCTTATCGATAATGGAAGAAAAGGTCGGCCAGTAACTGGTGCAGGAAAAAGACCTTTGAAATCACTTACTGATATGCTCAAGGGAAAACAGGGAAGATTCAGACAGAACCTCCTTGGAAAACGTGTTGATTATTCAGGAAGATCTGTTATCGTTGTTGGTCCTCATCTTAAACTTGATCAATGTGGTCTTCCACAGGAAATGGCCATGGAGCTTTTTAAACCGTTTATTATTTATAAGCTGGTTGCAAAAGGTCTTGCTCCAAATGTTAAAAAAGCCAAGAAAATGATCGAACGTCGAAATGAAGAGACTTTCGATGTCCTTGAAGAAGTTGTAAGTGAACATCCAGTACTTCTAAACCGTGCACCTACTCTTCATAGATTTGGTATACAGGCATTTCAGCCAGTTCTGACTTCTGGTAAAGCCATTGAACTTCATCCACTTGTATGTTCTGCTTTCAATGCTGATTTCGATGGTGATCAAATGGCTGTTCATATTCCATTGCTTTTGAACTCACATGCTGAAACCAAAGTATTGATGATGTCAAAAAACAATCTTTTCTCTTCATCAAACGGAGCGACTTTGACTGTTCCATCGCATGATATGCTTATTGGTATGTACTATCTTACAAGATCGTTGAAATCAGAAAACGTTTTTGAAGTATCAGTAAAAAAACCAGCTGAATTCAGTAAAATTCTGGGTGGAACTTCACCAATAAAATGTGCTGAAACACTCATTTCAACTAAAACTGGCGATACAATAATCCAGATAGGCATGGTTATCACTCCAGAAATTGTTGAATTACTTATAAAAGATAATATCAAACAGATCAGTATTTATAAACAGTTTTACTTTTCTTCATCTGTTGAAGCTATCAAGTATTACGATGTTAACCGGAAAAATATTAATCTAAACGAACTTATCTGGGTTAAAATTGACGGAGTTTTTATTGAAACAACTATTGGAAAACTTATCTTTAATGTCATATTACCTGATAATATGCCTTATTTCAATGATCAGATTGAAAAAAGAAAAATGTCTCAACTCATAGAAAAAGTCTATGAATATACCAATCTTAAAATTACAATTGAATTTCTTGATAGCGTTAAAGAAATGGGATTCCATTATGCTACACTAAGTGGACTTTCAATGAGCATCTCTGACCTTATGGTACCTGAAGATAAAAAAATCATTATTGCAAATTCGATCAGAAAAGCCGACAACATCAATGAAAAATTCAAACGCGGGGATTTGAACCGTGAAGAAAAGAAACAGAATGATATTGATATCTGGACCAACACCACAGAAGAAGTAGCTGATGCTATGATTCAAAACTATCAGCAACGTGATAGAGAGGGAGATTTTAATTCAGTTTACGTCATGGCTATATCTGGGGCGCGTGGAAACATGCAGCAGATCAGACAGTTAGCTGCAATGAGAGGTCTCATGTCAAATCCGCAAGGTGACATCATCGACTTTCCGATCATTTCAAATTTCCGTAATGGTCTTGAAATGACCGAGTACTTCATTTCAACATACGGTGCAAGAAAAGGTCTTGTTGATACAGCTCTTCGTACAGCTGACTCTGGATATCTTACAAGAAGACTTGTAGATGTTAGCCAGGAAGTTATTATCAATATGCCTGATTGTAAAACGACTGACGGGATTCATATGCATCCTCTCAGACAGAAAAGAAAACCTAATAATTTCAACGTTGAAGACGAAATTATTATTTCTCTAAAAGATAGAATAAAAGGACGCTATACTTCTCAAAACATAATTCATCCTTCGACAGGCGATATAATTCTTAGGAAGAATAAACTGATTACTCCAGAGAAAGCAAAATTAGTTGATAAAGCTACAGTAGTTCTTCCAATGACAGAAGATGTTATCGGAAAAATCAATGCAGAACAGCTGATTAACGCAAGAGATAATTCTATAATCCTTGGACCTGACAAAGAGATTACCAAGGAAATATTTGACATCATCATCAACGAAGAACTTGCTGAAGAAATCAAAGTTCGACCAAGTATCGTGATCAGATCCCCTATCAACTGTAATTCTAAATTGGGAATATGCCAGAAGTGTTATGGACTTGATCTATCATCTAACAGCACTGTCAGTATTGGTGAAGCCGTCGGAGTTATTGCTGCTCAGTCTATCGGTGAACCTGGTACACAGCTTACAATGAGAACATTTCATATTGGTGGTATTGCTATTTCTCAGAAAAATACTATTAAATCCAAAAAAGATGGTTCTATATCATTTGACAGTCTTGAGTGGACACTTAAGTCAGAGAAAAACAAACAATTCTTTGGTGACAGTTCATACGAAGACATCCGGGATGATGAAGGTCTTGACAGAGATACAAGAAAAGTTGTTCTTGGTGGATTTTTGAAAGTAGTTTCTGAAGATGGAAAATTTGAAAAATACAATATTCCTCCAGGTGCTGTTTTAAAAGTTAGCGAAAATGAAGAGATCACTTCTGGAACTGTTCTTGTAGAATTCAATCCTAACCAGATAATCAGCGAAATTTCAGGTACAGTCAGGTTAAAGAATGTAATTGAAAACCAGGGTTATGTTATTTCCAGTAACAGTGAAATTATAATTACTGATAAAAAGACAAAAAATACTAGAATCTATAAGATACCTCAAGGTGCTAACATCAAGGTGGACGAAGATGATCGTGTTGTCAGTGGTGATATTCTGACGGAAATAATTTCTGAACAGAAAGCTGCCATGGCAAATTTCGACGGAAAGGTTGAATTTTTTGACCTCAGAGTGAAAAACGGTAGAGTCATCAATGAAAACGGTTTAATCTTTGTACTTCCAATTACAGAAAATAAAAAACTCAGCGCTGAATATGTTCTTCCGCCTGGAGTTAAGGACAAGAAGACTGATATCGATCTCAGCAGTTACGGTATACAGCTCAAGATAAAGTCTGGTGATGAAGTAAAATATGGTGAAGAGCTACTTGCTATTTATAGTGATATTGACGGTGTTGTGAATTGTAAAGATAAGAGAAAGATATCCATCGATAATCAGGAAGTTAAAGAATATCGTCTTGAAAAAGTCGAGACTCTTATCATTGATAAGAAGGAAAATAAGTTCTACTATAATGTTCCTAAAGATGGATACATCAAACTCCTGTCTTCAAAAACTGCAACAAACAAAACATCATCAAGTAAACGTCTTATATTAAGTGATGAAAAAGCTTACAGCATTCCAAATTCAATCAAACTTCTTCCATCTGACTGCAAAGTACAGGATGGTCAGAAAGTAAACCAAAATGAGCAGATCACTGGTAATATTAACCTGACTGCTGATTTTGAAGGTGTTGTTGAAATCACTGAACAGGATGAACTGAATAATACCAACATCAAATTGAAATCAGTTGCAAGAATTAACCAGAAGTCTAAAGATAGTTTGAAATTAAAGCTCATTGGTAAAGTTTTGTTTGAAGACTTGATCAACACTCTCACTGGAGAAATTCTTCTTGAAGCTGGCCAGATCATCAATGAAGATGTTCTCAAAAAACTCATCATTGAAGCACCAATCAGCGGAACTGTGAATTTTTCCAATAATAAAATCGTAGACTCTTATGAAAATTTTGAAGAAATCAATGGTATGAAAATTGCCGAAGATCTCGTACTTAATGGTAAGAAAATTGGAAAAGCTGGTGAAATTATTGGTGAAGCACTTGCTCTCAAAATCATGAAAAATAAGGAATTTTTTCCTTCATTCAAAATAATTGTAAATGAAGTTACTATTAAGGCTCAGAAAATATTCGAACCTGCAGTAATGGAGATATCATATCTCACTGGATGGGACTTTTCAAAAGAAGTAACTAATTTTGATAAAGAAAAAGTTGTTATCAAAGAAGGTGAAAAAATCACTGCTTCTAATATGAAGAATCTTTCCAAGAAACTTAATTCTTTTAACCTGAGTGATATCATCATTTCAAGAAGGGTCACGTTACCTATACCAGATGGTTCAACACTTAGAATTCAAAGTGGTGAACAAATCAAGCAGGGAATCGAGTTATGCTGGCCTACACAGGTTGAAAAAATTATTATCATCAATGCAGAAAAAGAATATTTGATTCCTCAGGGTGCTATTCTAAAAGTAGAGAATGGCCAGAAAGTAAAATCAAATACAACACTCATTGAGCCGATGAAACCAATCATCAGCGAGATAAGCGGAAGAGTTAATTACAATCTTGCCTACGATCCGGAATTGAAACAGGAGATCATCAAAAAAATCTATGTTTACTCTGGAATTGAAATCAAGATACCTTTAAAGATACCTTTGGAACCATCCCTTCAAAAACTCCTCAAGAATGCGACTAAGCCTGTCATGATTACAAAAGGAACTGACTTGACTGAACGTCTTGAGTTTGATGAAATAAAAGCAGAAGATGATTTCCATTATATTTACAGAACTGAAATAGTGAACAAGAAATACACTATTACATCAAATATAGATATTCTTGTAAACGATGGAGATATTGTTAAAAAGGGCCAGAAATTATGTAGACTTGTAAATGATGATTATTTTATCAAGGAAAACATCAAATTTCCAAAAGAAGATGATTACTTTGTCTATAACACTGGTTACTTCCCTATCAATCCAACTCATTTTATGATTAGGAAAAACAATACATCGATAATTCTTTCTCAGGAAATAGATCTTGAGGTTGATCCAACAATAGCTAAAATTATTTCCAAATTGAAGATTTCAGAGACTCTTGTTGATACAAAAACAAAAAAAGAAATCATCAAAGCAAAAGAAATAATTACTCCTAAGATATCAAAGTATATTGAAGCTAATGCTGAAAATATCAAGCCTAAACAATTCAGAGTTATAAATCCTGATATATCAGTTATTTATACAACTGGAGAAATAATCTTCAGGAATAAGCCTAAGACTGGAAAATGGTCTGTGGAATATGCTTCTGAAGTACCAGGAGTTGCAAAACTCAAAAAGAAAGAAACGCTCAAGAGCATTTCAAGAACAACGCTTGGAAAGATTGAAATCGTAGCTGGTGAAGCTCATCAGGTTGCTGATGGTGCAGAACTTCGTGTAGATTTCACAAATATTCCTATTACTGATCCAACTCTTATCAGGAATAAAGTCATCAATCATGTAGTATCTGATACTTTGTTTAACAAACATACTGGTGAGCTGATAATTGAAGCAGGTAATATTGTGTCTGCTTCAGCTGGAAGAGTATTGTATCGTGAGAGAAACAAGCTTAACAAGCGTTCCGTACAGGTATCATCATTTGTTAAAAAAGGTGATATGCTTGCTAAATGGGGAACTTCTTCTAAAAAGACTATTGATATTATTCAGGGTCTTCCAAGAGTTGAAGAAGTTTTTGAAGCTAGAAAACCTAAGAAAGAAGCTTTTATCGTTGAACTTGACGGCAGAGCAGAATTCAAGGGAAATACATTATTGATCAGAAATCCTTCAGGTGAAACCAGAGCTTATAAAACTAGCATGGGAACCAGTAAACTCCTGATTAGCGATGGTGAATTTATTGTTGCCGGAGAACCTATTAATGAAGGAAACATCTGGCCACAGTCTCTGTTAAGTACTGCAGGAATAAGAGATGTTGAAAGATACCTCCTTAATGAAGTCCAGCAGGTATATAGAGCACAGGGAGTTAAGATCAATGATAAGCATATTGAAGTAATAATCAGACAAATGCTTAGAAAAATCATTATTTCAGTTTCTGGGGATACGGATTTTCTTCCTGGTCAGCTTGTCCATATTGATACTTTTGAAGCAATAAACAAAAAGATCAAAAAAGAGAAAAAAGAACAAACTATGGGAAAAAGGATTCTTCAGGGAATCACTAAAGCATCCCTAACAACAGATTCTTTTATTTCAGCTGCTAGTTTCCAGGAAACAACCAGAGTTTTGACCAGAGCCGCAATTGAAGGTAAAAAAGATGAACTTAGAGGGCTTAAGGAAAATCTTATTTTAGGTAAACTTATCCCGGCTGGTACTGGTTTAAAGATGTACAGGAATATCAAAGTAAGACCTGCACATTATACTGAAGAAGAAGAAGCACTTGAAGATATCAAACCAGTAATTGATGAAATTATTGATGTGAAATCAAAGAAGAACACTAAAGAACAGGTTTTCAAAGATTTGGATTCATTATTCAATAATCCAGCTCCAACAGAAGAAAACGTTTAAAGATAGTTAAAAAACAAAAAAACCGTCCTGTTTTTGCAGGGCGGTTTTTTTATGCTTAATTTTTAATTAATTCAGGTCTATGGAGATATTCTTTTGATCATTCTTGGAAATAGCACCGCATCACGAATATGATCAAGTCCACAAACCCATGATAAAGTCCTTTCTACGCCCATTCCAAATCCACCATGCGGAACAGAACCAAATTTTCTAAGATCAAGATACCACTGAAATGCAGCCGCTGGAAGCTCATTGTCCAACAGACTTTGCCTAAGCATAGTATAATCATCAATCCTTTGACCACCACCAGATAATTCTCCATATCCATCAGGAGCAATTAAATCACAGCTTAACACACATTTACTATAATCAGAATCAGGTTTCATATAAAAAGCCTTCTGCCACATCGGATGAAGATAAATAAAAAATGGTTTTCCTATTTGACTGGAAATATAATTCTCAGCTCTAAAACTTATTTTTTTTCCCCAGTCAATCTCATTCTCTGTATTTTTAAGCATATCAATTGCTTCAGAATATGTTATTTTTGTAAGTGGAAAAATAATTTTTCCAAGAGCTTCTATGTCTCTTCCAAGAGTTGCCAATTCACTTGAATTTTCCTGTATTATATCTTTTATCAGTTTCTCCAGTAATCTTTCCTGAAATTCCATATTTTCATTAAGTGTTATATGCGTCATCTCAGGCTCAATCATCCAGAATTCCGTTAAATGCCTCCTGGATTTTTTCTTTTCAGCGCGAAAAACTGGTCCTAGACAATAAACTCTGCCATATGATGCAATTGCTGCTTCAAGATACAACTGTCCACTTTGAGAAAGAAATGCATTATTGTTATAATAGTCAATTTTAAATAAACCCGTTGTACTTTCACAAGCCGCCGGTGTAATTAGTGGAGTATCAGTACATATAAATTTTTCTTTTTTTAAAAAATTCCGTGCTGACCATATAAGAGTATCCCTGATTTTCATTATCGAAAGTAGTTTTTTAGATCTGATCGACAAATGACGATAATTCAAAAGAAATTCTGCACCATGTTTTTTTCTGCTTACTGGATAATTGTCTTCTATTTCCTGAATAACACTTATACTGCAATCCAAAAGTTCATGAGATCCTTTTGCTCTTTTATCAAATTTTACAATCCCTGTAATTGTTACAGAGGATTCTCTTGAAATCCCTCTTGCAATTTTGATTTCATCAGGTGAACTGTCTGAAGTTTTAAAAACACATTGTACATAGCCAGTGCCATCACGTAAGACAATAAAAACTACCTTACCAATTTTTGTTTTTTTATGAATCCAGCCAGATATTGAAACTTTTTTTCCTAAATATGAAGAAATATTTTCTATAAAAACTCTTTTTTTCATAATAAAATTATCGGAAATTTAAACAGATAATCCAGTTTTAAAAAATAATCACGCAGGAAGACTGTACCACAATAAAAAAAAGAGAAAATTGAACCACGAAGAACACGAAGTAAAAATTAAACAAAAACAGAAATTAATGCTAAATACCAATATAGATGGGGTCACATGGAACTTTTGTGAATTTGAAATTCAAGTTCATGAAAGTTGCTTTGACCCCTGCACCAGATAAGTTGTTTCCACAAAATCTTGCATAGAAGTGAACCTACAATATTAACCATTTTGTTTCGCAAGGCATATGTCAGTGGTCTTGATGTCTTATTTTTTTAAGCCTTAAGCCTTTCGTCCACAACAGCCTTGTATTTCGAAAAATAATCTGCGACTTTACCGTTAATGCCCTTTGCTTCTTTCAAAATTTCTGCACATTCTGGAACATCCTCAATACCTTTTAGATTGATCAAAACATTGTAAAAAGCTGCAAGTGCAGCACCATAGGAATTTAATAATGCAACTGCAGAATCACTAAGTGAATTCTGATTTCCGTTATCAATTACTTTTCCAGTCAACAAAATTGATTCATGTGCAGCCTTAAGTGTTTCAAGCGGTACTCGTGCTGCGTAAATAGTGGCTTTTTGAATAGCAGCATTTCTGATTGTTTTTTCTTCATCAGTCTTTTTCTTGAGTTTCATAGCAGCCATAATCTTATTAAATGCTTCCGTATCTTTATCTATCAAGTCAATAAATCTGTATTTCAAATTATTTCCCTTTACAGCAACCTCTTCCATTTCAAGCAGAAATTCTTCATATCCTTTTTTACCATAAGTCAAATGAGATACCATTGCTGATAAGGAACTACTTAAGGCACCCATTAATGCACCAACACTACCACCACCTGGCGCTGGTGAATCACTTGAAAGTTCTTCAAGGAATTCTGTCACCTTCATTTCAGGTAATACCTGCTTTTGTATAGCATATTCAATAATTTTTTCTTCTGGTTTGAATTCTGATACATCATTCAATCCTAATGATGTTATAGCAGTATGAATAATAAGATCTTCGCTCAATCCAGTTGACTGCCCCTGTTTTCTCAAATAATGTCTTCCCATCTCGAGCATTGCTTCCTTTGGGATCAGTCCTACTATCTCGCTACCTGTGACTCTCATACCCATAGTCATTGCTTCTTGTTCGACAACATCAAATACCTTATGTACTGGAGATACTTTGTAATTTGTCAAATTCATTGTAATTTGAGCCTGTCTGTATTCATCAATATACCAGGCTGTAGCTTTGCAGAAATTGAAAAGACCTGGTAATTTTATTTTTTTACCATTTTCATCTTTTACAAGTTTATTTTTTTCATTTCTTTTAAAATATCCTTTTTCACGTATCTTGTTTGCAATTTTCTTACATTTTTTAACATTACTTGTATTGAGATTAATATTATATGCAATAAGAAAATCTCTCATTCCAATTACTGTTACACCACTTCTTGGAACAAATTTAGTCGGTCCATAACATGGTTTCCACTCAGAAAGTTTAATTTTTTCACTTAACGCTTCATATTCACCCTTCCTGATTTCTGCAAGATTGCTTCTTTCTGGAGTTTTTGCACTTTTTTCATACATGTATACTGGGATTCCCAATTCTTCACCAACTCTTTTTCCAACTTTGTTTGAGACTTCAATACATTCTTCCTCAGTTACTTCACTTACTGGTATAAATGGACAGACATCTGTTGCACCCTGACGAGCATGCGCCCCAGTGTGAGCAGTCATATCAATTAATTCAGCAGCTTTTTTTATTGCAAGAAACGCTGCTTCTTCGACACCTTCAGGACTTCCTACAAAAGTAACTACGGTTCTGTTTGTATCAGCACCTGGATCCACATCAAGAAGAGTTACATTTTCAACACTCGTAATTTCTGCAGTTATTTTGTCAATAATTGTTAGATCACGGCCTTCACTAAAATTTGGTACACATTCGATAAGTTTCATAATAATCTCCAATATATTTTTTTAATTCTATGATTTTTATTTTATATGTTTTTAATGGTTTCAGCAAGAATAATAATATGGAAATTAAGAAGGGCGAACACAAGGTTCGCCCCTACAGTATTTTTTATCCGTGTTTTATCTGTGGCTTATTATTTCTTGATTACTTTACATACCATATTGTTTTTCTGTTCCAGCATCAGCCATTGGAAAGATATCATAGACTCTTCTGAACAGATCCATAGTTAAATCCATGGTCTCACCTTCCATAAGTGTAGCATCAAGCATGATAGACAGGTTTCTTGGATCACTTCCACGAAGTATCCTGTTATCTTCTTTATACCAATCCATGAGTTTTTTTCCAAACTCAACAGCCTGTTCTTCAGGAATATGATCCCAGCGACCACGAAGCACATTTACAAAGATTTCTACAAAAGTATCCGGGGCAGGTTTATCAATCTTAAACTGATAAAGAAGACGACGGTTAAAAGCATCATCGATAATCTCTTCTTTATTAAGGTTTGTCGAAACAAACAAACGTTGTTTATAAGGTACTATCAATCTACTTCCACCAGCCATTCTGATGATACATTCAAGTGCTTCCAGCGGATAAATAAACTGGTTAAGAATGTCCACATGGGAATCTACCTGTCTACCAAGATCATCAACTACGAATATACCATTATTTGCTTTTACAAGAGGAGGAGCTTCATATTTGCCATCATAAGCAATATCAAAATCCTTGACTCTGAATTCTGTTCCAACGATTACAAGAGGCGGTTTAATCTCAAGCCATCTTGGATCATCTTTCTTTGCACTCATCTGCATCAATGGACCGGAATTAGTCGCTTGAGAAGCCATCTGATCCTTTGAAGGGTCTCTTACTATCTTATGGTATGCAGGATCATAAAAGTTTACAATCATGGAATTGAATTCAAAAGCGAAAGGAACTAGAATATTGTTCTTTAAAAGCGCATGGAGTGAATTTGAAATCAAACTTTTCCCATTTCCAGGAGGTCCATACAAAAGTATTGGACGCTGTGCATTATAAGCTTCCTTTACTTTAAGCATAAATTCCATCTGTAAAGTCATTTTTGAAAAAGCATCTTTTACCTCTTCCAGAGAAGCTCTTTCTTCATACTTAGACAGATTATTTACCATATCAGCATATTCCTGAAAATTTACTGGACATGGACCTACATATGCATCTTCTTCATAAGCTTCCTTCTCCATCTGCTTTCCAAGTTCAGTCATGTAGTACTGCAAAGGCATTGGAGTATCAAGAACCTTTCTTTTCTTCAAGGCTTGAATAATCTCTCTTATAGCAAGAGCAGAAACTTTGAGTTTCCTAGCAATTGTTAACTCATCCATTTTACCATCACGTTTCAATGTTTTCAGGATCAGGTTTTCCATGAGCTTTTCTGAAATATTTAAATCTTCAAATTTATTTGGCTGCTGAGGCCACGCTACTTTTATTGCCACTAAAATGCCTCCTTAGAAATTCTCGGCTATGACTGTACCAAATTCTGGTATTTCTTCTTTCAATCTTCCTTCAATACCCATTTTTAAAGTATATTTCGCACCTGGACACCCAGCACAGGCTCCTTTAAGCTTAATAATCAGATCTTTATCTTCAAATCTGATTATTTCAAGATCACCACCATCAGCCTGTAAAAAAGGCTTGATCTTTTCGTTGATAATTTCAATAACTTTTTTTTGGAAATCTTCTGACATAATAATTACCTCATTTTTTTATTTACGTACTGATTATATGATACCACTATCATTACAGCATTTCAAAGGAATTATTATCACTAAGGTACTCTATTCCATAGAAAAGATAAAAGAAGATGTCACACAAAGGCACAAAGGCACAAAGGCACAAAGAAAATAAAAGAAGATCATCGCGCAGAGAACGCTAAGGACGCAGAGGAAAAAGAAAAAATAACAATGATTAACTCAATGACGAAATTTTTCGATAACAACTGTTTTTGTACCGTACGAGCCTTCACGATAAGCCTCTGCTCTTTTTCCCGAAGGAGATTCGCTACTCATCGTTATCACGGCCCTACCATATCCATCATTACTGTCCCAGCCATCAACCAGAATTTTATCTGTATCGTCATCTATGTATACATTTTCAAATGAACTGTTATCAATCAAATTCTCAGTGACCTGCAGATTTCTAGTATTCAGGATACTTCCTTTATACTGTCTGAGATAGCCACCTTTTTTAAATCGTACCTTACCACTAACGTCATAGGTAATCCTACCTTCCTTTAACAGCGCTTCCATGACATAACTGATATTTTTAGACGAAGAATCATAATCCAGTCTATTTTTAGAACCGGTCGCCGGATCAATAAACTGTATATCACCGTTACGCGCAATGTATTGTCTGATCGCTCTGCGAATATTCAAAAGATTAGTCCTGAAATCCTCTTCCTGGATACGTTTTTTTTGTAACGAAAGAAATGGGGTGACTTTATACAATGCATATGAAAAAAGAGCAACGGTTAAAAAAGCACCGATTAACAATACACCTCTTCGAGTAAAGTCTTTTAATCTCAATATATTCATCATTACCACCTATTAAAAGTGTTGCACAATATGATCTGATTGTCAATATACAAGGGAATTTAATAATACAATTTCAAACTTAATCTGAAAAATTATAGATTATAAGCAATACACATAAAATCCAAAGTATCATATTCAGGATAATATGACGATCAGAAAGAATGACTTTATCTGGACTGCCACCGCTATTTTCTTTGTATATCAAATACAAATATCGAAAAAGACCGTACATTACAAACGGCACACTGTAAATCAAAGATGTTGTTTTAAATTTTGCAACTGTAACTGGATCAATAGTATAAAGAGCATATGACATAATCGTTGATGCTGCAACTATAGAGATTATCTGATCTAGAAGTTTGTTTGAATAGAATTCAAGAGTAGTCCTTGTAAGGTTAATAACACCATCTTCATACTGAGTTAATTCGTATTTTCTTTTTGCAGCGGCAAGAAAAAGCGCTAGAAGGAATGTACATAAAAGTAACCAGTGCGAAACAGGCACATTGATAATAACCGCACCAGCCATTGCGCGTAGAACAAAACCAAGACCAATAGCCAGAATATCAAGAATAACAATATTCTTTCCAATCGTTGAATAAAATACCTGCAAACCAATATAAAAAAATATCACATATGAAAACTGACGATAATAATAAAATGAAACCATACTTATTAGAACCAGTGCAGTGCACGATGTAATTATTCCAGTTACCACGCCAAGGTTGCCTGAGGCAACAGGCCGAAATCGTTTTTCAGGATGGATTGCATCTTTTTTTCTGTCAATAATATCGTTTAAAACATAAATATTTCCTGCACAAAATGAAAAAAGAGCAAAGCCTATACAAGCATTATAGAAGTGTGAAACACTAGTCAGATTTCTTGAAAACACGAGCCCTGCAAATAGCAACAGATTTTTAGTCCATTGTTTTACACGTAGTGACTGGATATAATATTTTATAAATCTGAACATGATTTGATTATATCATAGTTATTAATCATTGTTTTACAAAAATAGGAACAACACTTCCTCAAAAATCTAACCTGAAAGGCTTAATCATATGAAACAAATGCACACCATTTGATTCATATAATTTTGGAAAATCATGCTGTAAAATCTGTGTGTCATAATTTTTATAGCCATATGATGTCTTAAGAAACTTTGATCTATCAGTACGCACAAAAATGAATATTTCATCATATTTAGAAATATCAATACTTGATAAATCTTTCATGTATATAACTGAAAGGTTCTTTGGATAAGAAAAATCAAAATAAAAAGGGAGAGATCTGGGGCTACGTCTATCAGAAGAAATTAATAAAAAACGTAATGAATTATCAGAATTGATGATTTTTTTTATTAATTGCATCGCAACCTTTTCAGAAGGTGGATTACGTAATGCTTTTTGCATAACGTAAGTCATATGTGGAAATGTAACCAATATTATAAATATGAACAAAAATATTTTGTTTATAAATTTTTTAGAAAATAATTTTTTTAGGATACTTGACATAAAGTATCCGCCCACAATACATAAACCTGGTAAAGCAGGCAGCACCATTCTATGCGTTACTGTTAATGGTTCATAATTTTTAAAAGAAATTGATCCAAACCAAAAAAGAAAAAGACTAATGCCAGAATAACCAATCCAAAAGCGTAAAGATTTTGGCACAACAAATATACCACAGAAAAATAAGATTGGAATAATACCATAATATTTGAGCAACATTATTGCAGGCGAGATAGTCAACCGTTTAATTAGAAGCCAATTTGACCGATACTTCCATGACCAAACTTGACTGTCAGCCAACATCTGCATATAAGAGAAACGGGCAAAATAATTCCCCCACACATTTTTTAAAAATAAAAGATAAAGACCTCCCAAAATAACGCCCAAGACTAAAATAGGAACATAAAATTTTAAAATTAACTGGAATTTTTTCTTAGAAAAATCTTTGATAAAACAGAGTAACCATAAAGGCAATACCCAGTAGGCACTCAATTTCCCAAGAAATG
>DAOVTB010000122.1 GCA_030633305.1 Candidatus Muiribacteriota bacterium
AATTTTCTTTCTTTGTTTAAAATAGAAAGTGTACTGGTCAATATAGTAGGAGAAAAAACTTTTTCAAGAGTTTTAATTTTTTTTACAAGTTTAATAATATCATCACCACTAAAACCCTCATTTTTTGTATAAAATTTCATATTGATAAGGGTTCCAAGCAAATTGACTTCAGTATGCGAATATGTTTTAACTTTTGGAATGCGCGACATTGAGCAACCGGGAATTATTGAAATTGCTATAAATAATATTAAAAAAATAAATATTGGACAGACATACCATTTTGGATCATAGGCATCTGATTCAGACTTTGTCACAATCCATCCGTCATCCTCGGGCTTGACCCGGGGATCCATTTTACTATTTGAATAGATTACCCGATCAAGTCGGGTAATGACGCTATTAATAATGTATTTCCAATTTTTATTCATCTTGTTAAACATGTTTATTTTTTCATATTTGAAATTTTTAATTTAGTCATTATTCGTTAATCGGTGTTCGGTATTTATCTAACAGGGTCAGGGCACATTTCATTCAGCTCGATCATCGAGCTAAACAAAAGTCCTTCTGACCCTAGCTGGTATTAACTTTTTCTCTGCGTCCTCAGCGTTCACTGCGCGAGAATCTTTTCTTTTTTCTCTTATATTCTCATGTCAATTTTCGTTTGATAAATTTCCCGCGTCCTTTATTTTTACTTCCAACAAGTTTTCCATGATCAAATACAATTTCGCCACGGGAAATTGTATATTTTATTCTTCCCTGAATCTCTTTTCCTTCAAATGGATTGATATCTGTTTTCATTTGAAAGTCTTCACTTCTCAGAGTCCAGCTTTCAGCAGGATCGAGAATAAAAATATCTGCATCAGAACCCGGCATCAAACTACCCTTTTCCGGAAACAAATTAAAATTCCTGGCAGGATTTTCACTGACAAGTTTAACAAAAGTCTCCAAAGATATCCTACCTTTCACTACGCCTTCTGAAAAAAGAAGTGGAACATTTATTTCAATAGCACCCAATCCAAATGGAAGTTTTGAAAAATCTTCTTCCCAGGTATCTTTCTGAGCCTTGTTAAAAGAACAGTGATCTGTACTTGAACTTAAGATTGAAATCCCCAGTTGTGACCATAAAATATCATTATCCCAACTACTCCTTAACGGCGGACAGGTTGTGTAATAATGGCCATCTTCCTGCAGATAAAGTGAAGAATCAAGCAGAAGATAATTCATAGAAGTTTCAGAACCAATGTCAACTCCTCGTTCTCTTGCTTTTTCAATAATAATTGAGGCCTCACCACTTGTGAGATGCATAACATATCCCTTACTTCCTGAAAACTCAACCAGCCTCATAAACCTGGACACCGCTTCAATCTCAGTAATTACTGGACGGCTTTTTGAAAAATACCTCATATCAGTTTCACCATGATTTTGAAGCATAGCAGTTCGACCTTCAATTATGTCCGCATTCTCAGCATGCACACATACCATTGCGCCACCAATATCTCTGGCTTTTTCCAGTATTTTGAGAATTTTATAATCATCACTATACAAACCACGAGATTTGTAAGCCATAAAAAGTTTAACTGAAGTTAAGCCAAACTCATCTACAATTTCTTCATAGTTTTCTATGAAATCTTCAAAGTCCTTTCCGGTTACAGTCAAGTGAAATGAATAATCGCTCGCAGCAGTTTTGGATTCTGCCAATCTAGCTTTTACACCACTAATAAGCGAACCCTCAAGAGAACCAGCAAAATCGATAAAAGAAGTTACTCCGCCTTTAAGACCAGCAAGCGAACCATTGTAAAAGTCATCATTGGATATTGTATCTGCCATCGGAAGCGAAAAATGGGTATGGGCATCTATTGCACCAGGAAAAATATAAGCATTTTCAACATCAATCACTTGATAATCTTTACTTTCTATCATTGACTCAAGATCTTTCCCAATAGCCTTAATCTTTTCACCCTGGATCAAAACATCACCAGATATTTGTTTGCTTCCAGTTATTATTCTTCCGTTTTTTAACAGGATTCCATTTTTCATTTCTTCCTCCATACTTTTCTCTTCTTTCCTTATTCGATATTTATATTGGACAGGCACAGAGGGGGCCTGTCCCTACAATTAATATTTTATTTTTCTTTGTGCCTTTTCCCTGGACAGCGAAATAATCGCAATTGCCATGATAACAAGTATTGCTCCTATTATAGCATAAGTAGATAATCTTTCATCAAAGATGAAAAAACCGATTAAAACTGTATTAATAATGGTAACTGAACTGATAATAGTTGCTTCTGAAACACTCAAATATGCGTATCCCAAAGTCATTAAAAGTTGAGCAAAAGATGAGAAAAAACCTACCAGAAATAGATATATACATATCTTTAACGAAAAAAGTTCAAAACTGCCTGACAGTGCAGGTATCACAGTAAAAATTGTTGCCATTGAAGCAAAATAAACAACAATCGTCTCTGTGTTCTCGGTATCTCTAGCCTTTTTCACACAAACATATGCCGCCGCAGAGAGAATCCCGGATAAAAGTCCCAGAAATGAATAGAAATTGTCACCAGTTGAAAAATTGTATACTGGATTAATCACCAGATATACGCCAGTCAAAGTCATTATAAGTGAAACCAGTTTCTTCCAATTAAATCTTTCTTTTAAAAACCAGATTGAAAAAACTGCCGCAAAGGCAGGAGATGTTTTATTCAATATAAATGCATTCGCAAGTTTAAGATGCAAAATCGTTGTAAAGAAAAAAATAAGAGCGATTCCTCCAAAAGTCCCCCGCATCAAAAGGATTTTCTTATTATTGCCCCAGACACTGACTTTTCTGATTCTTGCAGTTATCAGTACAACAAAAAAAGTTATCAGACTTCGAAAAAATACAACCTGATATGCTGAACAACTACCTTTTAAGTTTTTGGCAAATAAACCCATCAGGGAAAAAAATAAACTAGCTGACAGCATTATAAATACACCTTTAAGTTTATCACTCATGTCTAATTTCCTAATTTCTGATAGTGAAGAATATATCCTGAATCAGGTATATAATACAAAAAGGTTATTTGTGTCAAGCTTTCCGGGGAGTCCAAAAATAATAACAGTCTGTAGGGGAGGGTCTGTGACCCTCCCGTTCTAATAAAAAAAACATAAAATGGTACTTTGTATATATAATCCAAAATAATTTAATTCGGGAGGGTCACAGACCCTCCCCTACAGTATTATTCGATTCATTCAATTTTTTTAGGAACTAAAAAGTTGTGCTCCCTTTCCAAGATAATGAAATGAAAAAAAAATAGAAATCTGATATAATCACAATCATGGGAAAGGCAAATATTAATATTACATCATTAATTGAAAATTATTTTTTCTGCGATAATCCTTCAGCCAAAAAGGATTTAAAACATCAGATTATTGCCCAATATAATAGAAATAAAATAGATGACATAACTCTACAATCACTCATAACTAAAAATGCTCTGGACCTAATTGATAAAAAAAAATATAATTCGTTCCTTTTTCATTATCTTTCAACTTCTAAAGTAAGCGAAAAAGATTTAAACATAATATTTGATAATGAAGAAATACCATTTGAGTTAAGATTTAAACTTTTACTTCCATTAACCTTAAAAATCGGCTCCAGAATTATAAAAAAAATCGAAAACTATATATTTTCATCAATACCTCTCCCTGAAGAAATTTTTTTAGAAATATTAAAAGCTTTGTTACATCTCCCGATTTCATCATCAATTAATATCTTCAAACATCTTTATGATAATTCGATTTATTTCAAAATCAAGCTTATTTCACTCGTAAGAATAAATGAATTTGATTTTCTTCAATACAAAAATGAACTCTTCAAAATTGTTACTGACGGTTTAACCTCTGATAAACTTGCACTCATAGATATACTGGATCAGCTTAGGCCTGGTTTTGCTCCAATTGTTCTCGCAAAACTTGCAATTTCATCAGAGCCATCTGTTCAGGTGAAAGCAGAACTTTTGATGAATGAAATTAATTCCATGATTCAAAAAGAAAATCAAAGTTCATCATTTAATAAAAACATCAGGGAAGAAGATCTCATGAAAATTGTAAAGGATCTAAGTTCTTCCATTGAAGAAAAGACATTTGCAGTTGACAATATTAAAAACATTGAAAATAATTTAGAATTTATAATTCAACTTCTGAAACACGAGAATAATCCACTTATCGTTGCTAATGCTCTAAAAGCGATAAACGGTATTACTTCAGATGATATTTTGGAACATGACCTTTTTAATCTTTTGGAATCACCCGAAGATCGAATTCGTAGCAATTTTATCGAAATGCTAACCGATAATAAACTATTTAGTAAAAAAAATGCGGAAAAAATATTTCCCCATAGAAATGATGATTCTGTCAGGGTAAAAATGGCAGTGCTTTATTTTACCTGGCACTTTAATCAAAGCGAGTTTTTTAATATTACAAACGAACTTATACGACAGAATAATTTTTTTGTAATCGATGGAATCCTGTCTATAATTGAAAAATTATTTTTTGTAACAAAAGAAAATGCCTTCGATGAGATCATTTTAAGAATACTTGATATAAACAATCCGGTAATACACAAAAAAGCTCTTATTCTTTATAGAAAACTGAAAAACATGCCTGCTGACAATAAGGATACGAAACTATTTTCATCACAGGAAATATCTGAACTCTTAAAGAGAAATATTTCTGAAAAAGATGCATTTAAAAAAGCATCTCTTCTTTCTTCAATAAAAAACAATGCTGAGATTGAACATCTTTCTGGCCTTAACCACTTTCTTACAGACGATGATGAAAGAGTTCGCGCAAACGCTTTGGAAACAATTCTTTCTATTTGTGGTATTAAAAAATCTATGATCAGCAAAGATATTGAAAATGACCCCAGCTTAAGAGTCAGATTACTTTCACTTACTGTAGCTTTAAGAGAAGACTTTGAGAACAAGTTTTATGAAATCAGTGAATTCCTTCAATCTGGTGATACTAAACTAATTAAGGCAGCCATATTTGTTCTATCACATTTCCCGGAAAATCCTAAAGCAAAAAACATCATTCAAAGCTATATAAATGGTAACAATATTGATCTGGCTTCATTTTCTGCATACTTCATATCTCATCCTGTAATTACTACAACCAACAGCGAAAACAGATGGCAGAATTTTAATTTTGCACAGAAATTATTCATCAACGGAAATATGAGTGAAATCGATTTAGCCCAGAGATACTTCAAATTACTTGTCATGAAGAAAGATTTTACATTGCTTGACCAGTTATTTTTCTCAAATAGCTGCAATAAATTTACAAAATCTTATATCTTGAAACTAATTGCTGAAAACGGTGATAAATCGTCATTTGAATTTGTAAAAAAATACTTAAAAGATTATGATCCTAGAGTCAGAGCTAACATTGTTGAAGGATTAATGACACATGAAAGTGCTATAACTGATGAAATACTTTATGAGCTCCTGGAATATGAAAAAGACCCTAGAGTCTTAAATAATATCCTTATGTATATTTATCCCAAGAACGAGAAACTTGTAATAATCAAATTAAATAAATTAAAAGAAAAATTAACAGCTGATGAATTCAAAGACTTTGACTTTATTATCAATAGTCTCGGATTATGTTTATAAAATTTTTAAAAGGGGTTGATGAAATTGTATAGTGCACAAGATATAAGTACTAAAAAAGACAAGGAATTGATTAAAATTGCTCTGGAACATGGTAAAAAACTGGGTGCAGAATATGTCGAAGCAAGGATTGTAAAACAGAAAAAAGAAGATATTCATTTGAAAAACGGTTGTTTAAGTGGTTATCAGAATAATAAAGGTATTGGTATTGGAATTAGAGTTCTCGTTGATGGATACTGGGGGTTTGCTGGTAATCCAGATATGAAGGAAGATAAAGTCATTACTGCTGTTCAACGGGCGTATGAAATTGCAAAAGCCAGTGGAAGCCTCAAAGATACTCCAAAAGTTGAATTATCTCCATTAGAACCGGTCGTAGATCACTGGTGCAGTCAATTTGAAATAAACCCGTTTGATGTTTCTCTTGATGAAAAGCTGGATATTCTTTACGATGCAACAAATGAAATGACTGACGTTCCTGATATATTCCTTCGAGAAGGATTCATCACATTCTGGCAGGATGAAAAAATTTTCGCAACTAGTGATGGGACTTTTATAACTCAGTTAATCGTACAAAGTGGTGCAGGAATCAGCGCAACTGCACGAGACGATTCTGGCGAGATCCAAATCAGATCTTTTCCATCGTCATTCAGAGGTGATTTTCACAGTGCAGGATTTGAATTTGTAAAAAAGATGCCACTTAAAATAAATGCTGAACGCATTGCAAAAGAAGCTAGTGACCTTTTAAAAGCACCTGAGTGTCCAGTAGAAACAATGGACATTATTCTTGGGGAAAGCCAACTTGCACTTCAGGTTCACGAATCCTGTGGTCATCCAGTTGAACTGGACAGAGTGTTTGGCATGGAAGCTAACTATGCAGGCACTTCATTCATGATGCCTGAACTTCTTGGTAATCTGAAATATGGAAGCGATATCGTTAATATTGTTGCTGATGGTACTGTTATTGGAGCTCTTGGTTCTTTTGGTTATGATGATGAAGGAGTCAAAGCCTGCAAATCAGATATTATTAAAGACGGAGTTTTTGTAGGATATCTGACCAGTCGAGAAACAGCTCCAAAAATTGACCAAGTATCCAATGCTACTACTCGCGCTACTGATTGGAATAACTTTCCCATCATAAGGATGACAAACATCAATTTACTTCCAGGGAAAACACCCCTTGAAAAAATTATTCGTTCAACAAAAAAAGGACTACTTCTAAAGAATAATAAATCATGGAGTATTGATGATAAAAGAATTAATTTTCAATTTGGTTGTGAAATTGGGTGGTTAATTGAAAATGGTACCATCACCGGGATCGTTAAAAATCCTACGTACAGTGGAACAACCAAGGAATTCTGGAATTCCTGTGATGCAATTGCAAATGGAAAACACTACAGGATGTGGGGAACTCCAAATTGTGGAAAAGGACAGCCTGGACAGATAATGAAGGTTGGTCATGGCGTAAGTTTTGCAAGATTCAAAAATGTGAAGGTAGGTGTTGGAAATGTTAAATAAAAAGAAGGCTTTTCAGATCCTTGAACAGGCAATTAAAAAAAGTAGTTATAAAAATGTTGAAGTTTTTTTGTTTGGCGGAAAAAAACACCTTACTAGATTTGCAGAAAATACTATTCACCAGAATATTATCCAGAAAAACTATGTTCTTACAGTAAAAATCACAGATGGTAAACGTGTAGGGATTGCAAAGTGTAATATTTTTGATGGAAAAAATCTTGCATATGTAGTTGAAGAAGCTGAAAAACTTATGAAACATATAAGAGATGATGATATGGTTGTCGCTCCTAAATCCCCTGAAAAAGGAGATTATGAAGAAAATAAAGATAATTATCATAAAAAGACTTCCCTTGTAACACCAGCTGAAAGAGCCGAGACAGTAATGGAAATTGTCTCAATGTGCAAACCGAAAAAAATGGTTGCTGCTGGTACTGTTGTTTCTGGTGACAGTATGTTTGCTTATATGAATTCGAAAAAAAGATTTGCTTATGATAAAAGAACATTTGGAGATTTTACAATTACATTGACTAATGAAACTGGGGGAACGTCATCAGAATCATCATCAAATAATAATTTTTATGAGATAGACTTCATCGGATTGACTAAAAAAGCCCTGAAAAGAGCTGAAATGAACCAGAATCCAATTGAACTGAAGCCTGGTAAATATACAGTTTTACTGGAAGAAATGGCTGTAACTACTTTATTAGATTTTCTAGCAATTATGGGTTTTGGGGGACTTCAATATTATGAAAAAAGAAGTTTCATGAAATTGGGAGAAAAAATTACAGGTGATAACATTACAGTTGTGGATAACCCTTATAATAAACTCTGCTTTGGTCTACCATTTGATTTTGAAGGAAGCAATCGCAGAAAAATCACTCTTATAGAAAAAGGGGTTGCAAAAAATGTTGTCCATGATCACAGAACTGCCAAGGTAATGAATACAAAAACCACAGGTCATGCACTATCTCCTGGTTCAAGCCTGGGACCATTTCCTATCAATCTGGAAATGAATGCTGGAAAAAAATCAACTTCATCTATTTTAAAATCAATTGATAAAGGTATCCTTATCACTCGATTCTTCTATTCAAATATAGTCGATAGAAATAAAACCACAATTACCGGAATGACCCGGGACGGGACATTTTTAATTGAAAATGGAAAAATAACTAAACCAATACTTAACATGAGATTTAATGAAAATGTACTGGAAGCTTTGAAAAGAGTTGATTTGATTAGCAAAGAAAGAAAAGTTTTTCTAGGATATGGTGGAATTGAATCAACAATCGTACCAAAACTTCTTATTCGTAATTTTAACTTTACTGGAGTATCAAAATTATAAGGTGAAAATATATGGCTAGAATTAATCGTGAAAGTAAAACAAGAACACTTGGCTTTAAAAACTCTCTTCACTGGTGGATAGATAATGAAAATAATGTTTTCAAGTATCTGATAGATTTCATTATACTTTTTATAGTGATGGTTTCTGTTTATATTACAGTTGAAGAAGTAAGCAGTAAAACTCCTATTTCCAGTACGTTACTCAAAATAAATTCAATGCTGTTTTATTTCTTTCTAGCTGAATACATCGTGAGGTTCTGGCTTTCTACTGATTTTATTGATGACGTGAAAGAATTCGGAATATTCAGAGCAATATTCAATAAGGTTAAATGGATATTTTCATTTTTTCCAATTATTGATCTTTTGTCTCTGGTTCCGTCCATCAAAGCATTAAGAGCATTAAGAACTCTGAGACTCATCAAATTACTCAGAGTATTAAGATTATTAAGAAGTATCAGATTTCTTAAATTTATTGACATAATGTATGCAAATTTGATGTCGATAAATAAACGGCTGCCAGAGATATTATACATATCGCTGATTATTATTCTTGTCATCTTTTATTCAGCAATTTTTGTTTATGTCATCGAAAAAACTAATGGAAGTGAAGGCTTTAAAACTCTAGGAGATGCTTTCTGGTGGGCCGTAGTAACACTAACTACTGTTGGCTATGGAGACATCTATCCAGTTACCGGGATAGGACGATTTGTGACTGGAATACTAATGTTAACAAGTATTGGTATTATTGGTCTTTTAACAGCTTTTCTAACAACATCAATATCTGAAAGAATGGAGAAATTAAAAATGGGACAAATAGGAAACCTTGATTTTAAAAATCATATTATTTTTTGTGGATGGACTTATACTAGTAAAATTGTTCTGGATGAAATGAAAGATTTTCTTAAATCTACTAAAATCATTTTAATTTCTCGAAAAGAAAATCCAGAATACCATGGAATAATCTATAAAAGAGGTGATTTTACAGAACTCCAGACTCTTGAGGATTGCAACTTCAAGGCATGTTCCAAAATAGTTGTTTTTTCCGAAAAATTGCCTGGTGAAAGTGATAAGATGGTTGACATCAGAACAATTATGACTATTTTCAATATTGAATCTGAAGCACCAAAGGTTCATACAATTTCTGAAATACTTGATTCAGCCAGTGCTAGAATAATTAAGGATAAATTAAAGGGAGACGAAATAATTTATAAGGAAAGAGTAGATGCTAACCTCATTGCAACTTCAATTAAAAACCCTTATATTACTGATATTTTATATGAGTTAACTGATTCTTTCGGCCAACAGATTTATACACTGAAATTTTCTGAATTTTCTGATAAAGCTACTAATGCTGAAGAAATAAAACTTAAAATGATCAAGGATAATGCCATTTTTCTAGGGTTTATTAGAGATCGAAAATCACATTTAAATCCAAAAAATGATTTTGAACTACGAGTAGATGATGTCATTGTATATGTTAGAGACCAAGCTGTAGTATAAGATAAAGTCTTATGGCAAAAAAAAAGAATAAAGCATTACTTAAAATATATTTTCTATCAGCTATACTATTTTTAATACTTTTTCTACCATCAATTCTGTTGAATATTTATTTCAACACTTCTACTGGAAGAGCTAATTTGGAAACAGCACTGAAAAAATATGGTATTGCTGTAGATTTCAAATACTGTTTAACATTGTTTCCAGTAATCACTAAAATCGAAAACGGTATAATCAAATATAAAGACTCAAAAATAAAATTTAAATCCATATCAGTAAAATTGAAACTTCTTTCTCTGTTAAAAGGTAATATTGAAATAACCAAACTTGGTCTTGATAATTTAGCAGTCCATTTTATGGGGAAAAAGATTTCAAAAATTAATGGAATGATTTCACTACCATTTAAAAGAATTCCAAAATTTAATCTTCATGGCTACATTCAAAATCAGACTGGTAAACCTGGTGTTTCAATTTCCGCTTCTAACCAAAAGAAAGAATCTATAATCACTCTTAAGATGTCAAATACAGCTGAAGAATTTGATAGCATCTTCGCTACTAGTATCTATCAAACAATTGTAAAAAAATATTCCATAAAATTAAGAAAGAAAATGAATATTAAAGCAACTATTGACATAGATAAATTAAGTCAACCCGAATTCAAAATCTTCGTACCTGATCTTGAATTTAAAGAAAACAGGTTTAAAAATACGTCTATCTATATCGTAAAAAAAAGAAACAAGTACAAATTTCAGATATCTTCGGCAGCCATAAATGGCAATCTTATATTTGATAAACATATGAAATTCGAAGCTGGGAATTTTAAACTTCAGATGGATACACTTTACGGTAAATTGAATTCTGATTTAACTATTTCAAATAAAAAACATGGCATCTCTTTTAAAGCAAAAAATCTTCAGTTCAGAAGTCCACTTGGTTTTACAGTTCTTTCAAGGAAAATTTCGACCCTTTTCACGTCTGATAATCATATAAAAGACTTAGTTATACAAAAGACAGCATTATACATCAAAGGCTATAAGAAACCACTTATTTTCAAGTACAATAAATTCGATATCAACAAAAAAAATCTATCAGGAACTGGTCTGTTAATATTTCCAGAACAGCAGAATAAGATCATACGGAAAATTTCTATATACTCACTTTTCAAGCGCATAATAGATTTACCTTTTAAATACTCTGTTGTATATGACGGAAAAATCATTTCAGTAAGTTCTGAGGATAAAAATATTGAACTTTACTTTACACCGTCATCATCATCTCTTACATTCAGAATCAGGAAACAAATTTCTTCCAAAGGTATTGTTGAAAATTTATTAGATTTATCAAACCAAAACCAGGTCAAGGTAACCAAATTTTTCGAAGATGGTACTCTTAAATTTGATATTACAGGACTTGTATCTAACTGGAAATTAAAAAATGTTACAGTTAATCATATTTTGTTCACAAAAAAAGAGAAAAAAATAAGTTTTGAACTCACTGATTGTAACATTACAGAACTTCTCAAAAATGATTCAAAAAATCACATACAGATGAAGATCTGTACAAATTCTTTCCTTCAATTAATTAAAAACGCTGATAATGTAATTATCAAAGCCAACATATCTAAAAAGGATATGATCAGTTTTTTTCCTGGTATCAAACCAGGCAGTCTTGGTTTTGAAGCAATTTATAGTGTGACTCAAAAAAAATTAACCTTAACACATTTGAAAATGAATGGTTTTAAAATTTTATTGCCAGGAAATCTATTATTTGACAGTAAAATTATATCTCTCATTGATAAAAAGAAATCATCTCTTTATGGTAACGTTAACAAACTCTATCATTCCCAGGATGATGGACTTAATCTATCTATTGATAAAATAAAGGGACATTACAAATACTATCCTGCCTTTATCACTGGAAATAAAACTGATATCGATATTATGCAGTTGATTGATGATTTTCCAATAGACTTAGACGTTAACCTGGAGATAGACAAGCTGAAGTTATATCATGGAAAGGAATTTTCGGCAGATATAACCGGCCGAATAAAGTGCACAAAAAACAAGTATTCTACTATAATGAATATAAATTTAACTGTAGATAATGGTTTTTTGATCTACAAGGACGAGAGATATTCAATTGATAATCTTGTCCTTATTCTTAATGGCGGAACTTACTCCATATCGCCGCTTGTGTTTGCCGAAATATCTGTAATGAAAAACGCTTATAGAATAGTCTTTAAGCTAAATGGCGATGTTAACGGGAATTTCGAGCTATATTCCGAGCCACATCTGGAAAGAAAAAAAATACTCAGTCTCCTTTCGGAAATGGAACTTGGAATCTTAAACCAGATAAGTAATCCAGCTCAGGCATTCACTTTATTTAATGCTGGCCTTGGACTGGGAAAAAGGCTTTTTGCAACAAAACTTGAAAATAAAATATCCGATGCATTGAATCTTTCAGAATTTTCAGTTCTTGATGATTTTAATGACGGATTATCATTAAAGCTATCTAAAGAGTTTAGTGAAAGATTATCATTAAGTTACAAACAACCTCTATCCAGAAGCGAAGATAATCATTCAACATATTCAGTTCAATATCTCATTAAACCAAATGTGATTCTGGATTATCTGCAAAGCGACGATGAAAATTCCCTGAAGTTAAAGTACAGCATAAAATACTGATAAAATAATGCAAAATAAATATGAAATATCCAAATTAAAGAAGCTTCTTCCAATTGTACTTTTAATACTACCAATCTATTTTTCATGGGATACGAAATTATTTCATATTTTTAATATTATCAAAGCTTTGCTCATTTTCACTATTTTTGCAGCTAATTTCAAAAGGGTTAAACTGTTTTTCTTATATGCAATGCCATTGTTAATTATAAATTTATTAACTACACAAAGTTTACAGCGAAGCCTTTATTATTCAATTGCGGGAATTATTCCAGCATTCATGTTATTTGCAATTTTTAGCTGTGAATCTAAATTAAGAAACTTTTCTGAAAAATGCTTTATATTTTCAGCTTTTATAATTTCTCTTTTAAACCCTGTTTTCTTAATTATAATAGGTCCTAATCAATATTTTGATAAAAACATAATTGCTTTCAATACTTTTATTTCAATTTTTCTGCTTTTAAGACAGGTTAATTTTATAAAGGTTACAAACTCTGCTATTGTTCTTTATATAAGCTGTTTTATAACAAGAAGTTATATGGGAATTTTTTGTACTACCATTTTGTTACTTTCCATACAACTACATATTCAAATAAAAAAAATGAGTTCAAATAGAAAAAAGATTATTTTTTCCTTTTTGTTAGTCATGATACTTTTTACATTTTCAATTTCTTTTTTTTATTTTTCCAACAGTCTTAACCGCCTGAAAACCAGACTTTTCATTTACCAAAGAGCTGTAAACATTATCAAAACAACAAACTGGTTAACCGGAACTGGATTTTACACCAGTCGCATTATACTTGAAAAAAATATTAGAATGGATAAAAGTACATTTCACAAAACTTTTGGGAAGACAAATAATTATCAGATAAGCCATGCTCATAATTTTTTTCTACAACAGATGTTGGAATCAGGAATTCCTGGAACATTATTCTGGATTATAATCATTTTATTACTTCTCAAAATACAACCATGGAATCATAGAATATTTTTTCTTCTACTCCTTTTATGGCTTCAAGTGGATTACCAGTTTTATTATCCTTCAGAGCTTATTATTGTCGGTGCTTTTATCACACAAAGGCATAAAGAATAAAAAAAGAAAAAATTGGACCATGAAAATCATGAAGGACATGAAG
>DAOVTB010000001.1 GCA_030633305.1 Candidatus Muiribacteriota bacterium
AAAAATGGCTCTTGAAATCTAAAGACCTGACCACTGAATTGAAATTGATGTAATATTTAGGCTAACGTTAGCACGATTCAACAAACTCAATATACTGATTTAAATGCTGATATGACGTTTTCCCATATTTTAGAAGATCGTTAAATTCGATCTGATTTGAATCAACTAGATCCTTCAGCTTTTTAAATCCCCCGAAATATATCCAGTCTCTAGTATAAGCTCCAGGATGGCTCTGATTTAAAAGTCCACACCTAGCCCTGAAAGTCATGGTATAAGCATGTTCTTTTGTAAATCCATATTCCAGAAGACTGATAAAAGTATCATAAAATGATCCTTGAAGGGCAAAATGAATTGCCATTATTCTACCCGCATGATCTCTTAATCTATTTTCATCAAGGAGTCCATGCCTGTATTCATTTAATAAAGCTGTCCCCTCTTCAGTAAAAGAGTAATACGGAAACCCTGATTGGCATAACCAGTATGGTTGCTTCATTCCATTCTTCGCCCTTAAAACATGGGTCCCTATTTCGTGAACAATCATTCTTTTTGATGACTTTTCGGTATATACCACTTCTCTATTTATTCTAATTTTTTTTTCAATTGGGAGAATTGATACAGAATAAGCAACGTTTCCAACTGTTTCAATTTTCCACCCTTCAATCCTGTAAGACCCTAATTCCTGTTCTATCTTGTAGTAGAGTTGATCTAATGATATTTTTTTTTCTGGATCAACGTTTTTGATTTCAATATTAAGAGCATTTTTAGCATCACTTATTATTGTTTTATCAGGTTTTCCAAATAATATTTCACTATATTCAGTAAGCTCATCATTAGTATTTTCATCTTTAGAAGCAAATTCTGCTTTAATGCGTATTTCAAAGGCCTTTTCTCTAAGAATTCCCCCAATAAAATCATCAGTAAATTTCAGTTTATCCAATGCCAGGATCATTTTTTTCAGATCATCTTTTTCCTTATGATAGTTAAAAACCGGATTATACTTCTCCCCCTTTTCAACTGCATTCATAAACCTACATTTTTCAATTTTTCTAGAGGATGCTTCCGGAATAATTCTTCTATTGAAATTATACCTTTTAACCACTTCATATAATTTTTTATCTATTTTTTTTAAAGCTTTCATTTTTTATCTTTTGTCTTTTTTATTTGGACAGCCACAACAGACTGTGTCACAATCCAATTTATCATCCTCGGGCTTGACCCGAAGCGGTCCACCGAGAATCCATTTTATTGACTTTACCAATTGGAATAGATTACCCGTGGACCGCTTCGGTTCAAGTCGGGTAATGACGCTAATAACGATACTTTTCAATTTTCTACCTTTTTATTCCCTTCATGTTTCTTCGCGTCCTTCGTGGTAAAATCTTTTTTCTCTGTGCCCTCTGTGTCTCTGTGGTGAATCTTTTCCTTTCTTTTTATCTTTTGTCTTTTAACCATACTATTCCGCTTCTTGTATGAGATGAAGGTTGGAATTTTCAAGACAATTTATGTTGAGGTGTACTCTTTTTGTACTCCGCAAACATAAATTGGTGCTGAAAATTTCAAGATTCGCTCATACAAGATGCAGAATATTACATGTTCATAAGCGCGCAGTATGATGAGCTTGAATTAAACCTGTACTTCATGCCCTCTCCCGTTTTTTTAGATTCCAGATAAACATATCTTTCTGTATCAGGTTCAATCGCTTTCCTTAACCTGGAGATCGAAACTCGAACAGTTCCTAAATCTGATTTATTCATCATGGAGCGCTTCCAAACATGTTCATAGATTTCAGATAACGAAAAGAAAACTCCACTATTCCTTATAAAATACTTCATCAAATTATATAGTTTAGTTCCACATACAAATTCAATATCTCCAAGCGAACGGGAATAAAAACTATCGTTCACAAAATCCAGCCACAAATCATATTCCTCGCGATTTTCATCAAAAACTCTCAAGTCTTTTTCATTAAATACATATGTTTCAAAAGTTGTTTTAACCAGATACCGGCCTTTATATTCCATATTGTTCAATTCATTCAGAGTGTTTGATATTTTTTTAGATCTGGTAAATAATTCCTTGTGAACTTCTTGAAATTCTTCAATCAATTCCACACTGAGATCGGTAAGGATCAATTCACAATATTTCTGAATATCATCGCTTAATCGGGTATTTAATCCCTGAAGATATACAGGAAAAAGTTCCTTTACTTCCCAGAAATGAAACCGTTTCTGGATAACCACGGGCATAATATCTGAAAAAAGCTCAAATGCATCAGTCTCTTTCCCTAAATACAAAAGAACACATACAATATAAAACTTTGTTTTTAACTGATAATAATCACTAATCGAAGATAATTCATTTATAATACATTCGTATTCATTCAACGATTTCCTGTATTTTCCACTAAAAAAAGAAAGACGGGCCTGATTATTCATTATGTAGTAATTATAGAGGTTATCACCTTTTATTATCTTTTCAAATTTCAATGCCTTTTGCCTGAATTTTTTCCCCTCCTGAAGATTTCCTGATGAAAACTTGCAATCACTCATATACAGATTATATGTGAATACAAGTTCATGATAGTTAGGACCCTCAGAAAATATAATATCACCAGCAAGTTCAAGATATTTTTCAGCAATTCTTTCTTTATCCAGTGCATTGTAGACATATCCAAAAGTCAGATAGGTAAATGCAAGTTCATATCTGTTACCAAGTTTCTGCTCTTTTTTCAGCGATACGTTAAGAAATTTGATTGCTTTATATAATTCACCAACAAAAAAATAAATAATTGCCAGATTATAATACAACTGGCTTTCGGAATATTGATCATTCTGTGAATTGGCTATATGGATTGCCCTGTTATACATCTTTACAACATTATCCATTTTCCCATTCATGAAATAATTAATTGCCATATTACTTATCACTTGTGACTGTCGCAACGGATGTCGTCCACGAATATAATATCTGTATGCCTTAAGGTAATATTTCGCCGCCTGTCCCCAATCTTCCTTTCTATCAAAAACCCAGGCGATTCTTTGATAGTCATCACCAAGATTGATATTACTTCCATCATTTTCCTGATCCTGTAACAAAGCTCTATTGAAACATTGAGCTGCAGTTTCAAACTTCTTCAACCCCAGCATACTGATGCCCATAAAATAATTATAATCCCGTTTTAAATGGATTTCAGTAATATCTTTAATATGAATTTTTTTTAGACATTCAATGGCATTATTGTACTTTCTCAGAAATGAAAAGATTTGCGCTTTAAGTATTATCAGATGATGACTCTGTTTATCCTGGAGTGGTATATTTTTTTCCATCATCCGCGTAATCCATTTCAAGATTATTTCACTTTTCCCTATTTTTTGAAATTCTTCAAGAAATTTTTTAAGAATTTCAATCGTTCTATCAAATTTATTAAGAAAAACAAGCTCTCCAGTCACTTTACATAAATTTGAATAATCTCTTTTAAGTTCAAAAAATTCCGACATCTTCACGAGAAGCTTCAAATATTTTATACCAAAAGAATTTGTAACATATTTACGAATACTTTGGGCTATCATAGGATTCAACTCAATTTCTCCGTGTGTAATTCTTATATATCCATAGCATCCTGATAAAAAGTCATTTACATCTGTCTCAAGACTAATCCAGTTTAAAAACTCATTTAAAATTGGATAATTTGCATTCTCCAGAGTTGCAAGATACATAAGCAGAAATCTTTTTATTTCTGAATTCATATTTAAAAATACTTCTTCAATACTGAAATCAAAAATATCATGATTTGTTAGAATCATCTCAGAAAGTTTTCTTTTATCAGACCCAGCGGCTACAAATTCATTAAAAATATATTCAATAAAAACCGGAATTCCCCAGGTTAAATTTTTAATCAGACTTATATCATTATCTTTTAATCTTATTTTTCCACGTTTTGTAAAATAATTGGAAATTTCTTCGCCCGAAAGCAGGATTGTTCCAATATCATACACCGAAATTTTTTCATTCAATAACAGATTCTGACCAGTATAAAATTTTGAATCTGAACCAACAATTCCAGATATAGATATCCATTCTGAAGACATCATATTTAAAATCAGTTTACCGGAAACTGAATTTCTGATTTTATCAAACATATCAAAAACTATCAGAATTTTGTTATGTAAAAAATATTTCTTAAATATATTCTTTACAAATTTAAAAATCAGTTCAGACGCCATTTCTTCATCTTCAGGCAGCAATAAAACTATTTTCTGATACTCACTCATTATCTCAGGAAATCGTTCTGAAAAAAGAAGTACAAAATGTCTGAAAAAAGTCAGAATATCCCTATCGCTAAAATCAATCGTATACCAGAATTTCCAAGAGCTATCAAACTTTTCAAAAATTCTGTAAAGAAATTCCTGTCTTAAATAACCAGCAGGTGCAAACACCATTATAGTATCGCTTCTGCCATCTGGAACATTAATATCCTTTCCGAAAAAAAGAAATTTACTACTATTTTTCACATATATTGGTTTAAATTTATCGTAATCATCAAAAGTTTCATTTGTGTTATTGGAATATAAAATAAGTTTTCTTTCAGTTAATTTTCCGGAATTCACAAGCTTTTCAAGAATTTTTATTTCAAAGTAGTAGTCTTGCTTTAATTCTTTTTGACTGAATAACTCTAGAATATACAACAGCAGTTCAGTGTTACTGCAAAATTTCTCGACATATTGAACAAAATTCTTTTTGATCTGATGTATTTGGGCTTTGCAATATCTTGTAATAAGCTCTGAATAATTTCTGATATCTTCCATGCTGGATGCTTCAAACAAAGACCGGATTGGTGAAGATATTCTAAAATTGATTCCATCAATTCGCATCTCGACAATATCATCACAACAATCAAATAAAATTGGAGGTTCAAATTTAAAGGTCTTTCCAAAACATTCAAATTCTATCCCTGAGCCTGTTTTTGAAGTAATTACCCTGAAATCATCATCAGCCTGAAAAAAATACATAATACTTTGAAGACCACCAATATAGCAATCATCAAACTGATGTGTCATGTAAAAATCCAGATAATCAGAATTATGGTGCATTACATCTTTTAATAATTCCGGAAAAAGATAATACCCTCTTTTTACCTTTGTTATGATTCTTTTTTTTCGAAGATTATAAAGAAGGTCATTAATGCTGCCAGAACTTGAAATATGTGACAGATCTGAATTCTGGAAAATTATTTTCTTATTTTGATAAAGAAATTCCAGAGCATTTTCTTTTACTGATGCTTTTCTACCCATTAACTCATAGACTTTTCGTATACAACGGTTTTATTACGTCCATGTTCTTTCGCATAATACAAAGCTACATCAGCACATTTTATTAAAGCCATCCTGTTTGATGCATGGAGCGGAAATTCGGAAACACCCAGACTTACATTTACACTGAGTTCCTTTCCATCAGGACCAGGAATTTTTTTATCAGCAATGCTTATTCTTAATCTTTCTGCAAGTATTACAGCTTCCTCGGAATTCGTTTCAGGTAATATCACAGCGAATTCCTCGCCCCCATATCGGGCAGCTATATCTACATCACGCCGAACAGTGTCTTTTATTGTTTTAGAAACTTCCTTCAGTACAATATCACCGGTTTGATGACCATATGTATCATTGAAATTCTTAAAATGATCTACATCAAACATGATCAAAGAAAGCTTTGCCCCATAACGTCCAGCTCTGTTTAATTCTTCCTCAAGCCTGAGTTGGAAATACCTGTGAATAAAAAGTTTTGTCATTCCATCAGTAATGGACTGCTCATATAATTTTGCATTTTCAATTGCCATGGCCGCCTGAGATGCAATTGCATTAAGCAGATTCATATCATCAGCATTAAATTCTCCATTATCACTGTTTTTGTTGATAATATTTATTACACCAATTACATTATCTTTTGCTTTCATAGGCACACAAATCAATGATAATATTTTCATTTCTTTTTCAGGAATTTCGGATCTCAAAAACATGGGATCATCTTCTCCATAATTGACAAGCATACCCTGTTTACTGCTAAATACCTTCCCAGCTATACCTTCACCAGGACTCAGTCTGGTATAACTGCGAACTTCTCCTGGAATTCCCCTGACAACTTTTACTTCAAGTTTATCTATTTCTTCATTCATGATCATTAAAGATCCTCTCTGAGCATTCAGGGCAGAAACGGCTCTGTCTATTATAATCTCGACCAAGACATCTGTATCATTAACAAAACTCATGTTTTTGCTTATCTCAAATAGTGTACTGATCTCAAATATTTTCCTTTGCAGCCTTTCATAACTTTTCCTAAGACGACTGGTCATTACATTGAAATCATCAGCCAATGAACCAATTTCATCATTCCTATCCATTTTAACTGTTAAATCCAGATCACCTTGAGAGATTTCATTTGTGGCCTCACTGAGAATCTTGATAGGAACTATTATATTTTTAGATAAAGCAAATCCAGCGATTGCTGCCAAGATAAGACTTATGATCAAAAGCAAGATCAGATAGTTGATAATCATATTGCTGGTTTGCTTAATACTGGTTTTCTGAATAGATATCTCAATAGCGATTTCTTTCTTTGATTCCAAGTATCTGTAGTAGCTAAAGTATTCCTGCCCAAGATTGTTTTTCCATATACCAGTAAATTTTGGATTATTCAAAACTGCATTTTGAGACTCACTAAGGCTTACTCCCAAGGGGCGTATCCCATCAGCATTGAAGAAAGTAGTTAAAAAAGAAACTTTTCTGGTATAAAGAGTCAGATTCAAGTTTAAAAATTCTTTAAAATCATCAATAAAACACTTTTCAAATTTTAATATCATCCTGATAAAAAAAGACTTTCCAGTTAAAGTATCTACATTTTTAATCACCGAGATTACAAACATATACTTCTCATTAGATTTATCTTCGCTACATACAAAATAACTTGAAAGAATCTCGCCTTTTCCCATCGTATTATAATCAATCACAGATGGTAAATCACAAATATTCTTACTGGAATATGCTTTACATTCAATTTTTCCATTTTCATCTGGATACAACACCCCAACCTGAAATACACCGTGCTTACCTTCAAAATTCTTAAGAAAGGTGCCCGTTTCATCTGTCATATTATTATTAAGCATATTCTTTAGATTATGATCTAATGACAGATTTTTCAGCCTGATCTCGTTATATCTTACCTGAGTCTTTAAATACCTGTGAAAAATATTAAATGCAGTTTCTGCATGCCTGTCTATTTCCAGTTGGGCACGATGTCTAAGATCTTTAGTTACAAGTATAGTTGCTATTATCAATGGAAATACAATAATCAGAGTAAAAATTATTATTATCTTTTTTCTTAATGTAAAAAAGGATTTTCTCATCTGTTTAACACTTTAATTCTTCCATCACATTTTGCGGAAAAAGTTCCAGTAGACTGGATCTGATTTTTAATAATTTCCCTAAGAGAGCCTATTACTTTTAATTTTTCGGCTTTTTTGAGCATAGCATAGCCATCTCCACCACCAGCAAGAAAGGAATTGGTTACAACGAGATATTCCTTATCTTTTTCTACAGGTTTTTCATTTATCAATAAAGAAACCAATGGCTTATCACTTTTTTTATCAATACGATAGGTTAAACCAGCAACCTGTAAAACACCATATTTAAGTTCAGTTACTGTCTCAAATATACTGTACAGCATATCACCTTTAAGTTTTAACAGTATTATATCGTTATCAAATGGGAGAATATCATGCAACATTCTTATTGTAAAATTGCCTTTTTTTAGGTCTGACCTGATTCCACCGCTGTTTTGAAGTGCAATATCTGCACCACTTTTATCCTTTATAGTATTACAGATAAAATCACCAAGTCCGCTTTCTTCGTAATACTCATTCCTGTAATCCTGGTCTATCTTTCCAATAACTTTATTCATTATTTCATCAATTTTTCTTACATACTCATTCAACTTTCCTGAAAGCTCCAAATCCGGTTTGATTTTCTCTTTTTCAATATATACCCTTCTAAAATTTGAACACTCAAGTTTACCAGCTTTGAATTCAGCATCAAAAAGCTGTACATTTGAACCTTTAGCATAACCATCATGAGCAATCAGATAGCTATTTTTTATTTTTTGAAATTTTTTCTTTTTAGATCTATATTCAAGAACCTGAATAACATCAATTCCACATGAAATCAGAAAATCAATATGTTTTTCATCAACATCAATATCCAGTTGAGTAATAACCATTATTGCATCAGCACCTTTTTCACGTAGAAATTTCACATATCCTGGAATACTTTTTGAGATTTCTGAAAAAAGAAAACCCTTTGTATTTGAACTTTCAGTCATCACAGCTGTCTGAGGCGGAACAATTCCCATCAAACCAATCTTATAATTCCCAGAATTTAAAATTTTAACATATTCAAATTCCATACGATCCTTACTGGTATCCTTTAAATTTGTTCCAAGATAAGTAAAATTTGAATCTGATATATTTTTTCTCAATCTTGCAGCGCCAAAATCAAATTCCCTGTTTCCTATTGCCATTGCATCAAGTCCAAGTGCATTCAATCCTGTTACCACAGCCTCACCATGTGTATAGTATGTTTCCGGAGTTCCTGAATAATTATCTCCACAATCAAGAAAAATATACTGATTATTTTTTTTTTCCTTAACCATCTTATGAAATCCACTCAGATAAGCAATTCCTCCCACATTTTTACCTTTATATTCACCATACTGCTCTTTGTATGGAAGAATATTACCCTGCAGGATACCACTAATTACGATAGTAATCGTATTGCTTCCCATTACAGTATACTGATATGCAAATATTGCAATAATAATTACCAGAACTAATACAAAAATTAATTTCATAAAATATTACCCTGTCTTTTCATTTAAAATTTCAGTTTTCAAATAATTTAAAAATCTAATTACACCGTCTGGTATATCATTATTCCAGAAAAATTTATACCCTTTATCAAAATCACCAAGATCAGAGATCCTGAAATGGGTGTCTGTTCCAAGCGAAATCATTCCTCCACATTTAACAAATTCTCTGTAATATGCTATGTTGCTTTCAAAATAATGAACCCATTTATCCTTATGTTCTTGTACCATACTTTTAGAGCCAGTCGTTACTTCTATGAACAGATTGTTTTCGATTATTTCAGGAATCATATCACAAAATGTTTCAAGCGAAAATCGTTCACGTATATTCCAATGAGCAAATCCGATTGGTTTATCAGGAATTATTTCTCTGATCTTAATAACTCGATCATAGCATTTTTTTGTCATAACTCCTTCAACAATTAAATAATCCAGATCAGTATTATTTAATTCTGCAAGTCTTTGCATATCATTTAAAAGAAGTTCCGAAGTCAGGTCAAGTTCAATTCCCGCAAGTACATATTTCCCTTTTTCTCTATAAAATTCAGCCCTTTCCATTATTGTTTCAATATATTTCGGTAAAGAATCAAAATCTACAACAGATCCCACTTTTTCAGTCATAAAATGATCAGTAACACCAATTACATCAAGACCATATTCCTCAATTCCAACACCTATCATTGCCGGAATAATCAATGTACCATCTGACATTGTAGAATGATTATGAAGATTTATTTTTAAAATATCCTTAAAATCAAATTCCATTATCCCTCATTTTTTCTGGACAGGCACTGGCATGCTGTGTCGCAATACACTTCTATACAATATTTGGTGAAAACAACTTATCTGGCACAGGGGTCAAAGCAACTTTCATGAACTTGGATTTCAAGTTCACAAAAGCTCTGACCCCATCTATATTGGTATTTAGCATTATTTATTTCCAGTTTTTATTTATTTTTTTCCTTCGTGCCCTTCGTGGTCCAATTTTTTCTTTTTTTTTCTTTCTTATCTTTATTTATATCATAACCTGCTTTTGAATTAGATGAAGATTGGATTTTTCAAGTCAATTTATGCTGAGGTGTACTCTTTTCGTACTCCGAAGCATAAATTGGCGCAGAAAAATTCAAGCTTCGCTAATTCAGAACGCAGGTTATGTCGATATTATAAGATGTAACATAGAAATTGTAAACAAAAAGATGAAATTCGGAGGGGTTTATGTACTGTCCTAGTTGTGGTCAAAAAAATTTATATAATCAAAGATTCTGTAATAATTGTGGTTATTATCTAAAAGATACTATCCAGTTTGATTTCTCAAAACTACAGGAAAAAAGATTCAAGAATAAAAGACTTTTCAAATTAAGTTAATTACTACCTGAACTACATTTCAGGTGGCATTATAATCTTTTCTGTCAGTCCTGGATGATCAAAAATTGTTTTTCCAGTAATATCAAAACCTTGTGAATCCATTATTGCAGGATTCACAATGGCTTTAACTGATTTTCCGAATTCCTTTTCTATTTTTTTTAATGTTTCGTATATATCCATAAACGAAAATAAACCATAGCAATAAATATTTCCGCCAAAAGTCCTGTTTTCAGGAACAAAAATATTGTTGTATCTCTTTTTAAAGGCTTTTTCTGCGAATCGGGAAACAAAAATAACTGTTTCTGGTTCCGTTTCAACATATTCATCAATCCATTTAAGCATCCTATTACTGACACCAGGTCGAATTATGGGTTTTTCATCATCAGATAAAAAAATCTGATCTACGAGAACTCCATCTTTTGTTTGTATAGATATATAATTCGCCTCGCTATCTATATAGTTTTTTATTACTTCAGTTCCACAAATTACGTTTTTTCCATTTACAGCCTTTATAATATCTCCCGGTTGAATTCTACCAGTTGAGTTTTCTACTCCTTCAACATATGCTGCAAAGTCTTCAATATAATAAGGTTCCATAATAATGGGAAAGCCACAATCTTTTCTGTAAACATTGATCTTTGATGAAATTTCATGCTGAATTTTATCAAATTGTGAAACTGTAATTTTAAATCGATTCATGCTTTCAGATGATAATCCAGCAAAAAATATCCTCACAGTTTTCCTGTATTTTTCCATACACTCAAGCAATTGAAAAATTGATTCCTTTTCTTCGCCCATGTTTTCAAATACTCGTGGAAAAATAACTGCACTGACTGTATAATCAATATTTTCAGTATCCAACAGCGCAAGAATGCTTCTCCCCGGTCTGGTTCCTTTCAAATAACGGGCGCGTTCCTCAAAATCAATGCAATTAATTGATACTGTCAGGGAGATATTCCCAATATTTGAAAGTATCTGTAAACTTTTTTCTGTTAGAAGTTCACCGTTTGTAGTTATCTTAATATGCATTTCAGGATACTTATTACGTAATTTTTCCAGCAGTTCAAATATTGACAGATACAGGAAAGGTTCTCCTTCAAAATAACGTGTTGCTGACTCTCCAATCACTAGCGGTTTAACTGGATCAATAAATTCACAGGCAACCATTAATTCATCAACTGTACGTTCCTTTACACGCAATACAGGAAATCCGCTATTCTGCTTATTCGAACAAAATATACAGGAAAGATTACATCTGGATGTAAGCGGAAGAGTATTAGAACCGGATATACTTTTTAACAAATAATCCCATTCATTCAGCTTCAATTCTGGTGAATTCCATTATTGTTTCTTTGATTTGTGGGAAGGCCGAAAAGTCTATATGTTCAAGGTTTTCAACAATTTCACTCTGAAGTTGCTTTGTTTCACCTAACTGATTTAAAGCTTCAAGATAATAATAAAAATATTTCGGATTCCTGGAAATATCAAACAACCTGGTATAAACACGATAGGCTTCTTCCCACTCCGATTCTTTCAGTGCAATCACTCCTTCTTTTTCACCAGACTCAATAAGGTTTTGCTGAAGAAATTTAGGAATAGGTAAAAGCTTCATATGCATAATTTTATAGTAGAGATATAGAATATAAAAATTTCTATTATCTTCTTTATATGCAAGTTCAATGTATGAATAGGCTGTATTCAAACTATTTAAAGTATAAGATATCTTGGCAATGTAATAAGTAGGCGCAATCGATTTTGGAGAAATTTTCTTTGCACAAAAAAACTGTTTTAATGATGCAAGAAGTCTTTTCTCCTTCAAAAGTTTCTTGCCATCCCTTATTGCTTCATCATAATTTTGAGTAATAGATTTATAACAATCTGAGGATTCCATCCATTCAATTATCTCCCCAAAGTCTATATCAAGTAAATCAGAACGCCCGTGAGAATTACTGATAAGCGTATCATATAACGTTATTATATCTGCAGGTTTCTCATCAAGAATACCCATTATTTTGATATAACCTTTCATTATTTCATTGTTATGCGGAAAAATTTGAGAGGCCTTTTTGAAACATTCCAGTGAATTTTTATGTTCTCCAGAAAGAAACAGGCTCATTCCAAGCGCATATGCATAATCTTCATCCCGAGTAAAAAGATCTTCTGTAAATATTTTTTCCAGTATTTTACTGGCGACATCATACTTTTGCATCATAATGTATTCCAGAGAAAGAAAATAATTAAAAACATAATTATATGGTGCAAGACTGACTGATTTCTGGAAACTTTCAAGTGCTTCATCATTTCTTGAACCAAGATTACTTATACATAGTCCCTGGAGAAAAAAGGCGTATGAATTTTCTGGTTCTTCTTTAAGATAATGTTCAAGATATACCAACGCTTTGCTATACAGTTTCAGACTTATAGCTACAGTAGCCAGTTCAAAATAATATCTGTGATTCCTAACGTATTCACTTTTTTGAAGAAATAATCGTGCATCTTCATTACAATTAACAGAAACACAAAATCTGGCAACAATTATTACAAGTCTATTAACTTCTTCGGGGGTGACACAATTGAAAAATTTCAGGAATAACTCCCGTCCTTCTTCAGGACGCCCAAGAAAATATGCTGTTTCTGCTTTAGTTATCATAACTGAAGGATGGTTTCCAAAAAGCTCAACTGCCTGTGAAATATAATTTGCTGACTCTTTTCTATCTCCTCTAATAGATTCAATTATGGCAAGATCACATAGAAAATCAGGAGACTCTGTTTTTAAATGCCTGTTTTTCAATATAATCTCAGCAGCACCATCTATATCATCAATCCTGGTCAATGCAGTTGCATAAATTTCATAATTTACAAAAGATAATCTGTTTTCGTCAGTATCAAGCTTTTTAAAACAATCGACACTCCTGACATATTCTCCTGCCTTGTAATACAATCGCGCCAGTTCTTCCATAATAATCAAACGATTATCAGAAAACTCAAGCTGTTTTTCCAGGGCAATTATTTTATCAATATACAGAAACTTGTTAGTTTTCATTTTTTTTTATACTACATCCTCTTCTACATCGTTTTCATCATTAACCACAAGAGCATCTTCAGGAACAATTATAAGATCATCTACAAGTGCTTTCAAATATTCCAGCTTTTCTTTTTCAGATTCATTCATATCAGAATAATGTTCATCATAAATTTCAAGAATTGCTTTCTTTATATTTCCAAGCCGGTCTTTCATGCTACCTTGCATTCCATTCAGGCTTACTGCGATCTCTGTTAAAAAGTCTCCCTTTCTAAGTTTTATATTATGGCTCAGATCCCCATTCCCAATACGATCCATTTCGATTTCCAATCTATATATAGGTCCAGCAATCTTATGAGTAAAGGTAAGCGGAAAACCAATTATTATACTGACATTAATAATCACCATGACAAACATTGCTATAGTTTTTAACTTGGGATTATTTACAATTCTTGTACCTAAAAAGAAATTATTTTTAATCAATATGACATCTGCCCCTACCATCACCAGTATTATGACAGCAATCATAATTAACAGCAGAAAAATTTTTAACTGAAGTTTTTTCTTTACAAAATATTGACTTCTTCTACCCATCGGTTTCTCCTTACTAAGATTTTAAACCATATATTTCAACTGCTTGAGATCGTCCTTTAACCTGAACACTCTCAAGAAACTCACATTCAAACGAATCTGCAATTTCATCATAAGTTCCATTACTTATAATTATATTGCTTTCATATGATCTGGTCAAACTTTCCAATCTGCTTGCTACATTAACTGCATCTCCAATAACAGTATACTCCAATCTTTCAGAACTTCCAATATTTCCAACGATCATCTCGCCAGTATTGATTCCAACTCCCATTTCAAACCCATTGAAATCACCTTCCTGATCCTTAAATATCTCATTAAGTTCTGTAATAAGTTCCTGCATCGCAAGTGCTGCCTCAACTGCTTTTTCCGCATGATTAGGAACAAACACAGGGGCCCCCCAAAAGGCCATGACAGCATCACCCATAAATTTATCAATTGTTCCACCAGTTTCCAAAATCACGTTCGTAATCGCATCAAGATATTCGTTCAGGCAGGAAATAACTTTTTCTGGAGGATTCTTCTCAGAGAAAGAAGTAAATCCCTTTATATCGCTAAATAAAACAGTCATTTTCCTGATTTCACCACCTAACTTAACACTGTTAGGATTGTCCATTATAGTTTCTACCAGACTTGAAGATGTGTACTTTCCAAACATTTCCTTCAATTTCAGCTTCATTTCCCTTTCCTGATCTGAAATTTTCTTAGTTGAGACAAGATCTTTCTTTGTAAGATCAAGGAGTTGAGCATTTTTTAAAACGACTCCAAGAACAGCACCAACAGAGATAATTATCTGTTTTTCTTCAGTGCTTATTTCTTTCTTTTCAGGATCTATAAATTCTTCTATAGAAATAACACCTACAACTTTCTTCCTGCTTACAATGGAAAATAAAACTTCAAAATTGATAGGACATCTTTTCAACAGTTGCAGGACTTCAATATCTGATTTTTGATCGCTTTTACACAATACTCCGCTGTTCAGTGCAATATACCCGAGTGCATCATCTTCACTTATCGCGAAGGTAAGATTTGGGACCGAAAACAATTCATACGAATCCATCCCGTTTTCGTCTAATTCATGTCGGAATCCTCTGACGCAGTATATATCCCCTTCTTTTTCATCATTCAAGAAAAAATAACCACTTCTAGCATTTGCTGATTTTGAAATAATTTCTGCAACAACCTTGAATATCTCGTTTTCGTCAAGTGAACTGGCTAGCTCTCTAAACCTGTAAATAATAGAATTCATACGAACCATTTTCTGAGTAAACTCGATTTTTGACTTCCGTTCAAGTTCCATTAGTTCTTTTTCACGAATTTGAAAATATTTATCCTGAGAAGCCTTATCTCCAGAAATCACATTACCAGATGTCTTTTTCTCTAATTCCGACAGCTTTTTATTTAATTTATTATTGTACAGCTTCAAAATTAAAAACATAACTGCATTTACAACGAGAATTATTATAACAAACGTATTTATTGCTGAATCCAGGAGTAATTGTTTATAAATATCTATATCTAATATCTTATTGACCATACAATAGTGCCTGAGTATCAATGATGCCTGGTTTCGGAATCCAGAATTTGAGCGCAGATTTATTGATCCTGCCCTTACTACTTAAAGGCATGGATAAAAACTTGGTGCCTGATGTTTTCTTTAACTTGATTTTGTCGGAAACAACCAGCAACTGTCCAGTTTTCATAGAAAATTGCTCTGGGAAAACAATGAACGGAAATGGATCTCCCATTACAAGTTCGCTTAAATCAACTCCCTCTCCATCATAACCATCATCGATCACAGAAATACTAATTTCAGAATCACTAAAAGATTCCAACTTCAACTTTGTTCCCAAACATGGTGGCAAAGCACTTTTTCCATGGAATAACTTGATAAACTCCTTAAAATACAAATTAGCTATGCGTTTATCATGGATAATAACTATATTTTCATCATTACGTTTATCTGCACTGGCAGTAAAATTGAATGATCCTGTAATTACAGTTGGATTACTGTCTGTAATAGGGTCAATAACCATAAACTTATGATGGACCATAGCTTGAGTATTGTCCCATTTTACTTCAAGACTTTCTCCACTGATATTCTTATTAATTGAATAAGATCTTCCTGCAAAAAGATTATCAATATATCCTTTTGAAACAATTCCAGAATTAATTTTTTTCTCTATCTCAGAAATAATTCCCTTATGCGAAAAAGTGAACATACAAAAATAGATGGAATGATCAGCGTCACGTATTTCTTTAATAATCTCGGATGCTGAATTATCTGTTGGAGCCATGTACACTTCAATTGGTATGCCTGATTCAAGTGTAAAAAAATGTGTTGTATTATTTGATTTTTTCTTTCCAAACAAATGGTCTTTATGCATTTCAAGCAATTCAGTCTCATATGCTTTTGCAACTTTTTTTGATCTTATAAGTACCGCATTGTTGTTGTTCTGCTCAGTGCCATTATCTGTAATATTATATGATCCGGTCCATACCATTTCAGAATCAACTACACAGAATTTATTGTGACTCTGAGCTGAACCCTTTGATACTATTGCATCATTGATTACTGTTATACCTGCATTTTTAAGAGGTTCATAATATTTCCTGTAAGATTTTTTCTCTTGATAATGATTATCTGTAACCAGTTTTACATTTGATGGTCCCAATCTTTGTGCAGCCCGCACAAAAGCATCGACAATTTTTTTTCTGCCAATCTGATAAAAATGTGCAAATACCGTTTTTTTTGCTGAATCAATATGTTTAACAAGTTTATCGTCAAGTCCATTTGAGAAAGGAGGAGAATTAAAATATACTTTCAGATCATCTGAAAAGGCCAATTGAAAAAAGGCTAAAAATAATATTTGAAAAATTAAAATCTTCTTAAATAATTTCACTGTAAAATAAAAATTTCCTTTCATCAGCAAATATTCTAATGTTTCCATTCAAAAGAGTTCTGAATATCTTCTTCTTTTTCTTTGAATAAAACAAATGGTATTTCATCTTCATTATTCCGAAATTTGTCGACAGATCATCAATCACTACAATATATTTCGCTTTCAATCCATATGAACAAAAATTTCCATTTGATGGAAGTTTTGCTATACTTATATCTTCTTTTTCCAACAATTTGATAAGTTTTTTCCTGTCACAGCTTGCAACGTCAGAGAAAAATGCAAGCTTCTTGTTTAAAAAGGAAAGAATAAACCCTCCTGATCTTTTTTTGGTATTCATGAACGGATAAACAAATCTTAATTTAAAATGACTGCCAACTATCTCATTTACATCAAAATAGAATCTGAAAAAAATATTTTTTTCTTTAATTACATCAAGTAGTTCCCTGTTTTTTTTAAAATTTAAGTTACTAAATGGCAGATAGATACTACTAATTGATTCCCTGCGAAGAAGTTTTATCAAAGAATTTACGTGTAATCTTGTATTTTTTGTTAATATGACCATTTTCTGGCCGGCTTTATCAAAGGGTCTATTATCAAAATATTCCCCATACTTATCATAATCCGGAGGATTAACATAAATACATTCATCTTTTAAAATAAATTTTGCAGAATCAAAATGTGAATATTTAAAAAATCCCAATTCTGCAATTTTATTTCTATCTTCAATAATAATCCTGTCATCAAAAGGATAGACTTTGAAATAGTATACGAGACTACCCCATAAAATCAGATTTAGTAGAATGATAGTAATTAAAAATTTTTTTCTCATCTTTGTGAATTATAACATATGTCAGTTGATCTTAAAATAAAAAAAGACCGGATGGGAAACTCCAATCCGGCCTGTTTATATTTAGATTATTCTATAATTTTACTATTTTTTTCATTCCTCTTTCGTCCTTGATGTAAATCATGATTTCTGACGGATCAGCATCAGGAGGAATTACGGCTTCATAAAGGTCATTTCCACGATCTTCTAAAGAAACAAATCTTACTTGATTTTCAGAACCAGTCCTCCAATATAGTTTTGCTTCCCGGATTTCACGATAAGAAGAAATCCTTGCACTAATCTTTGTTGGAGAATATTGAACGTTTTCAGTTCCGCCAATAACATCAACTTTTATCTGAGGACCCATAACGAGTTTTGAAATACAGTGAATAGCACCGTTTGCAGTGATAATCCTGCTGCAATCGAAACCTACAACCTTATATCCCGGCATATTATCGCGATATATTTTTAATGCAGTATCATCAAAACTTTTACCATAAATTGGGACTAAAACTGTTTTGTTCAAAATAAGTGAGTTTGTATAAGAAAATGATGTCCCTGTATATTTCGGCATTGGAATCCTAACAACTTTGTATGAATTACCATCTAAGTCTTTCATTCCTGCAAGAGTTTCTGCATTTTTATTCAGGATATCATAATTACCGGAAGCACCATCAGAAGGTGATGCATATTCACCAACTATAAAAACATTTCCTGGAAGAAGTTTACAGAACATGTCAATATGACCAGTTCCATCACGATTCATCTTTGGTATAATAACCACTCGTTCTACATTATAAAAATTATTGAATATTTTTTCGATCTTTGCATGTGTCATTGATGGATCTCCACCTTCGCTTGAATCGAAAACAACATCTGTCATAAAAGCAGTACCTTTACCATCTATTATCAGGTTTCCACCTGGAAGAATAAGGGAAGGTTTATAATAGTTAAATCCACAATGTTCTGCAACTTTCTGAGGAATTTTATCATCATTTGGTCGTGGCCTGTTGTATATCAGATCAAGAACACCTCTGTCACCTTTGTCGTCTAATACAAACATTGGTCCAAAATCACGAATCCAGACAGAATTAGTCGGCGCAACAAGAAATGACAGATTCGCCATATCTACTCCAGCGCCCTTTAAAGTTCGTTCTGCACTACTTTTACTGTAGCTGCTACTGCAAATCAGAATAACTTTATTATCCAGACAGGATTCCTTGATAAGTTTAGTTAAAAGTGTTGAATATCCAGACCATGAATAAAGAACAGCATCTGCAGGTTCGAATTCAGCTGGTGCATAGAAACTCCCATCAGGAGTAATCCCGGCAGTAAAGCTAGACTCATCCAATTGTTTTTTTACATATTCTTTAACAACCAGGCGTTCACTATCGGTTAAGCCTGCTGGCAAAGACTCATTTTCTGAATACAAAAGAGTTGGATTTACCCATACAAACGCTAATAAAACTAATACTAAAATTGTTACTTTTATCAAAACTACCCTCCGAATTTTTATATATCTATCCTTCTATTATAATGAATTTTACAATTTTGACAAGAGAATAACCTATTGATTTTTTATTTTTTTTAAAGTATATTTCAAATCATGCACTTATTAAAATTTTCTTTTCTTTTCTTATTTTTTTTATTTATTTCCTGTCATGTGTATACTTCAGAAATTAACATCAAACAAGTTTTGATTCCTTCTATTAGAATCAAAAACACTCTAAAAAAAGGATTAAATTCAATTTTCTGTGATGGAAATGACCTTTGGCTCGGAACAAATCAGGGTATCGTTAAATTTGATGGCAAAAACTGGCTTCATTATTATGGTGATGATCATTCTTTTATCGATGGAAAACCAGTTCAAAACAAGGGAAACTCGCCTTTTAAAGATAATCATGTCAATAATATTCTCAAATCCGAAAAGAAAATATTCTTTTTAACTGATTTCGGAATTATTGAATACAATTCCGAAAATTTTAAATTTGTTCATCATACAGGTTCACTCAAACACTCTCTTTATCTGAACGAGGCAATCATGCTTGATCCTAATACAATCCTTCTGGGAACATGGGGAAAAGGTCTGGCTTTGTTTAAAACAGATACTTCTACATTTAAGCCTGCCGAACCGAATATTCCTGGAAAAGTGACTTATGTTACCGGTATCACTTCAAATTTGAAGACCATATGGATTTCCACTTTAACAAATGGAATATACAGTAGCAATTCCAATGAAGATAGATTCTTTTCCTATACTACAAAAAACAGTAAACTGGAAAGTAATCGTTCAAAAGGAATTACTTCATTCAATAATGATATTTTTCTTATAACTTCAAATGGCCTTTTACGTTTAACCCCAAAAGACTTTATCTGGTATTATTTCAAAAAACAAAACTCAAGTTTGACCAATGAAAATATTACTTGCTTATGCATTGGCGAAAATGGTCTCATGTATATTGGTACACTCAAAGGACTTTACTCTTATAGTAAATCTGGGCTACTCATAAAAGTAGCAAACAGAGAAATCGATAATACATGGATCAGTAATTTGGCAGCCAGTAAAGATTCGCTTTGGATTACGACTAAACAGGGTGAACTTTATAAAATGGATTTATCTGGTAAATAAACCAAGGGCGAACACAAGCAGACTGTGTCATAATTAAAAAAATAAAAAAGATCTCGCGCAGAGAACGCTGAGGACACAGAGAACATTATAATAATAAAAAATAAACAGAACATGATTATACTGTGACCTAAAAGTATTGTATTGGACAGGCACAGGGGCCTGTCCCTACAGTGTTTCGCTTTTTTTCTTCGTGTTCTTCGTGGTAAAATTGTCTTGTTTTTACTTTATTTAAGCATCTCTTTAGCAGTATTTACTACGTTTTCTACAGAGATTCCCAGTTTTTCAAGAACCATATCACCAGGAGCAGATTCACCATATCTATCAATTGAGATGATTTTACCAAAATCTGTTGCATATTTATCCCATCCCATGGAAATACCAGCTTCAATAACCAGACGTCTCCTGCATTCCATTGGAAGAACTGATTTTCTGTATTCTTCAGTCTGTTCCTGAAAAACTTCAACACATGGAATACTAACAATCCTGATTGATAAATCTCCATTGTCTTTTAGAAGCTCAGACTTTGCATTCATAGCCAGATGAACTTCGCTTCCAGTGGCTATCATTATCATATCCAGTTTCTCTTTAGATCCATCTGATAAGATATATGCACCTTTCATTGAATTTTCATTGACTTCTTTTAATACTGGAAGGCCTTGTCTGGAAAGAATAATAGCAGTTGGAGTTTCTTTTAAACTCATTATTTTTTTCCATGAAAAAACAGTTTCATTGAAGTCCGCCGGTCTAAAAACCGAAAGTCCAGGTATTGCACGAAGTGAAGCTGTCTGTTCAACAGGCTGATGAGTAGGTCCATCTTCTCCAACAGCAACAGAATCATGAGTAAAAATATAAATCACATTCTGTTTCATAATTGCAGAAAGCCGTATTGAAGGCCGCAGATAATCAGAAAAAACATGGAACGTTGAGCCAAATACTCTTAAGCCACCATAAAGGGACATTCCATTCATAACAGCACCCATGGCATGTTCACGAATTCCAAAATGAAAATTTCTTCCCGTAAGATTTGACGGAGAAAAAGACTCTTCATTGTTAAGGTTTGTTTTTGTACTTGGAGCTAAATCTGCAGATCCACCAACAAGATTCGGAACAATATCTGCAACTTTATTTAATACAATACCAGATGCGGCACGTGTTGCAATTTTATCTTTTTCACATTTCATTTCCAGATCATCAATACTGGTATCATGATTCAATGCATCATGTAATTTTTTAGCAAGTTCAGGATTTTCCTTTTTGTAAATATAAAATTTACTTTCCCAATCAGTTCTAACTTCTTTCATCCTGGTACAAAGTTTACTAAAATGATCTTTTACATCTTCAGGAACAAAAAAACTTTCTTTATACTCCCAGCCTAGTGCTTCTTTAGTAAGCTCTATTTCAGGATCTCCTAACGGACTTCCATGAACTGAAGCCGAACCTGCTTTATTTGGAGAACCATATCCAATTGTAGTCTTAACGACTATCAAACTTGGCTTTCCACGAAACTTTACTGCTTCAGCTAACGCACTATCCACTTTATCAAGATCATAACCTTCTTCAACAGTAACTACATTCCAGCCATATGATTCATAACGTTTTGCTACATTCTCAGAAAAAGCCAGATCAGTGCTTCCTTCAATCGTTATTTTATTATCATCATAGACCATTATCAGGTTATCAAGTTTCAAATGACCAGCAAGCGAAGAAGCTTCACTTGCAATTCCTTCCATCATGTCACCATCACCACAGATCACAAAAATATTATTATCAAATAACTCAGGATTGTTATACTTTTCACCCATCATCTTAGCTGCAATAGCCATACCAACTGAATTTCCAATTCCCTGTCCTAATGGCCCGGTTGTAGTTTCAACTCCTGGAGTCATACCATATTCCGGATGTCCAGGTGTTATACTTCCCCACTGCCTGAAATTCTTAATATCATCTAAACTCAAATCATAACCGGTTAAATGTAACAATGAATATAACAACATGGAACCATGTCCAGCAGATATCACAAATCGATCCCGTCCGATCCATTCAGGATTACTTGGATCAAATCTCATATGATTATGATACATAAGATAAGCAATATGTGCTGTTCCCATTGGCAGACCCGGGTGTCCAGAGTTTGCTTTCTGTATCGCTTCAACACTAAGTAACCTTATTGTATTAATTGCATTTTCTCTAACTGTATTATCCATTCTATCCTCCAGAATAATTTTATTAATATCTTGTTCATATTATCGCGATAACTGAATTTTGTAAACCTAGAAAAATAAAGTATGATATAATATGAAAAAAATTATGAGGCGAAAAAATGCAATCTGAAGAAAAAATTAAGAGAGTTTTAAACATACTGGAGTGTTACCTTCTAAACGAAAGTAAAAAACAAAATTTTTCTGAGGATTCTGTTCATAAATTCAAATGGGAATGTGGTGCAGCATGGATGGCAAATTTTGTTCTCGAAAACTTCAAAGATATGGACTTCGATAAAATCAAAGGGGACAATATTGTGAAAACCAGAGCATTATGGGATTCTAATGATATTGAAAAAGTACTGGATTCTATCAGAAACAGTCATATCGACCTTACAGAAGGAAATCTCATTTCTAAAAAGGGAAACATGGATACAGATAATTCAAAGCAGAACTGCAAAGAATGTAATTATGCCAAAAAGAAAAGACCAGATGGAATTGCAATGTTAGCTGTCAACATCTGGTGCACACGAACAAGAAAGGAAATGCCTTGTTCACTAAGATGCACAGTAGGCAAATGGGGTTTCTTCGGATCATAAGGTTTTAATAGAAGATTTAGTTAATTAATCATTTAATTTTCTTAATTTAAGAAGCTGTCTGATTCTCTGTTTTACCTGTTTAAGTGTATCTTCATCCTTAACAAATTTTCTATATTGCTTCCACCATCTGATTGCTTCTTCATATTTCTTGTCTTTTTCACATATCAAGGCTAGATTTCTATATGCTAAGGAATAGTCTTTCTTAAGTTTTGTTGCTTTAATGAAGTTTTCCTTGGCTTTTATAGTCAAATCTATTTTTACACATGCCATACCAAGCTCATAAAATATCATTGGATTTTCCTTCTCATATTTTAAGGCTTCCTTCAATAATAATCGCCTTTCATGATAATCCTTATCCAGAAGAGCATTATTATAATAGACCATGGCTAGTCTTTTCCTTGCAAACTGATTTTCAGGTTTCTTCTTAATAAACTCAGTCAAAGCTTCCTTTTCAAGTGCTGTCCATTTCTTTTTTTCATCAGCCTCTTCACAATTATCAGCCTTCATCTGATATAATCTTGCAAATTGTTCAAGTAATGGAGGAAAGTCTCCAACAATGTCTCTGGCTTTTTCAAGCAGCAATTGTCTACGTCCAAGTTTTTTTGATGTTTTTGCACGTCCGATATATGCTTTTACTAATTCCTCATTAACTTCTTTATCACCAGGAAAAAGTTTCTGTACTTCTTTATAATAGTAAAGAGAATCTTCTATTTTATTGCTATTTCCCGCTTTTTCTTTATATAAGATCTTCAATTCAATTGCTATATATTTATTATCAGAATCAAATTTAATATTTTTTTGAAAAAAAGAAATTTTTTCATCACTATTCTTCAATTTTGAACCAAGTTTCAATATCGCGGCGGTTACAGTCTTTGCAATTGAATTATTATATTTTTTATTTTTATAAATCTTTTCGGCTACAGTTAAGGTCCGTTCATAATTACCGTCAAGATTATAAACTGTTAATTCAGCCAGCTTCACTTTATGTGAAGAAGATGCAAATTCCACCAGATTTTTCAGTATTGCCTTAATTTTAGTATTAAAGTTCCTTACAGGTTTTTTATTTTTCTTAGCCTCTTCAGCTTCTTTCGCAAGTGAATTTATCATTTTAATTCCCAATTCACATAAGGCATCAATAACTTTTTCTGATTTGGGATTCCTTTTGGCAGCATTCTTCAGATTAATTAATTTTTCCCGGTCAGTATCCAAAGTTAGCATTTCTTCATAATATTTCTCTGCCAGAAGGTGATCGATATTAATCTCACCTGCAACAGCCGACTTGTTCTTTGAACGACCTCTTTTATTTCTACCGCCACCGGAAAGTTTGCGTCTCCCTTTTGGCTTAGCAGTTTTTTCTTCTTTACCTGAAAGACCGACTTCTTTAAAAATATTCCTATAAATTCCATTATCAGAATAAGGATAAGCTTTCAAAAGTAATTCAATCTGTTTATATGTATTTGGCTCTTTATTACTCATTTCAATATAAGTTCCACACATATATCTATTGATTCCATCTAGTTTGGAATCTTTCTCTTTAGCAAGTTTAAATTTTTCAAGCGCACTTGCAAACTCACCTTTTTTATATAATTCTATTCCCTGATAAACAATTGACATAGGATTAAATAAATAATTATAAATAAAATAACCTCCACTGCCAAGGACCAGTAAAAATATCAAACCAATAGCTGCATAAGCAATTTTAGTTTCACTTAATTTAGTTTTCAAATTATCAATAAATTTTGTTTTTGGATTTGATTCTTGAACTTTTGTCTCAGCTTCAACTACCAAACCAGGTTCTAGTTCATCATCAACGACATCATTACTTTCCTCAATCTTAACAGCAGATTGTTCAAACCCCATATCCCAGTCTTTAACAGAGATATTGTTCAACAATAATATTTCTTCAATCTGTTCAATCAAGTTATCCAGCTTTTCTAATTTCTTCAATTTTTCCAGTAGTGAGACCAGCTCATTATTATCATCTGAAATCTTGCCGGCTTTCACGTGCAATTCAGAATATTCAGTAATGTTTCGAATAATGATTATATCTTTTTCATATTCATCAACAACAACTTTGATTATATCTTCTTTTTCATTGATTGCCTCATTAAGCCGATCTGCATTAAAGCCATCAGCTTTAAACTTCTCAATAGCAGCTTCAACAGCTTCTTTAGCGTACTTACCTTTATATCCATGATCATTTAAAATTTCTTCAGCATTTTTAATATTCATTTCGTAATTGGAAAGATCATACAGTTCCTTTCTCAAACCCGATATTATTGAAGCATTTTCTTCATTCTGGACTTCTTCAAGACTTTTCAGAGTATTTTCAATGTTAAAAACTTTTTTCTTATAATCTACATATATATCATTAAGATTAACAATATCACCGGCAAGTTTTCCCGAAAAAACATCCATTATATAACCAGTTTGTTTCCACTTTTCCACGCATTCTATAATATTGTTTCTAAGATTATTAACTCTTTGAGTGGCATCCTCAATCATTTTGGCAATTGATTCTACTTCATTGACATTTTTAAGAAGTGATTTAATCTTTGCTATCTTATCTTCAAAAATTCTGATTTCGCTATGTTCTATCAGCAGCCCAAATTTTTCGAGTTTCAAAATTCGCGATTTCAATAACTTGTACTCACTTTTTACACGAAAAAGCGGTAGTTCTAATTTTGAAAAATAAGAATCAACAAGAAATTCTTCATCTTTTTTCTGCTGAATAAAATCTTTAAATTCATCCTTGAGTCCCTCATCATCTTTATAAAGAGCTTCTACTTCTTCTTTTATCATCTTGGAAAAAATTGGATTTTTGATTTTTTCAACTAGCGCACGAACTTCATCATCAACTACATCATTGTTTTCACAATAATCAAAAAAACCAGAGTACTTTTCACGCAGTTCTTCAATGGTATTCATACCATCTATATACTTATCAATATAATTCTGGTTATTATTTCTAAAAGCATCGTAGAATTCCGATTCATTATATCCAAGTGAAACCAGCAATACTATTTTTTCCTGAAAATCCCTTCCGGAATTAGACAATGCCGTTATCAAAGACACCTTGTTTTTTCTCAATGTCTTCTTGGTATCTCGAATTTTTTCTTCTTTATTATTTATTATTTCTCTTAGCTTAGAAATCTCAGCGGACTCTTCAGATGATACAGAATCAACTTTTTCTACTTCTGGATCAGAAGAATCACTTTTTTCTTCAATCTCTGAAGTTTTGGATTCCACAACAGCATCTTCTTCCATTACGTCTGATTTCTCAATAAAATACGTTTCTTCAGGAATCTTGGTTCCAAATTCTTCCAGTTCTTGAATAAAATAAACTGGTTTCCCTTCGAACTCTTCACCATTTTCATATTTTTCAAGTAATTTCCGGGCACATACTCTGACCTTGGCATCATCATCAAGAGTCGCCATTTCAATAAAATCCCATATTTCCTGCTTATTTCTTACAGATATAGCAGTTAATGCAAAATTCCTTATTTTAGCATCTTTAATAGAATTAAATTCTTCAAAAAAGTTCTCAATGGATTTAGGTATTCTTAGAGTCCCATCTTCTGATTCAATAACTGGCTGAAGTGCAGTAGTTTCAATATCTTCCAAAATATCCGAAAGAAGTTTCTTCTCTACTTCATCCTGCACTGAAGTAATGCCATTATGGAGAATATTAGTAATAAGGATTTTTCTTGAAGTTTTCTTTAACCATTCAAGAAATTTTTTCCGATTTTCATCTCCTGATTTTAAAATATATATTGATATTTTCAGCAGTAGTTCATCGGATTCTTCTTTTTCAAGGGAATCCCATAACAGAGCAAGTCCGCCTTTGATTATGAATTTAAAACAAAGCCAATATGCTGAAACTCTTTCATTTTCTTTTGAAGAATTTACCAATCGTTTTAAAAAACCATCAACTCGGGTATAATCAATATTTCCTATAATAAATGCAGCATTGGCCTTATCACGATTATCTTCATCTCCCAGAAGTTTCTCGAGCAAGGGAATATCTTCTTCAGTTATTCCAATACTACCCAAAGCTTCAAGAGAATTCGCACGGACACGAGATGCTGAGGAATTGATATAGGCCAGGAATATTTTTTTAGCATTACCCTTATTACATTTTTTATCGTTGGAAGCAAAAAATGAAATCACTCTTATGATTGTTGCCTGTATATACGGATCCTTACACTTTTGTATATAAGCAACAAGATAAGGGAAAAAGTGATATAGTTTTCGAGAAATTATGATATTCAACGCAGCAACAATTTTTTCTCTGGTACCGGTTTCAAGTTCTTTTTTGATTAAAAGCGTTATCTTTTCCTGATCATTTCCTTTCGCAATTTCAGGAGTTACAATTTTATCTGCCTTTTTTTGGATCTTGTATTTTTTTTCAAGAAAATCATGTTTTTCTCGGGCCATTGAGCGTAATTCACTGGAAGAATCTTTTTCACTCACATCTTCTAAAAATGAGAAAAGATCTTTTTTTCCAGCATATTTATCAAAAATAATCAGCAATACTTTTTTTCTATCTGGTACTGGTAATTTATAGAAATCTTTTAGTAATCCAAGAAGCTCACTCACGAAAAAACGCTCTCCTCAATCTATTTAGCTCAACCATGTTTTTCAAGAATTTCTTTAAATCTCTCGTTCTCTGGGTCTTTTTCAAGAACTTTTTTAATAGATTTAAATAAAGTCGGAGTAAATTTTTTAACTGAAATATAGCATTCACAAAGACCTTTTAACACATCGGCATTGTCAGGAAATAATTTTGTCAATTTCTCGAAAATCTTCATATTATCACCTGAAAAATCACCTGTTTTTATATATGACATTCCTGATATCAACAATGCATTCTTATTGTCAGGATCTACGGTAAGAACCTCACCTGCATTTGAAATTGCTTTATCATAAGCAGCCTTTTCATATAAAGTCTTGGCAAGCTTTAATTTTTTCTTCAAATCTCCAGTTAAAGCAACAGTCTTTGTTTTTTTAGATGAAACAAAATCATCAAGTTCATCATCTTTTCTTGTTCCAACAACTCTCTTCTTTGCCAACATATCTCCAATTACACCTTTTGCAATAAAACCAATAAAAAATAATCCACATAAGCTCAATCCAACCCATGTATAAAACATTTTTTCAGAACTTGCTTTCTGAGCTTCTGCTTCTTTTTCAGCATTTTTAATCTTTGATACAATCTGCTTTACAAAAGGTAATTTCGATGTTTTTAATTTTGCTATATACTTTTTATAATTTTCATCAGGTTTTTCACCAGACTCAAAATAGTAACAATGTGCAAGCATACTGTTAAGCTTCTCATCTTCTTCAGGAACAGTACCCAAATTACTTATAGCAAGTAATTTCGCCTTTTTAAAATCACCTAATCCAAAATGACAATATGTAATATAAATCGGAATTTTTGATGTTTCAGACATTTCACTCAGTTCAGGTTTTCCTTGAACTGATTCGAGCTTCTTTATTGCCATTTTCCATTTTTTTGATTTATAAGCTTTAATTCCATCTTCAAAATCCTTTATTACACCTACTGTGCTACTTAATTTTGCCAGGATTTTTTTCTTTAGTTTTAATACACCTTTGTTATTTGGATAAACTTTTAAAACCTTTCCAATATATTCTTTTGCACGTTTAAATTGTTTGTTTCGATAACTAATTTTGGCCTGTTTTAAGTTTCTCTTCGCATTTTTCTTTCTTCTTACTGCTGGATCAATTACAGCGTCTTCTCCGTGTTTCGCGATTGTAGCTATTTCATCGAGTTTCTTCTCAGCAGTTTCCCGTAGTTTAACAGCCTCTGCTAATTGATAAAATTGATTTGCATCCCCAACTTTGAGAATCGTTTCCTGATACTTTCCAGCATCAAATAACTTAACTGCCTCAGCATATATTTTTTTGGCTTTGAGAATATTCTCAATTTTGGAAAGAAAAGTATTTACTTCCCCTGAAACTGAATACTTTTTGGCTTTCAGGAAAAAGGTCTTTGCATTTTTATAATCTTTTGCCTCAAAAGCCTTTTTACCTTTAGTCAGATTAGAATAATACGGGTTTTTAGAACTAAATATCAAGGCAAGGATCTTTTTAACTTTCGAATTGCCTTTGTTTCTGCCATGCCATCTTTTAATCTCGATCATAGCAGTTTCATATTTTTTCTGTTTGAATAAAATCAATGCTTTCTGGCAGACCAAACCAACATATCTATCGTCAGATGAGCTAAGGGTTCTTTGACTAGCAAGCTGTTCGACATTTTTCAGAACCTTTAGTGCATCACTATATTTTTCTTTTTCTAAATACAATTCAACTTTAAAGGTGTAACCCTCAATAAATTTGTTATTATCTTCAATTATAGAATCTGCTATAGATATTGCTTTTTCAAAATTATTCTGTTTTCCAGCTTCTTTTGCTTTCTGTAACTTTATTAAAGAAAGTAAATTTGCATACTTTTCTTCATGCCTTTTCAATCCAAAGGCTTTTTTAGCATATTTTCTGGCTTGATCTATCTTTCCCTGCTCAAGATATATTTTTCCCATCCAATAGTATGGATCAGAATAAATTGAATCAATCTCGGAAGCTGATTTCAAAAGTTCAAGAGCACGTGTGAAATTACGGCTTTTGAATTTAATCACCGCTTCCTTGACTTTTTCAACAGCTTTGGTAGCAGCTCCAAATGAAACAGAAACCATCAGAAAAAAAAGAATCAAAATAAAAATTGACGTTCGCTTCATAATTCCTCCGCTAGTCAGCTAAAACAATTTCTATTCGTGAATCTTCACGGATTTTTTTATCTGTTCTGGAAAGTTTAAAAAGAACATCAGGATTATCAAGAGCTTTATTAGAATAAACCAATGCAATTCCATTATCCGTTTCTACAATCTCAGTTGGGACTTTAAGAGGTATCTGTCTTTCATCAGTTCCATGAAGATAAAAAACTTTTCCAAGACCTTCCTCAAATCCAACAGCAATGCTTTCTATAGTGAAAGGATCTGTAGTAAGTTTTCCCGCTTTTACAACAACCTTTTCACCGATAAATTCAAATAATTCCTTGAATTCGTCCCTTAATTGACCTTCAGAAGTCTGGAGATCCAGTTCTTTAGATGTAAAATAATTCGTAATTTTATGTTTTGGTGGCTTACCCATCAGCAGACCTGCCTTTTTTAATTTATTTATTTAAATACTTTAACAAACTCTTGCTCTTGTACTTCACTTCATATTTCTTTCTCTTAAACTTCATAGCTTCAGCAATTAGAAAAATCTTTTTCCCTTTAATTATTATCTCGGTTGTTGTGAGGCCAAACATAAATTTTTCAAAAAATAGCATAGGATTAACCATATTTGAAATCGTATCAATAATAAATCCTGGAACCGAATTTTTCCCTGTTTTGCATTTTTTTATCTTGAAACGCATCATATTCTTTTTATCAACATAAGTTGTCCCATTAACAAATACTTCCCCTTCATAGTCCATAAACTTCATCATGCCATTTAAAACGATATCTTTACCATCAACAGAAAGTGGTGGAATTATAGTCCCCTGCTTTCCAGCTTCGTCATGGATAAATTTCCCAAGTTCATCAGCAGTTACTTCCATCGTGAAAATAGCAGAATTTGCAGTCATGATTCGAAATTCCTTCTTATTTAACCGTTCCTGATCCAGGACAACTCCAGTAAAATTAATACTTACCCGATCAATCGGCATACCTTTTACTAAAAAATTTGAAAATACAAATTCCATATTTTTATAAACATCCCGATCTATTCGATATTTCTTCTCTTTTTTCTTGAACGTCACATTCCGGACTTCAGGAACAATAAAATATTCTTCCGCCATTAAATCACGGAGATTTTCAAGATACTTTATTTTTGATTCAGGAAACAGTATCAGAGGCATCTTTTTTATATGCTTGTTCAAATAATTCTGAAAAGCAACCCTTATAACTTCAGCTTCTTCTAGTAATAACTGATCTGCACTGACAGTTTCCTGACAATAAGAAATATCGTTAAAGCTTACTACAAACAGGGTAACAAGTAAAATCACATATATAACTTTCAATTGATGCCTCCGCATTAATTGTTATTGTCATATATATTATCAGAAAAAAGGGTTAATGTAAAATATTCCATCCTCTTTCGAGGTTTTTTAAATGAATAGGTCTTAGACATACTCCTGTCATTAAAGTTGTTTTAATAGCACGTTTCTTCATTGATAGCTTTATTCTAATAAAACTTATCAGACTTCGATCAACACTGGAGCTACTTTCGTAATCATAACTTTTAAATTTCTCAGTTTTAGCATTTTCAACATAGCCTGAAAAAACTTTAGGATCAATTTTAAATCCTTTCAAAACAGTTTCATTCTGTCCACCTTCAGAACGAACGAATATTCTGTTGTTATCCGAAAGAACATAACTTACTTTTATAAATTCATTTATTGAATTCAAATTGAACTGCTTACGATATTTTTTGAAAACAATTTTTCTTGGACTTAATTTTTCTATACTGACAGCGCAGGAAAGATCTCTTATACATCTTTCGATAAAAGTCCTGCCTTCTCTGACAAGTTCAGCTTCTTCCGCAGTTACTGTTGCTCCTTTGGTGACATTATAATAAAAATTATAAATGATTCCAAAAACCAGTATGGAAATACTCAGCACCATCAATAATTCAACAAACGTAAATGCTCTTTTAACTACATTCCGTCGTCTGTTCTTAATATGACATAGCGACATAAACTTTGACTATTCCCCTTATCAAATAATTCAACAATTATGTTCTTAATCTTAATCATGGGATTCTCAGGATATTCCTCAACTTCAACCGTAACGACTCTTCTGTAACCAGAATACTCATCAGGATACAATTCATAATCCCTTCCATAATATTTTTTATATTTTCTTACAAATTTTTCGAAAATCCTCGGAAACTTTTTCTTCAATTTCTTAGTAAAAATATCAGTGAAATTCCGTTTAAATAATTCTGAATTTTCATCCATATCAATGAACGCTTCGTGATGTGTTCCACGAAATACAGAAGAAAACACCTCAAAATCTGATTTAATCCTGGTAAATCTAAGTAAAGTTAGCTCTTCAATTTTTTCACGAGCCAGGTTATCAACAATTGTTTTATTCTTGATATTGATAACTCCTTTTTTACCAAACCATATGATTCTGGTAAACGGAGTAATTAAAATACCAAGAATAACCAGGGTAATCAATATTTCTATCAATGTAAAAGATCTTCTAGATGTCTCCATAATATCCCCAGATTTTTTTCTCCCATAATATATACGACACAAACACTGAAAAAGATGTAAGGTCCAAACGGTATATAGGTACTTTTTTTATTCAATGTTATTATCATCAGCAGAATACCAAAAAATGCTCCCAGAAAAAATGAAAGGAATAAACCTGCTATAAGAATTTTATATCCCACAAAAAAGCCAAGACCAATAGCTAGTTTAACATCCCCTCCGCCCATTGCAGGACGTTTGAATATTTTTTCTCCAAGAAATCCGATAGCCCAAAGAAATCCACCTCCTGCAAATGATGCAAAAAGTCCGTCAAGAATGTAACTATCAAAAAAGGGCACATAGCTTTCATTCACCTTGAGAAATGTTCCGGCAAAAGAAAAAGCTGCTCCAGTTAGAAAAAGCGACAGGTTCATTCCATCAGGTATTATTTGAAATTTTATATCCAAGGCAGATATCACAACAAAAAAACTTAGCATTACTATACATTTTGCTACAAAAAAAGGATTGCCCCCATAAAGATGATAAGCAAGCATGAAAATAAATCCCTCAAGAATCTCAACAAATGGATATATAAACGATACTCTCCCTGCACAATAATGACATCTTCCCCCATTGCCAATCCAACTTAAAACCGGTATCAGATCAAAGAATCCAAGTATTTTACCGCAACGGGTACAATGAGAAGACGGAAATATAAAAGATTCATATCTCGGTATTCGATATATAAGCACATTTATGAAACTTCCTACAAAAGTCCCAAAAATAAAGAAAACAAAATATGGAAAAATCAGTTCCATAATTACTAAATCCTTCTGTTATTTAATTCCTTAACGGTTGATAAAGTACGAGCGATACGAGTATTCGTTGGCGGATGAGTTGAAACAAATTTCAAAAGTCCGCGTGAAATTGCAGACGAACTCCCTTCCTTCTGCTTCAACTTTCTTAAAAATTTACTCATACCTCCTGGGTCATATCCGGCTGAGTGCGCATACTCCATACCTGTATAGTCTGCTTCATATTCATCTGTTCTACTTAGTTTAAGCATAGTCAAACTTGAAACAAGAGTCATCCATTTATATTTTGAAGAACTTGAATTACCTAAAATGGCCTGCATTGAACCAAGAAAAAACATGTTCTTAAGCAGTGCCTTCTCTGAATCCCGATTCCTTACATGTGCACATTCATGCCCAAGGACACAGGCAAGTTCGTCATCTGATTCCACCATATCTAAAAGTCCCTTTGTCACATAGATCTGTCCGTTAGGAAACGCAAAAGCATTTACCATACTAGTGTTTAATATTCCAAACCTGTAATCATAGTTTTTCCTACTCTGGCGAGCGATTCGATGTCCAATAGTCCTCACTCTTGTATTTGCTGAACTATCCATATACAGTCCATATTTAGAGCTCATACTGTCACCAGCTTTTGCAGATAAAACTCCCCAGAAATTACTAGTACTGACACCGGATGTCCGGGTATTTGATTTCTGACCAGCTGTTTTCCATTTTTTCTTCAAGGATTTTTTAAATTTTTTCCACCAACCAGCATGCAAAGTTGTAGCAAAAATCAATAATATAAAAACTATGGTTATTTTTTTCATAATAATTCCTGAAAAAGTGCATTTTTTATATAATATAAATTACTCGCGACAATTAGTCAAATGCGAATATCAAATCCACATACGCACTGTACCCAGCGTCTCTAGATGGCCTCATTTCTAATACAAGGCCTGGACACCGCAACGCATATCAATTTTGGAGAAAAAGCAAACCTAGTACATGAAGCATTCTCGAACTTGAATATAATATGCGACATCATGACGGGTCAGGGCACTGTGAATTTTTTTGAACTTCAAAGAAAATTAAAGTACTTCTGACCCAATCTATATTAGTATTTGATATAATTATTTGGAACTTTTTTTATTTCACTTCGTGTTCTTCGTGGTAATAATGAATTTTTCCACCAAAGGATTCTGCAAATCCTTCGGTCAGTTTAGAAATAATCATACTTTCATTGTAATAAACAGGATCGAGAAGATCATATAACGCAACTCTTTGATCGCGTGCAGATGGATCAGTTCCAAAAAGTTTACTTTCTGTCGTTTCATCAATTGTCAAAGGGATTGAGCCGTGCTGCAGAATATTTTTATTCCGTCGGCACTGGGCACTTCCAATAAGTTTTTTTCCACCAACAACAATTTCGGCAATACTAATTGACGAGAAACAACTGACTTTGGAACTATACTTCCTTCCCGATTTTCTTCTATATATTTCTGCTTCAATTCCCATTTTTTCCATACCAGATAAAAGTCCCTCTGCAATCAGATTATAAAAATCAATAAGTGAGTATTTTTTTTCAAAAATATCTTCACTACAACTGACCGCATAAGTTATATCATTACTGTGAAATACAGCTCGACCACCAGTTGGTCGTTTAACAACATCAAGATCAGCAGGCCAATTAACGGGATGATGATTTTTTTGAAGATAACCAACAGTAACAGCCGGAGGATCAAATTTGTAAAATCTCAAATGGATTCCAGTTCCACCAAATTCCATCATCTTCTGGTCATAGTTCATCTGAAAAGACGCATTTTTTTTATAATAGGGATGTAAAAACAGATCAAAAAAAGACATTCTGCAAAACCCTCAGAAGTGAAAGATCTCGATTCAGGATATATACCCGATTTTTAGAACCCAGAAAAAGTTCTTTTGAACCTTTCCCATTAAAATCACTTATAATGAAGGAATAAAAAAATGGATTGTTCAAAACATCACTTCTCGATAATTTAATCATCGAGAATAGTTTGGGAGGAGTTTCATCTGGATAAAGTATTTTCAGCCAGGATTTTTCTTCTTTTTCATCCAGAACAACATAATCTGAATTTTCAGGATCATTTTTTTTGAAATAGAATTTTCCCCGGCTCATGTAAAAATCATAACCTGGAAGAAAGGGATTTTGTCTAACATCATAGGCTGCAATGGTCTGTGGTAAATAGATCAAGGATTCCTTTTTTTTAACTTGATTGCCATTGATATCAAAAATAAACAACTCTTCCCCATAATTTGATACAAACACAAATTCTGGAATTGAATCGTAATTGATATCAAGAATAAATGGTCTGTATGTAAATTCGTCCTCTTCCCGTCTATATTCAAGCCGGTTTTTAAGTTTTATAGTTTTAAACAGAGTTCCGCGCCAGTCGTATATGAGAAACATCTGTTCTCTCTTTTCGCTTAATTTTGCCAGAAGAATCCTGAAATCCTTTTTCTTTTTTCCGAATTTGACAACTTCAATAAAAAATCCATTTGCCAGACTCCAACCTTTAAAACCATCACTTGTGAAAATAGAGAATCTCCGTCCTCCCTTTTCAACAAAAACATATTCATTTTTTCCATCATGATTGAAATCAACGGGGATTATCCTTTCAATAATACCCCGTCCAGAAATTTTCCTGTATTTATGTCTTTTTTTCAATAGTCTTTTAAAATCATCAGAAATTGGAAACAGAAAACTGCTTCCGAATATGATTATTATTGTGAGTAATAGTATTTTTTTCATATAGGTGGTCAGGTCTTTAATCTTAAGATCTGCATCAGTGTTCCACAAGCAGTAATGCTAAAAACAGTCTTATATTAAATTCGGGCCGGCACGGGGACCGGCCCCTACTTTATTTTTTTTTTAATTCCTTCATGTTCTTCATGCTCTTCATGGTGATTTTTTTCTTCTTTATCCTTGCAATTTTTTAAAATTACAATTTCAAAGGTTCAAAATTTGTGAAGTCTGCATGATGTACGATTATTGATTCTGCACATACACGACTTTTTTCACCTTCTCTAGCGTGAACAGCTATCATATGCTGTACTTTAGGCGAAAGCCCTTCTTCAAAAGCAAGAGCCATTCCTGAAAATGGATGCCTCAGTAATTTTCCATATGAACTTTTTACAAATTCGCCATTTTCTTTAACGTATTCAAGTAATTTTCCAATATCATGAAGAATGGCACCACATAAAAGTTCGTCCATATCAATATCCATCTTGTCACCATAAATCTCTTTTAATTCCTGAGCTGATTTATAGGAAACCAATGTAACACCTCTTATATGCTGAACCATATTGGCTGGACATGGTTTTATCAACAATGTAAATGGCATTTCAACAAGATCTTCTGGCTGCCATCCCCCACGTTCCATGGCTTTAACAAAAACATTCATGGTCTTTTGTTTTAATTCTTCATTTTTAAAAAGTGAAAATTCTGGAAACAATTCAAATAATTTTTCTCTCATTTTTTCTCCTTATCAACTTATGAATCTGTTCTGCTTGTAATTTCAATCAAATGAAACCCAAACTGAGTTTTAATTGGACCATGTACAACACCAACTTCTTCGTTAAATACCACAGTATCGAATTCGGGAACCATTTGTCCTGGAGTAAATTCGCCAAGTCCACCACCACTTTTTCCAGATGGGCACTGCGAATGTTCTGCTGCCAATTCTGTAAAATCAGAACCTTCACTGATCAGAGTCTTTAATTTTTCACATTCTGTTTCACTGGATACTAAAATATGTCTTGCCTTTGCTTTCATTATTTTTCTCCTTTTCAAATATATTACTATGAGACAATATCATACTGTAATTTATATGACAATATCATCATTAATTTTTATTATTCCGCTCTTGAGAATATTGGCTCTTAAACCACCAATATTTTTTAATCCTTTTTTCATATCACATCCTAGTTCTTTACCTAAATAAGTACATGGATGGCATAATTTCACACCTAAAAGAGTTGTATTACCAACTTTAAAAGTTTTACCAACCAGTTTATTAAGTTCAACTCCTTCTGTTACTATATTCCTGCGAATATCTTCAGCCAAAAATTCGGTTCCCAATATTTTATTACATTTTACAATTGATTCATTTTCTATCAAGGTTACCTGAATTCCCTCATCTTGTTTTGATTTTTTTGAACAATTTTCAAAATATTTATCATCCTCTAAGCCACATCCTGCAACCGCCATAACAGTTTGAACTGCTTTAATTTTTCCAGAATCTACACTTGAGATGACAATTTTTACAACTTTGCCGTTCATAATTTCTCCTATTTTTTAAAAAATGTAAGCATGAAAACGCCGAGTATACAGAAAACCACACCTGTTATCTGTACATTTGAAAGCTTCTCTCCAAGAGTAACATATCCTAGTATACTGCCTATTACAGGTGTAAGACAGAATGCTATTGCAAGAACTACTGAAATATGACCACTTTTAAGTCCTGTATAAAGAAAAACTATTCCAAGTCCTCCGGCTATCACACCTCCACCAATGGCAATCAAAGAAATTGATTTTGTTCCACAGGTTTTCAACTGTTTCCAGTATGGAAACGAAAGAAACGAAAGCAACATCAAAGAAAAGAAAGTCCTTATCGTCGTTCCCATCACCGGAGAAAGCTGTCCCAGTTTTACACCTTTTTTTTCAAGTACCGATCCACAGGACCAGCATACCGCAGTCAATACTGCCCAAATTTCTGCTCTCATAAGCACTCCATTTATATTTTTCCTTTTAGAATTATTAATTATTAACCAATATTCTTTTTTTACTTCGGACGGGCACAGTCAGACCGTGTCGCAATATACTTCTATATCAATTTTGAAGGAAACAACTAAGTTGGCGCAGGGGGCAAAGCAACTTTCATGAACACGAACATCGAGTTCACAAAAGTTCCATGTGACCCCATCTATATTGATATTTAAAATTATTTAACATTTTTTCTTTGTGCCTTAGTGCCTTTGTGTGAGAATATTTTTCTCTTTATTTAAACTATATTCGGGGTTATTCTTCTTTTTATATGACTTCTGTAGACCATATTTACAGCTGAAAAAAACAATAAAGCTCCGGGATCTATTTTTCCAACATGTTTAACTATTCGTTGGGAAATTGCAGAAATAGAAAATAGCCTGTCATACAATTTCCAATATTCTCTGGTTAAAATATCTGGTGGAATATTAGTCGGTTTGTGTACTGCAAATGAACCGTTATAAGAATATATATCATCACAGATTATGCGACCGGCAGCTTTCATTTCCTTATAAAAATCAGTTCCAGGAATCGGCGTCAATATATAAAATCTTGGTGCAATAATATAGGATTTTCTAATAAATTCTTCTGTCCTTATTATTGATTCCATTGAATCACCTTCACCACCAAGTACCATTTCAGTAGAAACACAAATTCCCTTCATGGCAATTTTTTTTATCTGATCCCTGTAATCAGAAACTCTGGCCCAGCTTTTATTAAGGCTGTTTAACGTAAGCTGGCTTATGGATTCTATTCCAAAACTCAGTCCCACACATCCACTTTCTTTTACTGCATCAAGAAGTTCATCATTTTCAGATAGCCTGATATCACACTGACCCATCCATTTGATTTTTTCTCTTTTTAATTCCCGGGTAAGTTGAAACATATATTCTGGTTCTGACATAATGTTATCATCCAGCAGAAGGATTTTACTATATCCAAGTTTTTTAATTTCTCTAACATCCCTTAATACATCTTTAACCGGACGCCTGATATATCTTCCGCGATAAACGCAATATACAGAGCAGAAAGAGCAGACATTTGGACATCCTCGACCAGCAAAAACCGGCATCCAATCGCCAATGCTTTTCTTTGATAACGTCTTATAATCAGGAGCTGGCAAATCAGAAAGATCAGAAAGCGGATTATCATATACTCTTTTCAATTGTCCCTTTTCATAATCACTGATCAATTGCTTCAAAGACTCTTCCCCATCTCCAACAACAACTGTATCAACATGCTTCAAGCATTCATCTACCATCAGACTGGCCATGTATCCGCCAAATACTACTTGGGATTCTAAATGGAGCTTTTTGAATTTCAATGCAATATCTATAGCTCTGACGATTGTATGTCCCATAGAACTGATCAATATCAATCCATATTTATTCTCAAAAGGTATTTTCTCTATCGTTTCATACACAATATCCACTTTATAATCCGATGGAATTAACGCAGACAGCAGCACAGGAGCAAGACCTGGTAAATAAAGTTTCTTCTGAGTGATAGGTTCAAAAGTCCCCGTCGCATATGGAGAAGGTTGAATAATTAAAATTCGTTTATTAATCATCGTGTAAATATGTATCCCAAATCATGTTTATATACCTTAGAAGAAGTTTGAAAGACTTTGCATATGTAGACATACAAACCTCTAAACCATATTTACGAATTTTATGTATCGGTCGTGATGTACCCGTCCAGTAGAAGTCAAGATACGTCAACAAAATCTGAATATAAAACTGTGACGGTGTCATGTGATCAGGTCTTACAACCTGATGTGAAAAGTCCCATTTTACGTAATCCTTTTCATCAACAAAAATTCTGTCCTTCATCGTCTCATATTGTGGTGTTTTCCTAAAGGGAATATAAGGCTGAATATTAACAAAATCAAATCGAGCTTTTTTTAGGAATCGTTTTAAATCAGAAAAATCCGTACGAGTCATATCAGGTTTTACAATTATGCTTGCAAAAAAATCGAGGTCATATTTTTTAAGAATTTCAGAAGCTTTAATTGCATCATCCGGAGTAAACGATTTTCCATATTCTTTCAAATCCTTTATTCGATGTGATTCAACCCCTATTAAGAATCCCGTAAATCCAATTTCACTTAATTTTCTGATTATATCCTCATTTTCAAGAATAAAATCTATTCGAGCATAGGAAAGAAACCTCTTTTTAATCCCTGACTCCTTGATTTTTGTAATAAATTCTTCCAGTCGTGCCGGATTCATCAGAAAATTATCGTCAATAATGAAAATATTGGATTCCTGAATTTCAGAAATTTCTTCAATGATTTCATCAATAGGAAGCAGAATAAGATGCCCACCACTTATTTGCCATCGAATACAGAACGAACATTTATACGGACACCCATAAGAAGTCCTTAACAAGGCTGCTGGTTTTAAAAGAAAATAACTATAATGTTTTCGCCACCTCTGCGTACTTTCCCTTGTTGCCTTTAATTTAAAGCATCCGTCTTTTTTTCAGGGAGATTAAAATCATACTTTCTGACTTCATCAATTTTCCCTTCACCAATAAGACTTATGACCTTATTAAAACTTACCAGAGCAAATCTCTTAACCACAATGTCAATAAAAGGAGTTTCAAAATCCTCTGGACACCACTCCGCATGAATACCACCAACTAAAATATGAGTTTTGGGCGATATTCGCTTAATTTTTTCTGCCAGACCTTTTATAATATCAACATGGATTACATATCCGGAAAAGCAGACGATATCCACTTTTTTCAAATCTTCAATTATCTTTTCAACAGGTGTTTTAACAATCTGGAAATCCACAATTATTACATTATGGTCTTTTTCCAGGACTGAATACAAGTATTCCAATTCAAAAGGTTCAGTAATATAGACATCTGAAAGTGAAACACATTTTTTTGGAGTAGCCGGTCTTATCAGAACAATATTCATATAAACCTATTTATTTTTTTTAATTTTAATCAAACTTAAACTGGCTTTTTTCAAAATATCAGATAGTTCTTTTTTTAAACTCTTGGAAAGATTTCCTGTTTCAGGTATTATTTTTTGAAGATCAGACACTGCTTTTAAAAAATCTGAATCATTATCATCTTTTAAATCATTTTCATCAAAAAAAGGTACATTATCAATATCCAGAGCCTTCTTATTTTCCTCATTGAGATTATCCAGTTTTTTCTTGTTTAATATAGACCTGTCAATTCGAACTTTTCCAAGCCCCGGAACAATAGATTCCGGATAATCTGTCAAAGCTTTTTCCAATTCAGGAGTTACAGGAGTCATACTGGTGACTTTTCCATTTTCATTCATAATCGTAACATATACCTCATCACCCTTCTCAGGATAAAAATACAACATTCCTCCTTCGGAAGGTTTTCCTCCAGGAGAATAACAATATCCACTGATATTACTGAAAGCCTTATCCTTTCCATAAGACTTCCTCACTTTGAAAATAACATTTTTTTCAATATAAACATCGTTTGCACTGATTACTTTTACAGATACAACTGTTGCAATAACTTTAACTTTAGAATTTTCTATCTTTTCCTTATAATGATTTGGCCCTAAAACCCCATAAACAGTTGAAACTATAAGAAATATGGCTAATGAAACTGTAATCAATTTAAACATATCTATCGCTCCTTGAAAAAATTTAATTTTTTAGAATTTTACTATTACAACGGGATAAAGTCAATATTACGACTCTACTCAAATTTATCATAAAAGACACGATCAGATGGAATTCCTTTTTTATCAAAATATTCCATTATCCCGTTTATCATCTTTGGAGCACCACACAGGTAAAACTCAGACTCAGATATCTTTTGAAAGTCATCTTCAAGAACCTTGGTTATTCTAGCGCGTTCACCACTATCAAATGATTCTGTTTCCGGAATATCTGACACAACAAGCTTATATGAAAAATTGGCATATTTTTCTTTCCATTGAGATAGCTGTTCCAGATAATAAAACTCTTCTTCAAGTTTTACCTTAAAATATACAAGACATTTTCGATCAATGTTATCCTGAAAAATCTGATGGAGAATCGAGTTTATCGGTGCAAGACCTACGCCACCCGCAACAAATACAGCCTGTCGATTGGAACCAGTCAATAAAAAATCACCATAGGGTCCTGATATATTTACAGTATCGCCAACCTTTAATTTATGTAAATATGTCGAGCCAATACCTTTATCTTCCAATTTAATATTCAGGAACAATGATTTACAATTTCCAGGATGTGAGGATATTGAATAAGACCTGTATACGGTTTCACCAACTGAAGGAACCATTACCTGTATATATTGACCCGCTTTAAACTCTATTGAATCTGGCTCAATCATTTCAAGTTCTATTTCCTTAATGTCAGCAGCAATGGTTTCGGTTTTAGCTACTCTGCAATGGAATTCCTTGATCATGAAATACTCTTCAGGCATCCATACAGACATATTTTTTTTTACTTTTATCTGACATGCTAATCTCCAACCGGCATTGACATCCTTTTCAGCCATGACAATCTCTTCGGTCGGAAGCAAAGGGATATCTTCATCAGGAAGCTTCACCATACAGTAACCACAAGTTCCTTTCCCACCGCAAGCCGAAGGAATAAAATATTTTTTTTCAAAAAGAGAACTCATTAAAGAATTACCACCTTCTACAACTACTTGCTTGTCATCATTAATGGTAATAGTACATTCGCCGTAATTAGATAATAACTTATCTGCAATAACTATAATCACTCCAAGTGCCGTTGATATTCCCAGGCTTACCAGGAAAGTAGTTAAATATATTGACATCACATAACTCCTGCCAGACCTGTAAAAGCCATAGCCATTATGCCAGCTGTTATCATTGTTATTGCAGGACCTTCAAGACCTGGTGGTAATTTGGAAGTATTAATTCTTGAGCGAACACCACTCATTGCCAATAACGCTATTGCCCATCCCATTCCTGATCCAAAACCATAACCCAGAGTATTCAAAAAGGAATATTTTCTCAATACCATAAATAAGCTGGCTCCGAGGATCGCACAGTTTACAGTAATCAGCGGAAGAAATATCCCCATAGCTGCATAAAGGACTGGCGAAACCCTGTCAATGAAAAGTTCAAGAATCTGTACAATAACGGCAATACTCGCTATAAAACATAGAAGTTGTAAATGTTCTGTCCCTGTAGGCACAAGAATCTGCCAGTAAATAATCCAATTAATACAACAGGTAACAGTCATAACAAAGACTACTGCCGCACCCATTCCAAAAGCGGTTGCTGGACTTTTTGACATTGCAATAAACGGACACATGCCGAGAAAATAAGTAAGAGCAATATTTCCTGTAAAAACTGCTGCAAAAGTAATTTTTAGAAAATCAGAAAAATCAGACATTACTTTTCCCTCCCGACTTCATCTACATTTACAGAAACTCTATGATACATCCAATATCTGGCAATCCAAACTACTATTCCCAGAGTAAAAAATGCTCCAGGAGCCATAATCATAATCATCATTCTAGGTACTTGTACAGGTATTATCAAATATCCAAGCAAAGTCCCAAAACCCAGCAATTCACGTATCACGGAAATGAATATCAGGATGATGCCATATCCAATGGCAACGCCAGCTCCATCGATAATTGAAAGTATGACCTTGTTATTTGATGCAAAGGCCTCAGCTCTTCCCATTATTATACAGTTTGTAATAATCAATCCAACATAAGGGCCAAGAGCTTTACTTATATCAGGAAACATCGCTTTTAACAAAAGATCTACAACCATTACAAACGTTGCTATAATGGTCACATAAACGACCATCCTGACTTTCTTGGGAATCCAGTCTCTGATAAGTGATATCAACGCAGAAGATGTAGCTGTTACAAATATAACTGCCAAAGTCATTGTAAGTGTATTTATAACAGAATTAGTGACTGCAAGTGCAGAACATATACCAAGTATCATCTTGAAAATCGGATTTTCATCAATAAGTCCGAATCTAAATGTTTCCCAGTACTTGTTTTTCTTCATTGAGCCATTCCTGAAGGATACTTCTTTTTTAGAGATGCAATACAATTCGAAAGTGATTCCTGTAGAAATTTACAAGTCATTGATGCACCTGTTATTCCATCAATTTCCATTTCAGTTTTCTTACTACGTCCAATAACGATTTGAGGATTACCCTTTTTGAGAGAAAAACCAGAAAACTGATCTGTAAACCATTTTTCTTCAATTCTCCCTCCAAGTCCAGGTGTCTCTTTTTGCTGTATGATCTGTAAACCAAGTAATTTGTCACATAAAAAAACATTCTTAATTAATCCAGGTCTTACACATATTACTGTATATATCTGATCCCACAAACCTGATCCTGAAAAAACAACTGCAGAAAATGATTCATCTCGAAAATCAATTATTTTAAAATCTTTGGATTCGATTATTTTACCTTTTGAGAAAAAATTCAGAAGTTCTTTTTCAGATGACATGTCTTTTAAATCTGCAGAAATACATATCTTTCTGGCTAATTCAATTTTATCATGATTATTTCTGATATCTTTTGTAGTTTCTGCAACCATAGTAAGCAGCATTGAGCTAAAGGTCATAACAAGAACAAGGAAAAACAAAGATTTTATACCAGATGATTTCTTCATATTTTCTCCTTATTTTTTATAAGCTTACCGGAAAAATAAAGATCAAAAAGTGGTGAAAACATATTTACCAGAAGCAGGCTGAACATAAAGCCCTCAGGAAAGGTTGAAAAACTTCTTATAATCAGAACTAAAAAACCCAGCATGACACCAGACAGGATCTGGCTTTTTTTCTGTCTCGGAGAGGTTACAGGATCTGTACAGAAAAGCGCAGCTCCGGCAAGTATACCACCAGTTGCCAATTGAAGATGAGGTGCAAGTATTACCGTTGGAGCAGCTAACCAGCCAACAAGCGAAAACACTGTCAATGAAATCAAGAACGCATATGAAAAAGTGAATTTAGCTACTTTTTTGTATTGCATATATATTATTATCAGTATAAATAAAATTGCTGAAGTCTCACAAACAGATCCTCCACATTTTCCAAGCAGTGAATCAATAAAATCTGGCGTAGTTCCCGTTGCGCGAAAAGACATCAACGGTGTCGCCCCGGTAGCAACGTCAGTTACCCACGAAGAAAGTCCGCCATAAATACTTTGTGGAAGTTTCCAGTTAGATGTAAAATACAAAGGAAACGCAAGAGTAATAAATACTCGACCGACAATGGCAGGATTAAACATATTTGCTCCGAAACCACCAAAAACTTCCTTTGCAAAAAACTGTCCAAATGCAGCAGCAATCACAACTGCAACAAGTGGTAAATGCACTGGTAAACAAAAAGATGTAAGAATCCCTGTTATCCAGAAGCTCTGATCCATCCTAAGGCCTCTTGCAATAGAAAAAGAAAGGGCTACAAGAAAGGAACCCAGCCAACCGCACAATGTCATTGCAATTACCTTATAACCAAAGACTAAAGTGCCAAATACCATTACCAGAAAAATTACAGGAAGTAATTTTTTATATAATGGATTCAACGGTTTTCCGTCTTGATAAAAAGGTGATAACAGTATAGGATGTTTTATTTTCAACATATTATATTCTCAATAAAATTTCAGATATGCAGTATATCAGTTTGATATCTATATTTCAAACTGTTAATCCAAATCACCGACAAAAAGAAAATCCTCCCGAACTAGGAGAGGATTGAGTATGAGGATCGTTTTAACCAAAAAACCTTATACTCATATATCGTCATTAAAAACTTAAACTTTAGCCTGAATAATGTTAAAAATAAAATAAAAAAATAATATAATCTGGGCTGATTGATTATTTGGAATTCAAATGTGTTTGAATAAGGTTATACCTGAGTTGAGCGATTCTTTGAAAGCATCTGCACAAATCTCTTTGCCACTAAGATTTTCCAAAAAGCCTCGACGTACCCGTGGGGTATGCCTACATTTTTTGAAAAACTTATTGTCTAAAGATATTTGTATATCTGAATTCCAAAGAATCGCTCAGCTCAGGTTATAGTTTGATTTTTTCAAGCCATTTTATGACATCATCAGTTAAAACCCTGTTCGTACTGATTATGGCTAGATTTAAACTTATGATTTCAGGAAATTTACGTACTTCTATAATCCTGTTTGGACTGGATAATTTCCGAACCCAGTGATCTTTTTTTAATTCTTCATCAAAGAAAAAAATAACAAGCTCAATCTTTCCAGCAGCGGGAAATCTGTTCACCGGACTAAGATTCCATTTTTTCTTTATCCAACAATCACGCAGATTTTCTCCATTTGCATACATATTACTTAAATAACTTTGATGATCTTCTACAACTCCAAGTTCAGGATAATTCCTTTCAAGTTCCCTGTTAAGGGCATGCTCGATCAAATACATGGTCTTTAAACAAGTAGATTCAAATTTATTTGGTAATTTTCCATAACCATGAAAAATACAGATATTTAAAATTACTAAAACAAAAAATATTCGTTTAATATTCATATTATGTAATAATACACTTTAAATATTGAATTTTCAAGAGTAATATGCGTTGCGGTGTCCAGGTCTCATTTGAGGAATGAAATCCAACGCGAGACACTGGCACCGTACAGTCAGTATGCGGATTTGATATTAATGCCGGTGCCAGATGGAACTTTTGTTCAACGCTACTTAAATTGAATACTTGGTTGAATGCAAAGTTGCCCTGGCACCTTATACCCATATCGGACCCCTGTGCCAGATTTAAATTTACTATTAAAAAAATAATGATAAAATAGAGTTAATATATTATTCAGGGAGAATTGAAATGAAACTAACATTTTTAGGAACCAGCGGCTGGTATGACTCACACACCGGCAATACCAGTTGTGTACTAATAGAAACCAAGCAGGAATACATTGTTCTTGATGCTGGTAGCGGTTTTTACAAATTAAAATACCTTCTTATTGAAGCAAAACCAGTTTATTTATTCTTCAGTCATTTTCATCTGGACCACTTTGCAGGCCTTCATACACTTCCGCTTATGACTTTTAAAGAAGGTTTAAATATATTCGGCCCCAAAGGACTTCTGAATATGAAAAATACTATCTTAGTAAAACCTTATACACGTAATGTTAAAGACCATCCCTTTAAACTTTGCTTCACTGAAATAAATGATTCAACTGATTTTCCATTTCCAACGAAAACACTTCCTTTAGAACATTCCGTTCCATGCTGGGGTTACAGATTTATACTTGAAGAAAAAACTATTGCTTATTGTACAGATACCTCACCCTGTGAAAATCTTATCGAACTTGCCAATGATGCTGATATATTGATTACAGAAAGTTCACATCCTCCAGGTGAACAAAATCCGGCGATATTTCATATGACTCCAAAGCAGGCTGCAGAAACTGCCAAAAATGCAAATGTCAAACAACTGTTACTGACACATTTTTCATCTCCCGGCTACCCTGAACATTCTCTTAGGAGAAAAGCAGAAAATGTGGCAAAAAATATTTTTCCAAATACAAAAGCCATGTTTGATAATGATATAGTTATTGTTTAGGAGTGCCCCAGGACGAAACAGTATTTATAAAAGCTCTGTTTATGTTTTCGCCAAAAAACTCCATTGGTGATCGACCATATTTTTTTGTCCTGTAAAAAATATATGTGATTAAAATAATACTGATCAGAAAATTTTGCCAACTCGTTAACCCCCACTGCCATCCAACTTTTAAATGCATTGCAGATGAAAATGGATTTAAATACGGTATTGGCCATTGATATCCATCGGGACCGCGAGCACCAATAACGTCACAAAACAGGTGCAGGTGAAAAACCATCATAGACAAAAACATTGTCCTCAGGCTCATCTGCGAAAGAAAATAAACAATCAGACCAGTAAATATACAGAAAGATAGATTATGGCTTAAAATATGGTGATATTTGTTATACAAGGGATAGGTGCTATCACCTCTTGCCATATCAGCAATTACAATAAGTCCGTCCAGATCTGGAATAATTCCTGAAACGGTTACAAGAATCCTATCCCTTTTATTATTACATGTACTGTCTGAAATTAGCCAGCTCAGCGCGAAATGAGTTATTGGATTCACAAGTTTACTACTCCCCTGGCAATAATACTCCAATTAAACAAATCCTGTCTCGAAAATTTTTAATTATTACCTAAGTAGAATGATTATTTGGAATATCAGAAATGTACAAACCATTTTTAATTTACCGTACTAAGTGCTAATATAGAAAAAACAAAAGCTACATCAATCAAAAACAGATCAAAAGGTTATAATGTGAAAGCCTATCAATCAAGAATCAGACATACACTTAAAGGACTTAATTATTTAGTTGTAAAGCTTCCAAAGAAAATTATTGATGCTTATCCTGAAAACTACAGTTATGAAGATATAAACAAATTTACTCTTAAAGATTTTAGAGAAAAATGTCCTGAAATAAGTTACATTAGAGCTGAAGCAGAGTTTGATTACATTTATGAAAAAGGATACACAAACATAGCTTTTGACTGCTCAGATTTAGAATATGTTAATTCATTTTTCATTCGATACCTGGTACTTTTGTATAAAAACCTTAAAACACAAAATGAAAATTCAACAATTATATTTATTAATCTGTCCGAACAAATTGTTGCTGTCCTGGAAATGATGAAACTTACCCACATATTTGATTATGTTAAATCTGAAGAAGAACTTGTTGAAAATCACTAATTGAACAATGAAACTATCATTAGTTAAAAAAAATACTTTCTGGTTATATTTCTGGATGATCACCGCAATGCTCATCTGGGGTCTTTCCTGGAGTAATGGAAAGATTATTGCATCTTATCTTCCCGCCCAGCTCCTTATGTTCTGGCGTTTTATGATCGCAACATTGTCTCTACTGCCGATTATTCTGATTAAGAAAATGGACTTGTGTATTCCAAAAAAAGCGATACCACCTGTTATTGTTTGTTCTTCAATGCTAACCCTATATAATTACTTCTTTTTCGCTGGAACAAAAGTTGGTCTTGCCGGAGCAGGAGGAGTTCTTGTAACAACAACAAACCCGATATTTACATATATTTTAACTTTGATCATTTTCAGAAAAATACCTGCATTTTTCAAAATTATTGGTCTGTTCCTCGGATTACTCGGTGGATGTATTCTTCTAAAAATCTGGTCTCTAAACTGGCAACAACTGGTTAATGGCGGAAATTTCATGTTTCTTATGTGTTCATTTACCTGGGCATTCATAACACTAGTCTCACCAAAAGCTCTTGAACATGTAAACATTTTTGTATACAGTTTCTGGACATTTTTTCTGTCAACATTATTTTCTATACCATTTGTTTATAACATGAATTTGCTTTTAGTATTCAAACTTGACTGGATTTTCTGGATCAATCTTCTTGCAGTTTCAATCGGGGCACTCAGTATAGCTACATCAATATATTTTAACGCTACAAGTAAACTTGGACCAGATAAGGCTGCATCTTTTATATTTGTTGTACCAATCGGGGCAATGGGTTTTAGCATGATCATTTTCAATGAAGCTTTAAAATGGAACACCTGCGTTGGTGGAATACTTGCCATTTTTGCTGTGTATCTTATAAATAGAAAATAATAATCAAACTTATTTTTCCTGAACTTTAAATATTCGCTCCAGAATAAATTGTTCAATTTCTCTCGCCATCAGTTTATGCCCTTCAGGAGTCCAATGCATATCATAACTAAAATACAACGGTTCAGTTCCTTTATATGATCGAAATCCTGGAAATGAATTTAATAGTTCAATAGAATTCACTTTTGCAAAATTCTGGATCATCTGGATACTCTTATCTGAAATGGGAGCATTATCTGGAACAAAGATCAGTCTTCCAGGAGTCCATTCGCTTTCATTTACCTGGTGCCCCCACGGATAAACTGTCAAAATAAATTTCATTCCCCGCCCTATACAATATTTCTTTATTTTAAGAATACTTTCAAATATTTTCTGCCATTGTATGGTTCTATCAACAGTATCATTCATTAATGTATGTTTAAGAAGTTCATAGTTTGCAAGATTAACAGTATTTTCAAATGATAATTCTTTTGGATTACCAGTCCATTTTTCCAAGTAAAAAATAACCAGTCTTGAAAAATATAAGTTTTTATTGACCCAATTTTTTATTGCTTTCACAGAACCCATTTTTTGAGTATCCAGTTGACCAGGAAACGCTGGCACTCCAATAATTTCATCATTTTTCCCATAAATTGCTTTATTTCTATATGTCACTTCCTGAATCAGATCACTCATATCAAAATTAAGTATTACCAAATCCGGTTCAAGTAAGTCAGCCATTTTTTTTAATTGAAGAAAAGACAATACTGGAGCATAACTATCAACTCCTGCGTTCAAAATTTCAATTTTCTTACTATTGGGTGCAACTTTTTTTTTGTTTAGTGATTCTTCAAGAAGAACTGAAAAAGTTTCGTGATCACTTACTCCTCTTCCCATTGTAAATGAATCACCCAGCATTATAATACGATAAGTGTTTGATTTCTTTTTTTCCTGAACTTCAGCCCCACGAAGGCCAAGGCTGTTTACTTTTTGAATACAGAGAAATTCACGGGATTTATACTCAGAATTCGTATCAGGGGCTAACTTGTGATTAACATATTTATCAGGAAGCATTGGAGGAGAAAGGCGTGGAATAAAAAAATAACCCAAAATTATATCCATAGAAAAATATACTAAGAATACAGATACAATTGAAAACCAAAGCCATACTATATTATCTTTTTTATCAGTTTCGTAAAAAATCAGACAAATAAAAGAAAATAAAGCAAAAACTGAAAGCCCGGAAATAAAAAGTACCGAGGCTGCTCCGAAGTTAAATTGATCACCACTATTCATTCTATATATCAAGAATAGAAGCGGAATTATTGTTACAATTAATGCCGCTAGAATAATTTTTTTCACATATAAACCCTGTTAATCCTGAAAATCACAAAATCCGTATTCTAGAAAATCTAAAACTTAGAACCCTTCAAACTGACACGAGAATATTCACGTTTAAAGAATCCTGCTCCATATTTCCCTTTTTTCAGAATAAGTTTCATCGATAGATCTGCAACCAGTTTTCCGTCACAAAGATCTTTGATATTTGAAGGTACACTTCCTCCAGAACCAGTTTTTGAAAGATCATATACACCAAATTTCAAAGATGCAATAAATCCTTTTGATGAAAAATCTTCAGTCTTCTTTGAATCAACAGTACGCTTGATCATTTTTTTAGCTGAAGAATATATCCATTTAACAATATTATCTTCACCATGAATATTTTTAGTTTTGAATTCAATGATATGATTAGTTGCCGAAATAAGTTCTGAGCTGTTTCTGATATCTTTCTTAAAGACTTTGAAAATCCTGTAAGAAAGCGTTTGTAGATGAGAATGACCTGAAATACTTTTCTGAGTCTGACCTACACTTGAAAACATTGAATAGAGTCCTCCCAATACCATTACCAAAAGTGATGCTCCTATCAAGATTTCTACCATTGTAAAGGCACGGGGTTTCATTTCACGACCTCCCCAATGTACTTTATCATCCTGTTTCCACTTTTTTCCTTCCAGTATATCTCTACTGTTACTTTCATAATCCTGTCAGGGTACTTGCCATCTTTCTCAAGAATATACTTTGGAATAAATCCGTGATAATTGCTGTTTATAACCTTAGTAATATCTGCATTAGTTTGAAAAAACATTGCATTCATCAGGTCATTAACAGTTGGAAAAACTTCTTCTTTATCCTCAAGAGGTTGTGATTTTTTCGAATAATACAATTCCAGGTGACTGATCAGATTTTCTGCAAGTGCAAGTGCCATCAGCTTTTTACCCATTTTCTGTGTCTTCTTACTAGACTGCCTCATATTATTGACTATGGGAACAATAAGCACCGCCATGATCACCAGCGCAACCATAATTTCAGTCATTGAAAAAGCTCTTTTTTTCATTACCAGACTCCATCTGTCTGAGGCAAAAACGAGAAAAAATACTTTCTCTGCCTGAGATTTGGATCATATGTTAAATTTACTGATTTTTTATTCATGAAATTTTTAATGTTTAGTTTCCATAAGGCAAGACTACCTTTTATCTTGCACGGTGTAGTATCAAAAGACATGACATTTTCTTTTTCATTCCAGCTTACAAGGGATGCATCCAAATAATTTCCTACAATCTGAATGTTTCCACCCCGTTTATAACTTCCACTGCTGTTATAAACGGGATTAGCAATGAAAGTAAGCGTAGCACCTGGAGATTTTCTTTTAATTGAAGGTAACTTTATATCACCATTTACAATTACGATTGCTTTCATGCAGTTAGTCAGCACACTGACATTTTTTTTAGTCAGGTCCAAATCCCCATTAATTCTGATTATCCCATTAGATATCAGGATTTTTTTTCCATGTATACAACACATCTTGAATTCATTCTCAGTTTCAAACTCCATGCAAATACGACTTTCAAGACCTTTTTTCCATTCATTTTTTTCACCCGTTTTTCCATGTTTCTTATGAAAATCTGAATAATTATAATACTGTAGATCAAATCTGCTACTTCCTGTATCAACTACATCCGGGTCTTTAAAATCCTGGGAGGAATTAATCTTTTTATCTGAACTGTATGGTTCTGTAACCACAGTAGACATATAATCTTCATATTTCTTACTGGTCAGATTATTAAAAAGAAATCCACCATGCGTTCCGGTAATTGTATCCGGATCTATATAAAAATCACGCGGATCTGTTTTTGGGAAATTATTGTTATGAGGCCTGTTAGGATCATCTCCTTTAGCCAGATAATACAATAGTCCACTGCTACCGTGAATATGGTGTTCGCAAATTCGAACAAATGACCGCCATACATTTCCATAAACCATTGTAGGACGTGAAGTAAGATTATCACCAAACAAAAGAAGTGGTGCACATTGTGCAAAGGTATTTGGATTTAGGGAAAGATCCTTTATTCCAGATTCTGCAACTAATTTCCCAAATTTATTAGTTTTAAAAATATCATCCAGTTTGAATAAGGTAAGAATAGTATATGTCAAATGGCTACCAAAACCAAAATAGAAAAAAGATACGTCCCCCTGTGGAACAGTTTTTTTGATTCCTCGACGTTCACGGGCAAGGGATTTACTACTTCCGCATTCAATAATATTTGAATAAGGACATTTCCCATCGTCAGAATCAAATTTACTGCTTTCTTCAACTAGTTTTACAATGATTTTCTGGGATGCAGAAGTGCTGCCACCTAGAAATATTTTCCCTCGGTCTTTTACAGGAGTACTTTTCCCACCATTATTAAGTATCAGAGGAGCTATATATTTTTTACTTTTTAAGGACTTTAATTTCCCGTCAACACCAAGAGCTACATTATATCCCAGACCTTTAAAGTTGGAATTATTGTTATAAGTCTCCTGGTATGAATTTTTTACAAAAAGTGTAAATTTTGAAAGTACAGGAAGATTAATTCGAACGATCTTCATCATGAATCTAATCCCATTTTCTCTTTCGATTCCCATATAACTAACTCTTGCAGATACTTTAAGTACCAGTTTCTTTTCCTTTGAATCAAGATTCATCCTTTTTGGGACTTTGAGAGAATCAAATTTTGCAATAGTTGCAGTTATGTTATTTTGAACAAATGAGTTAAAGTCAATTTTCAGACTATTCGCTATATCCTTGAGACTATCACTGTACAGATCTCTGAAAGATGATGTAAATATCATACTTGAAACATCTTTTCCAGCAGAACCTGAATCAAGATTCAAAAAAGCATCTCTGATTTCAGTCAGTTTGTCACCTTCAGGTTGATTTATCTCGTAATTTAAATGTGAAGAAGTCTCATTTAAGAATGCAGAAATAAACTGCTCGATTTTTAATGCTTTAACTTCTGAAACAGCAAATCTATAGTAATCATTTCCTGTTTTTGATATTGAAAATATCAGGATAATGATAACTGAAACGATTATAACAACAAGAGGTACAGCCATCCCCCTTGTTAAAAGAGTCCTTTTATTGATGTTCTTCATAAGTCTAATTGTATTCCCTAGCATAACCATTGTCAAAATTATTAATTATTCACGAAAGACATGGATATAATAAAGGTAATTTTACTATATTTTCACTGTCGGTTTTGACTAATCAAATTCATGCAACAGTTTAATGGATTGAAAAAAAATTTCAATTACTTTTGCATATTTTTTAAGATCATCATCATTTATAAACTCAACCTTAAAAACAAAATAAAAGTCCTCGAGACTCGAATATTAGTTTTTATATTTTGCGTACTAGCAGTAATACCATAAATGATCAGACATACACTTAATGAACTTAATTATTTAGTTGTAACGCTTCCGTAAAAATTATTGATGATTATCCCGAAAATTGCTACTTTTACAGAAATAAAAAACAATTGCATCTTTTTGCTGAATATTATATCATTTTTTATATACTATTTAATAAAGTAGAGGTTTTTTATGCATATCAAATCTGGATCAAAGTTCTTAACATTCTGCATTATTTTTTTATCTTTTTGTTGTTTTTGCTATGCAAAAAAAGAGGATGAAATCCTAAAAAAAAAATTTAAATCTAAAGAAAATGGATTTTCAGTAATTTTCCCTAATGACCCTTCCATAACAAAAGAAACCCATATTATTGAAGGAAAAAAACTAACATTTAACTCTTACAAGTCACTCGATAAAAAAACAGAAATTGAATTTACATTATCACTATGTAATATACCAGATGAAATACTCATGAATATTTCTGAAAATAAACTATTAAATAATTTCATGACCACAAGAGTAAAAGGGCAAAATCTTCTTAGTTCAAAGGAGATAATGGTTGTAGATTGCCCAGGACTGGAATATACATTCAATGAAAAAACAGGCGGGAAAATGGTTATTGGAAAAGCTTTTCTGATATATGGAAAATTATATATTGGAGAAGTATTTCTATCAAAGGCAAATAAGGATAAATATGTTAAAGTAGCAGACCATTTTTTTTCTAAATTGAAATTTTCCAGTTTAGAAAAAGAAGAAGAAAACAATAAGGAATATTCCGGAAATGCCCCCTTTTATGAAATTGATCCATATACCATCAAAGATCTTTCAGAATCTTCTCTTTCAGACCTCCCACCCTTTAAAAATTATGTTTCCAAACGTTTTTCCTATTCAGTAAGTATTCCAGGAGAACCAACACCAAGAACTAGAAAGTATCATAGTTTTTATGGTGGTGCTAGCATGGGTGAAGGGGAAGAATTGTGTGAATATATATTCAAACCTGCTGATATCACTTTTCGAGTAGAGGTGTTGGAATTAAAAAAGCTAGCTTCATATGAAGAATCAAAGTTATTCGAATTCTGTTTGCAAAACTTTTCAGATAAGGACGAAATTGAAAAGATGTGTCAAATAAAATGCAATGGCTATGCAGGGATATATTTTAAGCAGGATGATATATCGCCCAACGGAAGTAATGATAAATATGTTTATGGTAATATTTTCCATAAACTTGGCGGTGGTAAATATAGCAATAAATATGACTACTTCTATATCTTCAAAGTAGAGTTCAAACATGACGAGGATTTAAAAAAATATGCAAAAGTTCTGGAAAAATTTTTTTACTCTATCAATATCTGGTAATATATAATCTCAAAACTGAAAAAATGAGGATTTCATGATTTATTTTTATAATTGTGTATCATATAATAATTGTTTCTCTATATTATATCTTAATTTATAAATATTCAAAACATAGTTGACAAAAAACTAATTATTAATACATACTTTAGTTATAAGTAATAAAATCTAATAATTCAGGAGTTATTTTATGCATTTTGCTAAGAAAATTATAATATTTGTACTATTATTCACATTTACCAGTGGTATTTTTTCTCCGGTATTGTTTTGTGAAAACACTCAGAGTACTTATGATATAGCTGCAGAACGAAAAGGATATCAAAATCTATATTTTAAACAGATTGCTGCTGAAAAAAACCAACCACTTGATTTATATAAACAATGGTATTTATTCGGAAAAGGGCACTTCCCATTTGGAACTAAAACTGCAAACTTTCTAGATACTTCTGTTACAGTCTTTAAATATGTACATGATCCTAAAACATATTTTAATGCGGGACAGGAATACAATCATTATAAGAAGTTGTTTGGTAGTGTTTTTGACATTATTACACTTGTAGATAAAACAAAACTTAGAAGAGTTACTACATATTTAAGAGAGTATAGCAACTCTTTCTTAGAAACTGCAACAATTGAAAGAATTACAGATTGTGATGGAACCAAATTATTTTCCTGGATAGCAGATGCAATGGGAAAAAAAATTGGTAAAACAATCCGCAAATGTTATAAAACAGGTTTAGAAAAACCAACAATACAAGCATATGAATATATGATTAAAGTTGCTGAAAATCCAAAGGTGCTACGTTGGGTTGCAAATTTACTATATATGGATAAATATCTTAATCGATTACCATCTTTTATAAAAAATGTTACTGATACCGTAAAAAATGTTAAACTTGCAGTTTCAGCCAGATGGGTAAAAATAAGTGTATACCTTAAAACTCCTGCAGTGAAAAAGAAAATTAAAATGGCTTCTGATGGAATTTCTTTTGTTGCCGAGGCATTAGATGTTATGAGTAATTTTGCTACTCTGCATGAATACGGAAAGGATGAGGCATTTAATACAATAAGTGGTCCAACGGCTGTATTATCAGGAATAAAATTACTTCTTTTTATTGGTAGTAAAATTGCTGTAACGAAAGTGGTATGCAAAATACTTGATTCTATACTTACAGTAGGAGAAATGGCTTATGTTTGGATAAGTAAAAAATATACAATTCTTTCATGTCATCAAGCCACACTTGCAGATACCGGTTATACTCAATTCAACACTTTATTTTTAAAAGTATGGGAACATATTGAATCAAATCGCCATAGATTAAAAAATTTTTCAAAACGCGTATTAAATGATTTAAACATAACTACTTATCGAAAAAAGTCAAATACTGAATATGCTTTTGATATCGATAAATTTAGAGATGCTAAATTTCTTGTTCAGAAAGAACTGACTATACTTTACGATGATATGGTAAGTCGAAAATATGGTTCAACAAATAATACTCCTAATTATCCTTTAAAGAAACCCCTCTATCGTGCAATGGCTTCCATGATTAAAAATATTCCTTTAGAAAATACAATGACTGCTGCACAAATAGAAATTAAGAATAAAATCAAAGCTCAAATCTGTATTGCTGGTTTCTACCAAGCAAATATGCTTTCAGGTTCGGTTGACCACTATATAAAAGACAAAAATGTACTTAAATTAGACGATGCTGTACCTTGGTATGATTTCTTTTCATGGACTGAAGGAGGAATGGCAAGAAGTAATTTCTTAAGGAGAAATACTGAATTTAAATCTTTACATTTCAAACTATTTAGACAGGATGCATACAAAATTTTAAGTCGTTTTGATAAATTTAGAGTAAAGCTTAAAGCCGATCTAAATTCATCTACTTCACCTTCCACCCAAATTTCAATTTTTAATATGGGCTTTCATTTCCATATTTTTGAATATGAAGTGCTACTGAAAAAATTTATGAAATGGGATATTAGCATCGTTCAATTTGCCAATAGATTACGAATGTTTTTTAATCTTTGTGATGATATAAAATTACATAATGAACTGGTCAAACATGCCCGAGATCAAATCACTAAAATGATAACTTCATGGGATTTTGGAACTGTTGGTTATAGCACCAATTACATTAGTAGTCATAAAAAATATAGAACTCCAACTGAACTTCAGATTATGTTCGAAAGAATAATCAGATCAACCTGCTTCAAGATTGCTAAAGAAATTCAAAGTACCCTTGAATTTAAAAAGATTTCTCTTACATATGATGTCGCTGAGGATAATATGAGACAGTATGAAGAAGATGCTATAAATACACTTTTTAGTAATAAAAATGCTATTTTTGATCTTCTTACAACTTCAGAAACAGAAAATGATTCATGGTTTTTTTCATCAAATGGAATACAAAAAGTTAAGGGATTGGAACTAGCTCCAGTTAGCAGAAAACAAAAAATAAATATTCCATCTATTCTTTTGGGTTACTTGGCTGAGTTTGAAGTAATGCGCAAATCTTTTCATAATATTTGTTCTGCTTATGATATTCTTTGTGCCAATCGTGAAGCATTAATTGTCAGCACAGAAAGTTTTATTAATAATGAATTGTGGTTTCCAAAGGGAAGCACGGAAAAACCTTTAATGTTAGAAAATATGGAGATCTATACTCGTTATGTAAAATTGGAATTAAAAAAATATTTAGAGGCCGCTCAACTCTGTATGGATAATGAAAGTAGCAGTTCTCTCAGAGCACAATACAAAAGTATAATGAAAAAAGGTAAAAAAATCCAAACAGAATTGTTCATCAAACAAGGAAAATTATTTACTGATGATGTAAATAAAAAAGTGATATGGCTTGATAAAATAAAAAAGACTCTTTTTAATAAAATCACTTCCCTAAATGGAAAAATTGAACACTTTTTTATCTTTTCAGTTGATAATATTGCATCAAGGCAGAAAATTGATTATCCAAATGTAATGCTTTATCCTCCTATATCCATCGATTTATACGGAGACTATACTTTTTCAAATGGTGAATATGGAAAGCCCGCCCAGGATATAATAAAAACATCATTACGCCTTAAATTAAATATCCCTGATGAGAACTTCACATTTGCTCCTCCAGAATCATCTGGTGAATATAATTGGAAAGTTACTAAACAACGTCACAATTTTTTCAATGCTAACAGCTCTCCAATTTTTCTTATAATCGAAAAAATTTCTTTAAAAAATACCAAACCAAGTTATTTAATTCACATGGTTTATTAAGGATAATGAGATTTGATATGAATAATTTTAAAAAAATTACCTTAACCATCTTAATTTTAATTTTTATCGCTCCAATCATTTATTCCTTGAATCTATCGAATATATATAAGCAAAGACTCAGCATTGAAAAAGATAAACCTGTATTATCTAATGCCGCGGCAAAGTTTTTTTTCATCAAGGGAGAAATCGATACTGCTGAAAAAATATTAAAATCAAATCTTGGAATTCATCCTGATGATATCGATAGTCTGTTTCTAATGGCCGCAATAAGCGCCAAACAGAGGAAATATAAAAGAGCAAAGGTCATGTTACATCTTCTTCTAAAAAAAGATGCCTTAAACAATGGATATTTAGATCTTCTAATTTACGTTCTCGATAACATGGGAAATAAAAAACTCCTGAATAAATATAAACAGTTGCTTGCTAGAAAAACAGGTGAAAAAGTAGATAAAATAAAAAAGAAAAATCTTAATTCAATTGTTAGAATTGCTTCTGCGACGAGTTTATTGAAAAATATTCAGATGAATAAACTGAAAAAGATGAAAAAAGACAAAGAATCAATGTTTTTTAAAAAAAGTAAAGTACCTGTAGAAAAACAAGATGAATTAGCACAGAAACTTGCTGATGAAACCCAGGAGCTTCTTAAGGACAATGGCTTTACAGGAAGAGATTTTGATAAAAGTTATAAAAATATGAAGGAACTTTTAACCAAGGCACCTGATTCAAAATTAGCACAATTGGTACATTGGAAAATCCATTATTTCTATTTTGGTTTAACTGATAATGGAAATACAGATTGGATTCAGCTACAAGCAGCACTTGAAAGTTACCTGTTAAAATATCCTGATGATGAAGTCCACAGGATGGAAGCCTATGATAAACTGGCAATGGCTTCAAATAAACTTGAAGACTGGAATACATTACTTTATTATACAGAACTTTATCTTGAAAAAGACCCTGTTCATTATCCAATACTTTATAGTAAAGCGACAGCATTACTAAAACTTGGGCAAATAGAAGATAGTGTAGAAATAATGGAAAATATCATAAAAGACTCTCCTAATAGCGTTCAATCCTTCCTTGCTAGAGAAGATCTGGAAGAACTTGGTTACTAAATTCATGTATAGAATATTTTTAATACTTTTTGTTATTGTTTTTATAACTACCATAACAGGCTGTTGTGGCCCTTCTGGAAAATCAAAGGATATTGGAAAAAAGTTTTTTATAAATATCATAAGAAAAAAATATGATGCCTCATATAAACTAATTGCAAAAGATGATGAACTGAATATATCTTTAGAAGAATTTTCATTTTTTTTCAGAGATCTAAGAAATGTACTAAAATTTATAAGCGTAAAATCTTCTTCTGAAAGAGAAGTTGATGATAGAAAGCTCAATGAAAAATTTAAACAGGTAAAATCAGTTTGTTTGAAAATGACTGGTATAACTTCAGTAGAATTAAGTTCCTCTACCGGTCTCATGAAACTAGAATTAAACTTCTTTGTTGTTGAAGAAAAGGGTGAATGGAAAGTACTTTTTTCCTCTGTCTTTGATTTTAACAATTATTATTCAACCATTCTTTTAAGCAATGCAATTCTCTACAGCAGTGGGGACAAAAAAGATTTAAAAAAAGCTTTGGAATTCTGTGATAAAGCCCTAAAAATGAACCCTAATAACGATGTGGTATATTCCACTTATATGATGATATATATGGATAAAAAAAAATATACTCAAGCGTATAAGTATGGAAAAAAACATTATGATAAGTTAACATCAAGTCAAAAATATTTTGAAAGACATCGATTTCCTGGTAATACGATTAGGGAGAACATATATAAATGCAAAGTTCAACGTTCTAATCTTCTCGTTATGTTAAGTACTATACAAATTAAAAAAGGCCACAAGAAAAAGGCGAAAAATTTTATAAAACTTGCCCTTAAATTGAATCCACTAAACCAAAAAGCAAAAGAATTTTACTATACTTATTTAAGAAAATGAAATCGAATATTTACTGATTGTCTCTTTTTTTCTTAACTTCTTGAAATATTTTATTTTCCATGTCATTTTCAGCGATCCAGATTCTTTTAATTGGATCCCATAAGACTTCATCTTTTTTCAGATGTTCCAGGACAGTTGTTAGAGATTTAAACGCTTTTTTAAATCTGTTTTCATCAAGATATTTTTTGACAAGAAAAAATTCTCCTCTGAAATATTCCTCTTCCATCGCGGAAATTGATTTGAAGTAAATTTTTTTCTTATTTTCTGAAGATGTATCAAGTCTGGAAATTTTTTTCCAGTATTTTGCCACATTCCCTATATCTACTTTTCCATCAGAAAACTCAAAAACAACTGTTTTCTCTTCCTTTTTTACTAAATCAGTTGTTTTCTTCAATTCATTTACCTCTGGCATTGAAACGTTATCAGAAACAATATCTTTATCCACTTCCTTACTGGAAAAAAAAATATTCCCGAAGAAAAGAATGACTAGAATCAGAAAAACACCTGCACCAGCCATCTTGATCTTTTCGGTTTTATCTAAAGTGTCAATAGTCTTAACTGGTTTTTTTTCTGGCGGAGGAATCTTTTTAACTGATTTTTTTTCTTTTATTTCTTTGGGTTGAACATTTGGAGCTATCTTTTTAATCTTATTATTTATATCACCATGACTATTTTTTGAATCAATATACTTATCCATGAGCTCTTTAGGAATAAATGTTAAAAGAAATTTTTCAAGATCTGATTCTACAAATTCGTCTGCTATCTTATGACTATAAATATGATTTTGAAACATCAGCTTCATTATTGCTACTCTTACTCGATCAGAAGAATCATTTATTTTTTTACAAATTTCATGGAAAAACAAAGGTTCTTCCACTTTTATAAATGACTCTATAGTATTAGCAACAACACGAGAATTTTGATGAGAAAGACATTTTTTTGCCATTTCAATCACTTTTTTATTCTTATAAAATTTACTGAAAAGCATCGTCAATTTTGACAGTAAAATAGTATTTGTAGTCGTTTCCATAAAAGATAATACTGCAGGGATGTGTTGCTGTTCTAATCCTGACATCAAATGATTAATTTTTTTCTCTATAATTGATGGATCAGTACAATCTGAAACAGAGACTAATAATTCAACGGGATTTTCTTCCGGCACCTCATCCGAAACAACTGATTCTACGGTGTCTTTAGCTGCGGTTTTAGATATTTTTTTCAACGGCAGTTTATAACCATATTTTTCCTGAAGAAAGGCAACTACCGAACTTGCCTGTACGATGACCTCAGTATTAGAATCATGAATCAAAAAAGCGGCCAGTTTAAAAAGAGAATGACTACCAATATTTTTTACTGCATTTAATGCAGTTAATTTTACTTCTTTTGCTGGTGAACACAACATTGTTCGAATCTTTTTTTCAACTTCTTTTGCAGAAAATTCATTCAATATAATTGAAGCCTTTGCAACAATTTCCCTGTTATCATCATACAGTAATGGAAAAAGTTCATCTACCCAGTTACTGCAATCATGATGTGATAATAACCCTAGAGCAGCAAGTCGTATTTGAAAATTCTCATTACTGGTATTCTTAATCAAAAATGAAACGGGACCTTTGACTATGATAGCAAGTGATTTCAATAACTCTATTCTAACTTCTATATTTACTGTCTTATCTTCAAATAAGGCCTTAAACCTTGGCAAATGAGTCTCATCAACCATAAAACTCAAAATTTTAATCGCTTTTGTCTTTTCCGTAACAGTCGTTATTGGATCAGTAATAATATTCATTTGTTCATCAATCAATTTTTCAGGTAATTTACCTGTATCAACCAGATGAGAAACGACTATCTCATGAGTTGATTTTTTTTCGGTTTTTCTTTCCTGAAGTTTCTTTGCCGATTCACGAATTTCATTATTCCTGTCTTTAACAAGAACATCTACATATGGAGCCAGTTGTTGATCAGAAATTTTCTGAAGGATACGCAAAGCAGATTTTTTCTTCCATAATTTCTTACTTTTAACAGCTATTTCCAAAAATTTATTGACACTGCTTTTTTCATTATTTTTCCAGAGGACAAGAGCCGCACAGGATGCAATTCTATGGTGTTTATGTTTTATAAACATAAGCATAATCTCACGAACTTCACTGCTAGTGCTGTATCCAAGTCCTTCAATACAGTTTGAAACAACTCTGCTGTCTTCATGAGTCAGGTGTTCTATGAGTTGAGCTAAGTATTTATCATTCCCATATTTGCCAAGATATTTTACATATGCTGATATGAGAAATGGATTTTCTTCCGTTTTAAGATTGTTAGATATAACTTCAAGAAAACCGGGATTATCTAAATTATTAATAACTTTTAAAACAGATAATTTATCTTGAAAATTAGTTCCACTTTCAAGTATTTCATGGAATTTAATTTGAATATCTTCTGTCGGTGCTTCAAAATGAGAATCTATATCTTCATCGATTTGTTTTAAATTACTCAGGGCAGCTTTCGCATTGCTACTTATGCTTTCATTAGGATCTTCAATGAGATGATTCATTATCCCTTTAAGTTCATTTGCCTTGATATATTTACAAATAACCGAAGTTATTATTCTTAACGGTGTATCTATTGATTCCGCAAGCTTCTTTAAAACTGAAACAACTACAATCTTGGAATGTTTCCATAGAAATAATGATGCCGCAAATAGATAAGCTTCATTTGTTGAATCCTTATAAGTATTGACAATTTCATCAAAATAATCGGTATTTTTCATGCAGACAAGGGCCAATAATACTTTTTCCCTGTCCTCAGACCCAGATTCCATCTTTTGACGTAATAATGGCATTATTTTAGATGGAAAACCCTTTGCAAGAGCATCAGCAAATCTTAAGAGTATTTTTGCGTTTTCCTCCATAAAATATAGATTCAAAGCTCTGTTTACAGGTATAATGAGATTATCAGAGTCATGTTTAATGGAAGCGAGAACTTTAAGTTTATCATCAATGCATAACCGTGAGAATTCGTCATCAAGCTTTCTTGCAGATTCAATACTTTCATTTTTCTGTTTGAGAAGGTCTAATTTTTTTAAAATTTTTTCAGACAGAGAACGAATCAATGGACTGTTTTCAAAATTAACAAGTTGCTTTATCCAGTCTTCACATTCCAACCGTGGATTATTGTAAAGGACCATTAATCCATTGACAATTTCATCCTGTTTCTTGCTATGTAACATAGAATTCAAGTTTTCAAATTTCATATATGATTATCAGTCTCTGTAATTTTTATTTTGTATAAATCAATAACTATGTGCATTTGAAGAAATCATTGCTATAAATAACGCAAAAGCCGCACCAAAACATATTAACATCAAAGCCACTGCAGTAATTTTATTGGTCATAAATTGAGCCTGCGTCTGATCTTCTTCTTTTTTCCAATTCAAAAAAACAAATTCAAAAAGATCAAATGCCATATGAAGAAGTGCTCCAAGACAACCCGGTTCTTCGCTTAGATCTACAATTGTTTCCTGTTCTTTTTTTGCATCAGTTTCCTGTTTTTTATTTAATTCTGTATCTTGTTTTTTGTCCATTTAAATTCTCCACATAAATTAATATTAGATTTAATATATTACACTAATATACAGTGAACACAGGGCAATGTCAAGTTATAGATGGTCATTTCCATACTTTTATTATAGAGTATATAATTGACAGACGAATGTTTTTAAACTATCCTGAAACTTATCATACGTTATAGTAGATAATCTTAACATTGATAGAGGCCATTAAATTTTGGGAGAATTACGATTATGACAACGGTAGAAAAGTTATACTATAAGGTTGGTGCTGCGATTATAATTTTTACCTTTACAACATTTATGGGTTGGAAAGAAATGCAGGATGAACGAAATGCTAAACATGCTAACCATTTTGCAGATACAAATTTTTCAATCATGTCTACTCGTTATTATAAAAAATGTGCACTCCTTGCTAAACAAAATAAACTTGATGAATTAATAAATTATTCTACTAAGGCAATTGAAGAAATAGAGTATAAGGACTCCAGTAAATCAAAATTTATTTTTGATTTTTTACAATTCAGAGGTAACGCCTATTTCAAAAAAAACAAGTTAAAAGAAGCGGCCCCAGATTTTCAACGTGTTTGTATCAATAATATGAAATCTCCTTGCATGAAGTATAAATATCTTTTTGATAAATATGGTTCCATTAAATTACAAATAGAATTTCGTAAAAAAGAGGCTGAGTTTCTAAAAAAACAGGCTAGTTTACTAAAAAAAATAAAACCGCCTCCAACTGAATCAGATAAAATAGCTTCGTTAAGAAACAAAGTTCATTACAATGTAAAAAAAGGAATCACTTCTTTTAAACTTGGTGATCTTAAAGCTACCAAAAAATTTTTTAAAAAAGCCATGAAGCTTGATCCAAAAAATCCATATCCCCATGTCAAATTAGGCTTTATAAAAAGTAGTATTGGGGAAAATGAGGTGGCCATAAAATATTTTGATCAGGCAATTAAACTAGATCCTAAATCTCATACAGCACATTATGGAAAAAGTCAGACTTTTTTAAAAGAGAAGAAGTATGAGGACGCTATAAGTTCCATTGATACGGCTTATTCTATTAAAAAGAAAGGAACATACAAATTTGCTCGCGCAAAAATCTATTGGTCTTCCGGGAAATATGAAAAAGCAATTGAAGAATTAAAAAAAATAAAAGTTAAAGGAAAATCTGCAGCATCTGTTAATTCCTATATTGGTGATTGTTTCATGAATATTGGTGATTTTGATAAAGGAAAAGAAATACTCGAAAACAGCATTAAAGTAAAAAGTAGAAATACTGATGCATATCTTTTTTTAGCACAGGGATATATCAAGGCTAACAAAGAAAAAAAAGCAATTGAATATTATAAAAAGGCTGCCAAAAAAGGTATTAATAAATTTGATGCAAATTATTTTTTGGGAAAATATGAAGAAAAAAAAGAAAAAATGAGTCTTGCAATGGATTATTATCAAAAAGCTTTGAATATTAATCCTAATAATTATGACTTAAATCTTAAACTCAGTGCTTGGTATTTTCACGAAAATTTATACAGGAAAGCATTAAAATGTAGTTTAATTATTGCAAAAGCAGAACCCAATAATTGGAAAATACGTTTTAAGATTGCAATATGTAAAAAGTTTCTAGACAATGTTGATGGTGCACTTGAGGATTTTGAAAAATTACTTAAATCAACGAATGAACCCAAAGAAAAAAGTGATTGCTATGAAGAAATGGCCCTCATCTTTTTTGATGATAAAGACTGGAGAACTTCTAACCAATACTTTGCTTTGGCTGAACAAGAAAATCCTGGAGATATAGGTAGGCTATATAATTATGGACTAACTTCTATCGTTTTAAGAAAAGACAGGGAAGCAATTAATATATTTCATAAACTTAATCAGTTCGATAAGAAAGAGTCTACAGAATTTATTGAAAGATTCAAAAAACTTATGGATAAATATAATATAGTTATTGAATAAAAAACAGGGAGCAAGATTGCTCCCTGTTTTTAGTCTCTTCGTTTAAAATTAACAGATTTACTTTATACCTTCAACAATAAGTCTACATGAAATTGGTTGTCCTATAATAATATAAAAATTTTTACGTACAATTCTCATATCACTAAAACCAAGCCCCTGAAGACGTGCAACACCCGCTTTTATCGCTGCATTATAAGCTGCAGTTCTTGTTCGGCCATTACCCCAGGCAATAAATTGTTGACCAGGCCATGCTTGTGCCGCAACTGTAAAAACAAATAAAACCAACACTGTTACCAATAATACTTTTTTCATAATTTAAATCCTCCGTTTTTTTAATCTCGGTTTGGTTAATGCATGTTTTGTGCCAAAATGAAAAAGCCCTTAATAACAAGGATTATAAGAAATCGAATTATTGAACCATAAAAAAATATTATGTTTTTCTTTATGGCTGTAAAAAAATTTTATCCAACGAAACTATATATTTGGTATACTGATATTATGAGTTTTCAAAATATAACAACATTATTAAATAGTCCTACCCAGGACGACATAGTAAAAGCCCTGATGGTACTTTACAATAATCCAAGAACTGAATTTGAAGAAAAAGTAACTTCTCTTTCAGGAAATAGCAATCCACTAGTGAGATCATTGTCAGAAAAAGTATTAAAAAAAATAAGTATTTTAAAAAGTAAACTGAATCAAGTGGAATCAGGACTTGAACTGGATAAAAATTTCAATAAACTTAATACAGATAAGAAGTTAAAAATTCTCACTGCGCTTAAACTTGGGCATGCAAAAATAAGTGTGTCAATCGACCTTGCAATTGATCTTTTTTTTAAGGAAAATAATTCAAAATTATTGTATTCATTTGCTGAAACTCTTGCAAAAATAAGTCCATCGGAAGTTTTATCCAATATTCGACAAATAATAAATTCTAATTCAAAACATCGAGACAAAGCATTGTTGATACTAGTCTGTATGAAGAAAACCGAATACCTGACTGAAATCATTGAAGAATACAAAAAATCCAGGAATGAAGCATTTCTTATCGCAGCATCACTTTTTTTGTGGACACATTCAAAAATTGTTGTTGTCTCTGTTATAAAAGAGCTTGCTGAATCAACTCAAACTCCTATGAGGATTATTGCTTCTTTAATTTGTAAAATCCTGAAGGCTAATGAATTAAAAGGAATAATAGTTCACTTGACTGAGGATATGAATGAGGCAATAAAAAACAATGCCAAAGCAGCGCTTTTAAATCTAAAACAGGCTGATGTCGAATTCATTGAAATTACTCCTCCTTCTGAAGACATATACAGTAAATTCAGAGAAGTCCTGGTTTACGGTACTGATTTTCAAGACAAACTTTCTGTCATGAAAGTTATCGATAATCTAGGCCGCACTGATTTTCTAGATATTATTTCAGATAAACTCTCAAGCGAAGAAAACCCTTTTCTAATTTCAGCCTATGTAAAATATCTGGGTAAATATGGAAAAGACGATTATTTCGATCAGATTGTTCCACATATCGACCACTCTGATGCCAGAGTCGTTGCCAACTGCATCGAAGGACTTGGATACTGCAGTGGCGGTGAGGTCCGTGAAATAATGCTTAAATTCATTAAGCATAAGCATCATCGGATAGCTTCATGTGCAGCTGTTATTCTTTGGAAAAGCAGGGAACAGGGAATTGTTCATAAGTTCCTCCAGATTGCTTCTGATAGTAAAAAACTCTGGAAAAGGAAATCAGCACTCCACATACTTGAAAAAATCCATGATGAAGCACTTGATCCATACGTAGACACATTAAAAAAAGATAAAAACAATGAAATTCGCGAAAGTATAAAATCCCTTTTATTACGAAGGCAAAAAGATACTTCGGCAAAGACTGAAGTAATAGATCATATTCTTTCAACTGGAAAAATGCCTGAAAATCTGATTCAGGATAAATTGAAAATATTACAGGATAATAATTCGGAACTTGAAGAAAAGATAAAAGCGGCGAAATTATTGAGTTTTATGGCTACAAGCGAACAAAATGAAAGTTTGAAAATGATTTTCTATAATCCTGATGTGAATATTCGAGTAAGACTTGAACTTCTTACTACACTTTCATTGCTTGAAAAGGATCCTTTGATTTTTCTTGTCGACAATACCAGAAATGAAGATGCTCAGATTAGAGTTTTATGCCTGGAACATCTAAGGAATCACGATTGTAGTAACTGGATTGATGACCTTTTCCCACTACTTTATGATGAAAATCAGGATGTAGTTTCAAAAGCATCTGTCCTTTTAAATGATCACGTTCCTGAAAAAGTAGGAAAAAAAATAAGGACTATGGTCTGTTCGCCAGAACCTGAAATGAAACTTTCTGCACTAAGTGCTATTCACAATATTGGAACAAAAGAACTTTTTGATCTGGCAACATATCTTATCCAGGATCCAAGTACTGAAATAATTGTCCGGGCCAGTTCCGTTATTTCAGATCTACAAGATAAATTCGGTTATAAAATATCCAAGCGGGAAACAGAAACACATAATGGAAAAATTGAAACAGAAAAAGTTGAAAAACCCGTAGAGAATCCAATTGAGATTTTAAGATCCGTCTCTTCAATTACTGATCCAAAAGTTATTGAAGACAGGATCAATACTATGATAGAAAGCATCAAGGAACAGCATTTGCCAAGTATTTTATCATTTATGGAAACCACTACCAATACAGTGCTTCTATCAAAACTGACTGTGATTTTCGGATTATTTTCAACTAATCAGAAAATTATTGCTGCTGCCGAAAAATGTCTTGATCATCCTGATCAGCGCGTAGTTTCAAATACAATTGAATCTCTTGCAACAGCAAAAAAGCCTGTTCTATTTGAAAAAATTTTTCAGAAGATACCCGATGCCTCTGATCGTATCAGAGTTGCCATAATGAAACTTATTTTCACAAATCCAGAATACAGCCAAAAGGTACTAAGTGATTTTATTGAGGACGATTATGAAAAGTTTGTCCTTTCAATCGCACCAAAAGAACTGATGAATAAATATTCAAAATCTGCGAATGTTCAGTCGGAGATCACTGAAAAAGTTAAAAAAATCACCAAAAAATCTGAAAGTAAACCTAAAAAGAAACCTGTAAAAAAGACTGTTATTAAAAAGAAAATTGCTGCTCCAAATCCATTACAATCAATTATTAAAAACCCGGCAATACAGAAAATGATCGCTGGAGGTGTCCTTCTACTTGTACTGTTCTTTGTTTCTAATATGATGTTTACGTCTTCACAGATCGATGAAGACACTGTTGAAGATGACATTGCAATGCCGAATGTTACTCCAACTGTAAAAAAATCTAAACCTCCGGTAAAAAAAGCACCTGTAAAAAAAATAAAGAAAACAAGACCTAAGAAGAAAAAATATAAACTTGATATAATTTTTCCGAAAGATCCTGAAAATTTTGATTTAGCAGTAAGATGCTGGGAAAAAATCAACTCAAAATCCTATTCGGTAAAAAAACGACAATATGCATATCTAAAGCTAATCAAATTGATTGAGAAAAAATATTTCAGAGGTGAATTTTTCCTCGTGAAAAAAGACATAGAATCAAAAAAATTCGATATTGCTAAAACACATTTCCTGGAAGCTCTGGAAAATATTGAAAATGATCAGGCTTTATGGGATCCTACCAAAGGAATATGGATTGAACGACAAGACATGGAAGATAAAATACTACAGGAAGTAAAAAAAACTCAATAGCCTAGGGTTTTGAGTTCATCCTTTGCAAGAAAATACTGAACGCTATGCGGTGATTCCTTTATTATCTTTTCCATGATCTCGACTCCACGTTCTACTTCTCCAAGTTTTATCAAAGCATTTCCCTGATTCAAAAGCATCGGATAATGAACTGGATCCTTTTCCAGATAAAGTTCAGCATAATACAACATGGTATTCCAGTCTTTTAACTCCTCAGAAGCCATAGCAAGCTTATCATAAGCTTCTTTCTTATGGATTTCATCATCTGGAAATTTCGTAAGATAGCTTTCAAGACAGGTCTGCACCTGTAACCAGTCTTCATTTCCATCATCAGTTAATCCGAAAAAATAATAATGCATCTTCCAGTGTATGATCTGGGCAGTTTTTGTATCTGGAGCTTTCAACAGTATTTCTTTCATATTTTTGAAGATTTTATCATGATCTCGAACTATAAAACCCCTATCCTTTAAAAGATCTTCTGTTTCATCAGCTAGTTTTTCAGCAATTTTTTCCTGTTCAGGAAGTTTAAGTTTGCTTTTAGCGAAATAAACAGAGCCAACTTCTTTTTTCATATTCTGAATTTTACTTTTCTGAAGTACTTTAAGCAAACTTGTTGCTGAAGCAACTTTCATTATTGAATTTACTGTTTTCTTTTTTGTGACAGTATTTACATTTCCAGAAGTTGAGGAAAGAATTTCATTATATTTTGCCAGAAGTTTCTTATCTCCCATTTTATTCAGAGTAATTATAAGAAGCTCCAGATAACTTTTATTACCAGGATTTTTTTTCAATAACAAATGAAGAATATCCTTTGCCTGCTTAAACTTTTTCTGATTTAAACTAACTGCGGCCATCAAAAAAAGACTGTCTGTATCTTCAGGATGCCGTTTTAAATTCTCTTCAAGTATTTTGGATGCTTTATCAATTTTTCCAGAAAGAAAAAAATGTCTTGCTGCTGCATTGCATAAAACAGGTTGATCCCAATTATTTTTAAGTCTTTTATCATAAATTCTGGCAAGATCAATAGAATAAACTGTAGATATCAACAGAATAAAAGCAATCAGTAAAGTGAATATTTTTTTCATTAATGAACCAGATGCACTTTATATTTCTTTTTCATATCGGTAGAAAATGTACCTGTATCTTTCTCGCCATCCTTCTCAAGAATCATAAAAACTGGTGCTTTAACTCCTATTGGTTCAGAACAATAAGTTGTAGACTTAACTATTGGCGCAAAAGTAATATGATCTTCAGGAACATCAAGTTCAGCACTTAAAGCAGCTTTTATCCTGTTCTTTTCCTCATCATATATTCCTTTCCAGAAAGCAGTATCCATACTCAATATGTGAGTAACATCTCTGTACAGCATGATATTTTTATACGAATCATGCTGTAGCCATGCCTTCCAATGAACTGAATATATGAAAAAATCTGCAATTTTTCCATCCAGTGAACCAATTTTTTCAAACAGTTTTTCCTTAACTTTTGAATACCAGTTCAAATACCCGCCAAGAGCCGTTAAATATTTTCTTCCCCAGCCTTCAAACCATTTTCTCTTACACTTTTTACCATCAGCATTCATGCCTTCATATTTACTCTGCAAATTATTGTTATCATCACCATCCATTGCAATTTGAGCAAGCCCAATATACTTATTAAGCTCTGCCTTCACAGATCTATTGTATACTTTTAGATTGTTTCCCTCTAATGCAACAGAATCAGTAATTGGTGGATTCCAAAGTTCATTTTTAACAAAATCTTTTGTGGACTGAACTAAAGCGGCACGACTGGCCCAGACAATATCATAAGCATTCAGTGTATTACTGAAAATCTGATAAAGAGCAAAATATTCTCGTATAAAACCTATAATGAGTGTAGGCATATTCACTTCAAGAGCTTTTGGCACTGGAGCAAGGTTCAGACCAGAAATAGTCTGTGCGCCACTTTTAAAAATCCAGCCTTCATTTTTGGCTTCATAGGATGTCAAAAGTCCAAGTATAGCATCATTACAACTGAATAATGTTTTAATTGCTGAGGTTTCATATTTTCTCATATTGGCTCTTGCATCACCAAGAGTCATAGATATGGAACCATTAGAAAGAGTCTTTTTTATCTCTTTTGCCAGCCTGAAACTACATGATCTGAAAATCCTGTCAGCCATGAACTGCAGTTCTCTTGGATTGCGAAACTTCTTATCCTCTTTTACTTTATCAGATACAATTCCATTATAATTCCAGGATTCAATAAGTTTTTCAAGTTCATCTCTTCCGTGTTTGATTATCTCATTATGGATCTTGATATCATCAGTCAGGTTAAAAAACATCCTTAACCTGTTTGCGAACTTAACAAGATTAAGGTTCCAGTCGCGAAAATCCTTTAGAAGAACTTCATATTCAAATAAGTGATAATGGAAACCAAGGTTAAAAACAGATATTGGACTGGCATTAGCATCAGCATTTGTAGAAGTCGCTTTTACAAGTTTCCTGTATTGATCAAACCTGCTCAGTATCTTGTAGGCATCCTGTTTTAAAAGTTTAAAATGAAATTCTTTAAATTCATGATTTCTATTCAGAAATTTATCTCTTTTCTTCGCATCCGCTCCCCATCCAAGAAGATTTCCATACCATGGCACTGAATTATCCAGCGAAAGAACACCTTTTGAATTGATATAATGATCCAGGCTTCCTGACAGCATATATTTCTGATAAAAACCAGCAATACAAATCTGCTCCATCAGTTTCTCTTTTTCTTTTATATGTGCAGAGCTCATATCCTTGTCGTCAGGCATATTTTTTACCATATAAGCCATCGCTCTATAAAGTGGCTTTGAAAGCGGATAAATAGGAATATTTACACCATTTTGTGTATCCCTGATGACTCCATTATTGACACTTGCAACTGCATCGATTATATGTCCCATTTTTTTGAATGATGCAAATTTAATTTTTTTATACTGATCTATATCAAAATCAATCTCTAATTCATCTTTATCAGTGTTTGTAACCTCTTTTACTGGAAATTGTTTCTCGAGTTTAATGATTACATCATGCATGTATTTTTTACTTGGATGAAGCTGGGTTTTCCAGATTTTATCGTATAGCTTTTTAAACTGTTTGTATTCACTACTGCTTACAGTTGCTTTATGCATGCCAAGCGGACTATGTCTCTCGCACCACCATGAATATGCCATTTCGCCGAGTTGTAAAACAGCATCAAGTATTTTGCAGACAGTTCCAATTCCTGGAACATAACTACCAGTCAGGACAGCAAGTTTTACTGCCGCAAAAACTCCACCCCATGTTGACACTGTATTAAATGCCTTATCATCTATACAGGCTTTCACATCTGCTGAACGCTGAAAAACTTCAAAAACATCAGCAACAGGGCCAAGAACATCAAGAGCTATCCCAACTCCTTTTCCAACTTTAGCTATTTTTCCTGTTCCAACTATTCCTTTTAACTTAGCAAGTTTTCCCACAGTAAAGAATTTACTGCTTTTCATTACTTTCTGGACAGAATTCAGGAATTCAGGAATTTTACCAAGATAACGGTCAAGATACAGAACCCTGGATAACTGTCGAAGCCTTTTAGAATTTTTCAAAGCCTCGCTGATTCCTTCAAAAACCTTTATTGCATTTGGTTTAAGTCCCACTCTATACAAGGTAAGAATCTTATCTATAACATTATGTTTTAAAGCTCGAAATGCCCATGCAAATATTTCACCTCTATTTAATCCTTCTATATCATTGATCGCCCTTGCAGTAGCAGAAAAACATTTGTATTGCTTTAAATATTTTGCTATTGTCAACATTTTTGTCTTATTTGCAACCAGTGCAAGATCTATTATTCCACCAAACATCTTCTTCAAATAAGCATATTGAGAACCATAAGACACATAAGAAGTAGGCTTTAAATAATTAACACAGGTTATTCCGGTATCTATATAATTTGCGGTTTTTGAACTGAATGGAAAATAGCTTTTCCCAAATGCATACCAACGTTTATGTATCTCAATCGGGGTATCCCGCATTGCTGCCATTTCATTCATATAAAGAATTTGATATTCTTCCCTGTCGTCTTCAAGTTTATATTCTGTCAAATTTTGCGCATCAAGAACTAGTGGCATAAAAAATCCACTGATAAATGTTATCAGAACAGTCATAACAACTATTTTTCGGAAATTTAACATAAAGTCCCCTATATTATTAATATTAAAATCTATTTTAATTATTATCGATATTTTTAATATTGTCAACATTACAATACTAAAATCATATGTTATAATCAAACCTATGAAGATACCACGCAAAAAATGGAATCCTAAAGCTCCATTTCCTCCGCTTAATGCAGATGAAACATACATCTTTTTCATTTCTGTTACAGAAAAGGAAAAAGATATTGATACATTTTTAACGAGTATGTCGCATGGTGAAAAGGAACGCGCCAGAAAATATAGATTCAAAAAAGATAAAAATCGATATATTGTTGCACGAGGTATGCTTCGTCGAATATTAGGAGGTTTTTTATGTGTTTCTGCATCTAACATTTCTTTTACTTATAATCATTATGGAAGACCTTTACTTAATCCTGATATCCATAAAACTCCACTTGAATTCAATCTTTCCTATTCAGATGATGGAATTATCATTGGAATTACCTTTAATCGAAAGATAGGAGTTGATATTGAAACATTGGATCGCGATGTAAAAGAACTGGTTACTATCTCTAAAAATTTTTTCACTGAAAATGAATGTAACAATATTTGTAACACCCCTATCAAGGAGCAAAATCTTCTGTTTCTGAAATACTGGGTCAGAAAGGAAGCATATATAAAGGCTGTAGGCAAAGGTCTCAGTATCCCACTTCATTCTTTTGAAATCTTGTTGAACGCAGAACAACCACTGAAATTCTTAACATCTGAACATCATGATCCACAACTTGATTGGAATATGATTGAATTTGAACCCAGAAAAGGTTTTCTTTCTGCAATTGCGTTTACGGGTGAAGAACATAGTATATCAATTTTTGAGGAATCAACTAGGTTGGAACAAGGGTCAGAGTATTGTTTAAAATATCTCAAAACATGCAAACCGTAACATTTTATGTATTTGGTTGAACATCATACCTGGCTCAGGGGTCAGGGCACTGTGATTTTTTTTGAAGTTTCAAAGAAAAATAAAGTGCATCTTACCCCATCTATATTGGTATTTAATATTATTTTCACTCGATGTTCTTGAGTATATAAGCTTTTTCTGCTAGTATTACATAATTTAATTAATAAACTTTTACCTTATGGAGGCAAATAATGGTTGATATAGAAATAAAAAGACATTCACTTTCTCATGCACTTGCTCAGGCGGTACAAAAATTATTTCCAGGAACAAAACTTGCAATCGGTCCTGCAATCGATAATGGTTTTTACTACGATTTTGACTTCCCTGAAAAACTTTCAGAAGAATCTTTAAAAAAAATAGAAAAACAGATGAAAAAAATTGTTGGAAACAAAAAAGTGGAATTTGTTCATAGAACAATGCCAATAGATGAAGCACTTAAATATTTTGAGCAAAAAGATGAAATCTATAAAGTAGAACTTATCAATGACCTGAAAGCTGATGGCGAAACCGAAATAGGTATTTATTCAAACAACGATTGGGAAGATCTTTGTGCTGGTCCGCATATTGAAAAAATGGGTGATATCGAAAAAGGCAGTTTCAAACTTGACCGAATTGCTGGTGCCTACTGGCGTGGTGATGAAAAAAACAAGATGCTTACCAGAATATACGGCCTTGCTTTTCAAAACAGAGATGAATTGGCGGAGTATATTAAACAAAGAGAAGAAGCAATGAAACGCGACCACAAAAAACTAGGAAAAGAGCTTGAACTTTTCATGTTCAGTGATCTTGTTGGAAAAGGACTTCCGATGTTACTTCCAAAAGGTGCAACAATGAGACGTATACTTGAAAGATTCACTGTTGACGAAGAACTGAAAAGAGGTTATGAACACGTTTATACTCCTGTTCTTGGAAAAATCGATCTATACAAAGTATCCGGGCACTGGGATCATTACCAGGATTCAATGTATAATCCAGTAGATATTGAAGATGAGCAATTCATACTTCGACCAATGACCTGTCCACACCATTTCATGATGTATAAAAATAAGCTTCATTCACATAGAGATCTTCCAAGAAGACTTGCTGAGATTTCTCCTCTTTATCGATTTGAAAGATCAGGTGAATTAAGTGGACTTATACGCCTTCGAAATTTCACACTTGCAGATGCACATATCATATGTACTCCTGAGCAGATGAAAGAAGAATTCAAAAATGCTCTCATGCTGATCAAATTTTTAATGGATTCAATGGGTATTTCTGATAAAGTCTGGTTTAAGGCTGCATTAAGTAATGATGAAAAAGGTAAATTCGTTGATAATCCTAAAATGTGGAAGGAATCAGAGTCACAACTGCTTGAAATCCTGGACGAACTGGGTTGGAAATATGAAATTGCCATTGGTGACGCTGCATTTTACGGTCCAAAACTTGATATCCAGATTAAAAATGTTAATGGCAAAGATGATACGATAATCACAAATCAAATTGATCTTTTCCTGGCTGAAAAATTTGATATGTTCTATATCAATCCAGAAGGCGAAAGACAGCGTCCAGTAATTATCCACAGATCTTCACTAGGATGTTTTGAAAGAACAATCGCATTTCTCATTGAACATTACGCTGGAGCATTCCCTTTGTGGCTTGCACCAGTTCAGCTTAGGTTACTTTCAATATCAGAAAAAATGAACGATTTTACTGATAAAGTATATGACCGGATGTTTGAAGCAGGAATCAGGATTGAAAAAGATATCAGAAACGAATCTCTGGGAAAAAAGATCCGTGAAGGAAGACATATGAGATATCCATATCTTGCAATCATTGGTGAAAAAGAAATGGAAACTAACAGCCTTACAATCCGAAACAGAGATACAGGCGAACAGACAGTTTATACTGTTGATGAAGTCATTGATAAATTGATACTGGGCGATAAAAAGAAAACTCTTACGCTTGAACTTTAGAAAAAACTGAAGATTCTCGCGCAGAGATCGCTAAGAACGCTGAGGAAATAAACCGGGATCCATTTTATTGACTTTACCAATTGAAATAGATTACCCGATCAAGTCGGGTAATGACAGCAATAACAATGCTTTTCCGTTTTTCTTTTTTTCTCCTCATGTCCTTCATGCTCTTCATGGTCCAAATCTTTTTATTTCTTTTAGTTTATTACTTCTTTCATGGTAAAATCTTTATTATATTTTATTCGGGGCAAATACAGTGATTAATAAAATTCTTGAAGCATTAAAAGATCATCATCCTGATTATTCAGAATTCAATTTAATATTCCCAAATAATATTGCCTTATCTTATGCAAAAGAGCAGTTTCAAAAGAAAACTTCTGGTTTACTACCCTGTTTTATTGACCTCAAGGATTATCTGATTTCTAAAATAACCATATTAACTGGTTTTTCCGTTATACAAAGGCGTGAAGAAAAGATTTTTTTTATAAAATTCCTGATGTCAAAATTCGAAATTGACATGGAAACAGCCTTAAAAAAGACAAGAGCAGTATTTCCAATTTTACAGAAATTATCAGAATTTGGAATTATGGCAGACAGATGGAACGAACTCTTTCCTGAAACTGTATCAATTGAAAAATTGCAGGAATTATTTGAATTAGAAGCCTCATTCAGAAAATATTCTGAAAACAATGGTAAATTCATCTATTCACTCAGTCATAATAAGAT
>DAOVTB010000264.1 GCA_030633305.1 Candidatus Muiribacteriota bacterium
AGACTGATTTTTGATATCTTTCCAGATATTTTTATCTCTTCAACAGGTACAGTTAGCTCAATATTTTTACCAGCCTTAGGGCCTGCGCCTTTTTTATAATAGCTTAATGATACTATCTTCCCAATTTTCTTACTCCGTGAAACTACACCTTTCTTTTTCCCAATAATTATCTTAGTGAAACCATTTCCAGAAAAAATTCTTATATAAGAAAGATAAACATTATTTTTGAATGTTCTATATGCCCAATCTGTTTTTGCACTGGTATTATTGAAAGTTAGAATTTCAAGGGCCGCAGTACTAACTGGCTTAAGAATATAATCATCAGTATCAAAATGAAAAAAGATCCTTTGATCCTTGTCCTCAAACGTAACTTTTTCAAGGTTTGCAGTATAGCCTGACATACCCCCAATTAGAACAACAGTAAGTATAAATAATAAAATCTTCATTTTTTTTGCACTCCTAAGCAGCATCATTTACCTCCAACAACTTTACCCATCTGGAACATCGGAAAGAACATAGAAATAACGATTGCACCAACGGTTATACCAAGAAACACGATAAATAACGGTTCTATCAACCCTGTTATTGTATCGACCAGACCTTCTACTTCTTCTTCATAAAATTCAGAAATATTTTGCAGCATATCCTCTAGATTACCGGTTTCATCACCAACAGCTACCATCTGTTTACCCATATCGGGGAAATAAGTCAACCGTTCAAAAGCCTTGGCAATCGATTCGCCACCTTCTATAGAAACTGCAGTACTCTGCATTTCAGTCTTTATAACAATATTATCAATACTGTCGATTACAACTTCAAGTGCCCTTGAAATATTAACACCTGAACGTAAAAGAATGGCAAGGTTTGAGCAAAATGTAACAGCAGAATATCTCTGAGATAATGAACCAAATAATGGAAGTCTTAAAGTTACAGTGTCAACAATCTTTCCACCGATTGGAGTTTTTTTCCATTTCATAAACAAATATCCCAAAAAACCAATTACTGCGGCTCCATATATGGAATAAGACCTGAGAAATTTTGAAATCCCAATCATAATACGTGTTGGAAGCGGAAGTTCTGCACCAAAAGATGAGAAAATCTTTTCAAATCTCGGAATAATAAATGCAAGCAGAAAAAACACAACAGCACCTGCCACAAGCGCAATTACAGTTGGATATACCATAGCTGATTTCACTTTAGCCTTTAATGCAAGTGATTTTTGGAGAAAATCAGTCAATTTCATGAATATTTCATAAAGAAGACCAGATTCTTCACCGGTTTTTATAAGGTTTACATACATATTATTAAAAACATCAGGATACTTGGCAAAAGCTTCATACATCGAACTTCCAGATTCAATGTCACCCTTCATCTTAGCTATTCTCTTTTTTAGACGAATATTTGGCATCTGGCCCTGCAGGATATCCATACATTTAACAACTGGAATACCGGCTTTTAAAAGAACACCAAAATACTTGGTAAAAAGAAACAAATCCTTGTTGTTAATTCCTCTGTTGTTCTTATCAAAAACTTCAGTCCAGCTCAGTTCCAATTCACCAAGAACTTCAAGGATTTTTCCGCCTTTTTCCTGAAGCTTCAGCCTTGCTTCATTCTTATCAACAGCTTCAACTTGACCACTTATAATCTTTTCATCTTCAAGTTCTATTTTATAATTAAACTGCGACACGCCAGATTCTCCTATTTATATTGCTTTTCAGGCTGGAGTGCAGTTTCCAGTCTGTAAAGGTCAGGCAACATTTCATTTTTAATAATCCTCTTGACTAATTTCTTTAAGTAACTAATAAAATGGTTATAGTTAACTGCGAAATTATAGCTTATAATTCTATTACCGTTATAATCCATTATTTTCTTTTTCAAATCATATACCATACCTGTTTTTTCAAGTTTCTCCAATGTCAGCATATACTTTTTAGATAATCCTAAAAGAATCTGAGGTTGTACATTTTTAGTCACTAAATTCAACGAACTGATCCCTTTTCCAGAAAATTCAATATAAATATTTCCAATATCATCCAAATTAAATTTCTTTTTCAAGTCTTTTGAAAGATTTATTTCAATTTTTCCATTATCTGGAAATTCAATGCCTTCTTCACTAATTATTGTTTTCCATTCCCTGGAGTTTGTAAAAATAATATTTCCTGCATCATAAAATATCATGAAATTTGTATGTTCATTGGATATAAGTTTTGCGAAAATGGGCTCCAATTTTTTGTCTGCTTCAATATAGAAAAATAATTTTGAAAACGTCGAATTCAATTTTGAAAAAAACCGGAATTTATTTTCTTTCTGCTCTACAAGGCCACCAAGATATATTTTTGCTGATTCCGGGAGAAAACTTAAAATATCGAGTGTACCAGTAACATTTAATCCATCAAGTAAATTGATCTTTCTAATATCAGAAATAAGTGTCTGGATCCCCTGGCATTTATTATTTATAAATTTATTTTCAGGAAAAAGCTTGCAGGCTTTTTCATAATATTCTGAAGCCTTGGACCAAAGGAAATATTTTTCATAAAGATTCCCAATCAAAGCATAGTGTAACGCGCGTTTATCCACATTATGTGAAGATACATCTTCCTTTAGTAATTGCCTTAACACATACATTTCTCCAAGTAAAAATACATTTTTTCTAAAACCTGGTTCATCTATATGTGCTTCCCGAACAAGGGAAAGAGCTTTTTCTTCATTCCCAAGATGAAGATTGGTTACAGCTAAATGATATTTGCCCTCAGCCATATGTGAAACCTTGCTCAGAACTTTTGTGAAAAGATTAACAGCACTTATAGGATCTCCAGTCTTTAAATAGACCCAGGCCAGAGAATCAAGATAACTTGTGTCATCAGATTCCCGTTTTACAGCTTCAGAACAAAGTTTCATTCCAAGCTTGTAATCAATATCGTTATCAACAAGAAGATACCCATAATCATTTAAAATAAGAGGTCTTTGTGGAGCAAGTAAATAAGCTTGTTTAAAATATTTTACAGCTTCCTCAATCTTGCCCCTTGAATAGTAAATTGATGCCAGATGATAGCATAAATCTGGAATTTCCTGATTAATACTAAATGCCTTCAAAAAATCCTTCTCAGCTTCATCAAACAATCCATTTTTGAAAAATATCCATCCTCTTGTATCAAGGAAATATGGATTTTCAGGTTCAATGCTAAGTGCACTGTCAATCAATTTTTTGGCATATGGAAAAGTATTCTGATAATGGGTATAGATATAAGCCAGATTATTTTTAATAGCAGAGCTAAATGGTTCATATTTAAGGCCCAGCTGATAATAAAATATCAGAAAGATATGATCAAGATGTGAAAAAATTTCCTGATTGGATACAACTGCCTTTAAATACCTGTACACATCCCTTTTATAATCATTACTATTGCCCTTTAATGAAACTGATTTCTTAAGCACTTTTAAAATTTCAGGTTGAAATTCCTTTTGAGAATACAATTGAGAAAGAAGCAGTTTGGCAATTAAAAAATGAAACTGAGCATTTTTACTATCATTATGGATCAATAACTTGATTTTTTCAATAAAACTCCTTCTGGAAACCAATGTCTCTATCGCAAGAGCAGTAACAAGTTCAAACCAGCTCTTTATTTCTTTGTTTTTTATCTCCATAAGAGCTTTTCTGACTTTTACTAAATCAACATTTCCCTTTTTACTGAAGAATTTTTCCCAAAATCCAAGTTGTAGTTCAATTCCTTTTTTTAAATCAACGTCTTTTACATGTTCTAATATGATTTTGCGAACTTTCTTCATTTCCTCAATGCTAAATTTAATTTCCAGAAAATGTAATTTAATAAATGAATTCACCATTTCTATTATAAAGGCCGTATCTTTACTGTTGGAATTGAAATTTTTTTCAAATCTGGCTTTATTCTTTATCAACTGAATATCTTTCATAGAAGATGGAAGATTTTTGAATAATGGCATTTTTTTATTAAAAAGTTTTAATTCAAAGCTGAAATTATAAAACAAATCCCCTGCATACAAACAAGGTATTGAGAAAAAAATCAGGACTAATATTAATATATATTTAAACATTATTCCGCGCCTAGTTTACTTAATTAGGATTATAACAAAACTGTGAAAATGTGTAAAGATTAAATATAATACAAAACCTCTCCGATAAAGATATCAGTATCAAAAAAAGGGGTAAAAAATGGAAAACACAAAAAAAATTCTATTGTTATTATGTTTAGGCGTTTTTATGGTATTTAATTGCGGATGTTCATTAATTGATTCAGCCGAGGACACAGAAGCAGTTATTGGTATCACCGCCGAGGAACTCAGTTCAATGCTGGCAGATGCAGAAAGCAGTATCACAGATACTTCAGATCTTTCCCTGGCTAAAACTGTATATCAATCTGTCCTGGAAATAGAACCTGAAAATCCTGAAGCAAATACTGGAATGGCCATAGTTGTAGCAACTGAGGGTGCTGAGGATATAGCAACGGAAATTGCAGACATTTCCAATTCGTTTGGTGATCTTAACAGTACAAAATCTACTGCAAAAATAACCGCAAAAGCCATGGAAAAAGTTACCATAAATCTTATGGCCTATCAGGTTAAAGCTAGAAATGTACTATTTAATATCAACTCCTGTATCAGTCATTTACAAATTGCAGAAAGAAGTACCACACTTCAATTCCAACTGACAAAACTGGTTCTTTCAAGGATAAATACCTCTATAAAAAGAATTACTGGAACAGATCCTGGAATACCACAGGCACTATCGCGATATACCATTGATTTAGGAGATATATACCTTCTGGATAGTGTATTGAATCTTACAAAAGCTGTACTGAATATTTCAACATCATACAATTTTTCTCAACTTGAAAGCCGGATAAATGCTGGAATTGCAATTGAAAGTCCTGATGATGTTCCATCTATACCTATTTTTTCAGATGGTGCAAATCGTCTTTCAACAGCAAAAGAAGCCCTGATTCTTGCATTTGATAAATTCCTACATGGTGCTGAATTGATTTTTGCCAGAACAGATACTGAAAATCGATTGATCAATCCATCAGCATCAGATAAGGCTGACTATGATACAAAAATAAAACCCTTCCTGCTGGAACTTAAAGCCTCATGTCAAAGTGTTTCACTAATCAATCCTCCACAAGACCCTGAAGACACAACGCCAACAGCACCATTCAGACTCGCTATTGGGAATACACTTTCAAGCCCTAAAAGTGACCTGAGGGATTATATTCCTGCTTTTGATGTCGAAGGCGAACCAATCAAACCTGTTATAATTGGTGGGCTTTTTCCAGATGGCCTTCCCGAAGATAGTGTTCAATAGAAGATTCTCGCGCAGTGAATAGAAAACAAATGAAGATTCTCGCGCAGTGAACGCTGAGAACGCAGC
>DAOVTB010000148.1 GCA_030633305.1 Candidatus Muiribacteriota bacterium
TTGATTGTGGGGATATTATCAATATCCTTTCTTACAATTTCAAAGGAAAGTAATTTTATGGATATCAATGTCCATGAGAAAATCCAGGGCAAAGATCTAGTTGAATCAGCTATATCATATCTTAAAACAGAATTGGATGATGATTTGAATTATCCTGTCATCAAGGAAAGATTACCTGATATGGTCGAAAAGACGATTATACTGGATATTTCCGGTGATAATTCAGGTAGTTTAACATTAAACAGTACAATCCTAAAGACAAGTGATACGAAACACCTGGCAAATTTTACTAAGCTTTATCAAAAAAATCGGGAATTTCTTAAATGGGGTGGTAAGAATTTCTATCTGAAGGTGCTCAAATGCTGGACAGAAAGTTTTGAACAGTATAATGTTGTTAATGATTTTGAAAGTAATTATTCCAAAGAAAAGAAAGGATATTTTGTTATTCAGGCAACGGGAATGGTTGATGAACACGAGATAACTTTGACAGCACGGAAGAAATTTTCAATATTTAACTCAAAAATTCCGGTTTTGAGCCATTATACTTTGTTTGTTCGTGAACACCATAATCAATCAGACAATTATAATCCCTTCAAAAAATGTACTTATTTTCAAAATAAAGATGATATTTGGAAAGAATCAAATAATCTGGGACTAGTATTACAAAATTATCAGTTTGATGACCGTACCAAACCATACAAATGGGGATGGGTATATTTGGGGAAAGGGGATCAGTATAATTCCTCCGGTGGTGACTCTGCTTCTAAACCCAACCCTGGTATTATACATATTGATGCTACTAATGGTGAATTGGGTGGAATTTCATATAAAACAGATTCTGACGGAAATATTCGTGGAGCCAACTCGATTTCAACTATGTCTGATATGTTTCAATTAATGACTCCCAGATTGTATGAACTTGTTGACCTTGGTACAATTCCGGCTGGTGCAACATGGTCCGGAGATGTTCCAGCATATGGTAATCCTGTAAAAACTCATATAAAAACAACCGAAGGTTTCTATGGATTCTTGAAAAAAGTTTATGATGCAGCAATACAGAGTAATCCTGCGGAGTTATTTGGCTTTTTAAATGTTGGAATAATGTCTCAGGGAGATTTTTTCAACTCCTTAGTATCAGGTTTTTCTGAAAATCCTGTTAATTTGGGTTTTTTATTTGATAGTAAAACTTATGGTGCTACTCCTGACGCAGCAAAATTTGAAGAACTTTCAGATTATGTCGTGAATTTTATCCAGAAAGCTTATACCATGACTATTTCAGACTTTGATGATTATTACAATAGTGGTGTACATCTATTTGGACAATTTGCATGGAATGGAGATAAGCCATTTAATACTCCGACTTTTATATTTGGAAATGTATATTCCAGATTTATTCAATACGGTATTTTTGCAAATATTGTACCCGGTAGTACTCAATATACTTTTGCGGTTAATGTTTTAAAGGGGATACTCGCCAAGAGAAATGGAATTCCTGATGAAGTTGCCGGGACTTCTCAAGAAATGTTTTTCGTGGTTTGTTTTCCTGATAAAAAAACTACTCAGCCTGTAGTTATGGGATTTAATCTTCCAGTAATAGAGTCAATATTTTTTAAGATTGTAAAAAAGATAATTGGAAGTTTTCTCATGAAAATTCTTGGGAAAGATAAAATTTTGAAAATGGCAATTGATGTCCTCGAAGGTGCAAGCCCTCAGCAAAGCCTTTCTAATAATTCAAACACCGCCACTATGACCAGTCCTGTGACTGGACAACCTTTGACACAACTTGAAATTACCGGTATGAATAATTCTGTTAGTGGTTTAAGCTCTACTTCTGCTCTGGATATTAATATGATGTATGGAGTCGCCAAAGATCATGGATTTAATGTTTTTAAAGTCTATAACAGTATTGGCTGGAGCCAGTTAAATGCAATGCCATATGTTGAAATTGTTAATAACATTTATAGCAACAATAAAAAGTATGATACTTTCAAATCAAAGATCGTAATGGAACCGTACAACAAGAATTTTCTTACATTATTTGAACAAAACTGGTGGGAATGGCAATCAGATATTTTTTCTTTGATCCCAAAAATTCTGGCTGTACTTGGAACTGACTATATTCTGGAAGAAACTGGTCAGGAATATAATGATGCAATTGATTATGTGTTTGTGGAAGAAGATGCGGATCTTGAAACAGATAAAAATGAAGTTAAAGTTGATAAAAATGCGAATTTGTTTGACCTTGATTTTATAAAATGGGTTGATATAAGGGTTACACATAAAATTATCAGTAATGCAGTGACTCCTTCTGCAAATTGGAAATATCTTGTAAGATTCCTTAGTCCTGTAGGGCAAAATAATCCTGACAGCCCAAATGATTTCAGCTTGAATAAAGTAGTCAAAATAAATGGAGATATCAATATTGGCGATGGAGATAACCCGGTGGGAATTAAGCATGGTGGAATGCTTATAGTATATGGCGATATTTATATTAAAAACTCAATAGTTAAGAATTCTCCTGAAGAAGTTCTGTATCTGGTTGCAAAATATGATCCAGTTGCACAACGTGGTGGGAATATTTATATTGAAACTTCTGGTAAAGTCGAAGCTGTTTTAGTAGCATATGATGGATTAGTAACAGGATCGGAAAAAGTGAATATAAAGGGAATGATCTGTTGTAAAAACCTGAATATTGGTCCGACAGGAATGAATAGTATGAAGAAAGGTGGATTTATCAGATTTGATCCAGCTCTTAGAAAAAACAATTACCGGGTTGTGATATCTCCTAATTATGAAACATGGAATGAAAAATAGAAAAAGAGCTTTTTCACTAGTTGAATTGATGATAGCTTTTTTAATTCTTGGGTTTTTATTTGTTACTATGATGAGCAGTATGACGAGAGGAACTAAAAATACTCTTGATAGTGTTGATAAAATGGTCGCGTCAAATGCTCTTTTTTCTATAATGGAAAATTTAACAAATCGTTCTTTCAAGAATATAAAAAGTAATTTTTCAACGTGGAATTTTACTATTGAAAAAACGATCAGCAATCAGAATTATACTATAACTTCAGAGATTGATGATCTGGGAGAAAGTAATCCTGCTTTCATTTTAATCAAATTGGAAGCTTCTTGGAGTAACGGAAAAAAAAGACTTAGATTAGGTAAAATTCTTAGTGAAAATGAAAATTAATAAAAATTCCGGTTTTACACTCGCAGAACTTCTTGTTAGTATTGCTGTTTTTTCTATTTTGATGATAGTTACCTACAACCTTTTTGTAGGTGGAAATAAACAGTATATCCAGGGAAAAAATGTCGTAGAATCCATAAGTAATATTAGAATTATTCTTGCCTACCTGAAAAAAGATATTGATATGATGGTAGTATTGAAAACAGAGGATAATGGCGGCACACGAAAGATAACGATTGAGAATGCTAGTTCCGATGTCGTTGAATGGATATGGACAAAAAAGGAAAAACTCCTGGAACGAATTCCCCAAGGGGCAATATTTGGTAACAAAGTAAGTTGGGGTGGTATTAAAGATTGGCTTGTTCACCACGTAGCAAGATATTATGATAAAGTTGGTGGCGAATCCGGAGCTCCTATTGGTAATACCAGTGTAACGCAATTTGAAGTATTCGAGATAGATCTTTCCAAGTATGAAGATTTAAGTCATTATAGTGAATTCCATGGAATAAAAGTAAAACTGATAGCAGCACTGCCAAAACAAAAAAGGGAGATTTTTCTTTCAAGGTATCTTTTTCCTGTTACCGCAGTTAAAAGAAAAGTGATTAAAGCAGAATAAATGAAGAAATACAGAGCGTTTACACTTGTTGAATTGATGATCGTAATAGTCATAATAGGTATAATTATTGGTGTTATGATCTTTCATTATTTTACCGCAATTGATGCAGCTAAAACTGCTAAAGCAAAAGAAGAAATTTCAACACTTTGCCAGGCAATTGGGAAATATAAATCTCGTCATGGAAAGTGGCCTGATAAATTAGCTGAACTGGAATACAAGGGTTATCTTGCTAAAATTCCTGCAGATCCATGGGAAGGAAATTATGGTATTGATCTTTGTTTTGGTGTAGTTGGGAATTTTGATACTGCAAGGCCAAGAGCTGAGGGTGGTCTTGGGACCCAACTTTTGGCTATGAAAAGATTTAAACCAAAGCAGTATTTTTTTACAAATAATAAAAATGATCGCTTAATTGATAAGTATGATATTCTTGGTCGCAAAATGAAAGCAATTAAGTTGAAAGCGTCTGGTGTGAACCAGAATTTTTCATTTGGATCATTTGATGTTGATGAAATGGATAATATTTATGTTGCAGATCTTGGTTTGCATGAATTGAGAATATTCGATAAGAATGGTGAGGAATATGTAGACGAATCTGTTGAACTTGGTTCTGAAGAGATTATGGATGTAGAGGTTGGTAAATCCATATTAACCGGTCGTCCAATGAAAATCAGAAATGAAATTCAGAAACCCACGGCACGACTTGCAACACATTTTTATACTCTTGCTGGTAGTAATAAAGTAAGATTATATAATGTATATTCCAAGAAACTGATGAGTGAACTTGATGGAACTGAAAATGATCGTGATCATGGATATACTCAGGTAGCTGATATTGTGATATCCGGAGAACTATATATTCTATCTAAAAATGATTCAGAAATTTCTGTATATGATCAAAATGCAATTCAACGTCGCCGAGTAGTTGAACTTGAATCAACAGGTGGTAACAGAGGTCTTGTAGTCCTTTCCAATAATTATTTTGTTGTTCTTGAAGCTAGTAAGAATGTTACCTTGTATCGATTTGACTCATCATATGAAGGCGGATGCTACAAGATTGGAGATTCATATAAGAGTGAATTGGCGAATCCAGATAAAATAGCTTTTGATGCTGGAGGATTTATCTATGTTAAAAGTGGAAAGGATATTGAAATTCTGAGGTTTGAGGAAAAAACTGAAATAATTGATATGTATTTAGGGACAATGGTTAAAGAACAGCCAATCGAATATAACGCAAATCTTTATGACATTAGATTTGCAGGATTAAAGTGATTTCACCACAAAGTAAAAAATTATTATTAGCAGGAGTGATATAGATGGAGAAATATGCAATTGGAATTGATGTAGGTGGAACTAAAATAAGTACTGCAATTGTGAATAGTGAAGGCAAAATAATTGAAAAAAAATATATTGAACATAATGAAGATTTTACGGTTAATGATGTAATAAGAAGCATATATGATGAAGTTGGGATGCTGATTATGGATTGTAGTGTTGATCCAGATTATATTCTTGGAATTGGAATGGGATTGCCAGGAATTGTAGATTACAAAAATGGTACGGCAATCAAGATGCCAAATATAAAAAATGGAGAGAATGTAAATTTTAAAACTCTCCTTGAAGATAGATTTTCAATGCCTGTACTGGTAGATAATGATGTGAATGTTGCATTACTTGGCGAAAAATGGTGTGGAGCTGGAAAAGATTTTGATAGTATGGTGATGTTAGCAATTGGTACTGGACTTGGTGGTGGAATTTATTTAAATGGCGATATTTACAGGGGACATACTTTTTCTGCGGCTGAACTTGGACACATGATTATAAAGTATGATGGGAAAAAGTGTACCTGTGGAGGCTACGGATGTCTTGAAGAATATGCATCGGGTCGGGCAATAGTAAAGACTGCAAGAGATTTTTTAAATAGTTTTCCAGATGATTCCAAGAAGGTGATCATGGATATTCTCGATGGAAATCTGGACAATATTTCTGCTCGATATATTTTTGAAGCTGCAGCAAATGATGATCCGGCATCAAGTACGATTGTTGAGACATTTGCAACTATTTTAGGGATTGGAGTTGCAAATATTATTAATATTTTGAATCCTGAAGCTATCATTATTGGTGGTGCCGTTTCAACAAGTTATGATAAATTCTCAGAAGCCATGATGAAAGCCATACGATTGAGGGATTTTTCCGATTGGAAAAAAAGTACGAAGATTATTCGTGCCCTTCTTGGAGCTGATGCAGGAGTTATAGGTGCAGCAGGCCTAATTCTGGGTCCTCAATGAGCGAATCTTGAATTTTTCTGCGACAATTTATGCTTGCGGAGTGGGGTACCACACCTCAGCATAAATTGCCTTGAAAAATCCAACCTTCATCTCATTGAGAAACCAGAATTGGTATAGATAAAAAACAAAATAGTAAAAAAACAAAATAGTAAAAAAACAAAATAGTAAAAAAGCAAAATAGTAAAAAAGCAAAAAAAAAAGAATAGAAATGAATATTAATTACGGCAAAGCCTGGACTCAAATAGAACTTACTGATTTTTGTAATCTTTCATGCATTATGTGTGAACAGGGAGGAAAAGTTTCCTGGAATAAAAAATCTGCAAGAGTTCATGAAAGAAAGAAAGGTTTTATTGATAGACCACTTTTTCAAAAGATACTAGGAGATTTCAAACAGCTTGGGAAATTTTATGAAATTTCTCCATTTTGGCTGGGAGAAGCAACGATCCATCCAGAATTTTCCGATTTGATGGATGATCTTTGTAGTATTGGACATGATGTTTTTGAAGTAGTCCAACTTCATACCAACCTGAATCTTCTTGATGATAAAGCTTTTGAATCATTTAAGAATCTTTTTGGTTCATTTAACAGGGCAAAACTGGTTATTTCCATAGATGCGGCATCTTCTGAGACATATGAAAAAATACGTCTTGGTGGAGATTTCAGAAAAGTCAGTGTGAATGCAAAAAAACTGATTGCATTAAAAAAATCATTAAACAGCAACGTTAAGATTGTTTTACAGTTCATAGTTATGGAACAGAACAAGCATGAAGTCCAGGACTTTTTCAACAATTGGGGTGTAGTTTTTCAGGATATGGACATGACTTATAAACCGCTTTCAACTTTTGAATCACACGAGATACATGATTTTTCTTTACCGATTGATAATTATATTTATTATGAAGTATTAAACACGCATTCGCATGAAAAGGAAAAAAATTTCAACCTTTATACTACGCATGTAAAAGAGGTAATTCCAGAATTATGCTGTTCTGAAATTGATGAAGATAAAATTCCGATACAAACTGATATTAAGATAGTTTCCTTATCAGATGAGGAACTGAGAGAAATTAAAGACCTGTCATTGATTATGATCAAAAATCCAGACCGAAAGATTGTAGATAAATTGAAATTATGTCTAGAAAAAGCGTATAAAGCTGAAAACTATATAAAACCGTGTGCCTCGATTTTTTATTCACCGTATATAAGCAGCAATGGCGATCTGACTATATGTTGTCTGGACAGTAAGATGGATCTATGTCATGGAAGTTTAAGAGAACACTCCCTTAAAGAATTGTGGGAAGGTGAATCACTTAACATAATAAGGTTGAATCATATTGCCCAGAATTTTGAAATCATTCCAAGATGTCAGATATGTGTTATAAGGGGACAACGATCACAGAATCGTCAGGATTTTATTTATTGTTTTGAAGATACTGTTGCGTATTTATATGGTCTCTGTAAATAAAGTCGTTTAGAATTTTTTGAAGAATGCTGGTGCCATATATTTCTTTAGGGAATAGATACGGTAAAACTCCAAAGATTATTTGTCTGGTCTTTAGCCTTCTATGACTTGCAAAATGTGATGAATGGATAGTTCTTAAATAACCTTCGATTGTATAGATCTGGACTTCAGTAGAAAAAAGATAATAATCTTCACGAAGTATATTTTCCGGATAAAGGATACTTAAAGCAGTTTTGAAAACCTGATAACCTTTTCCAGTATATTTATTGAGAAGTTTTTTATCACCAGTATTTGAAATAGTATCGACTACATCATTCCAACTGAAAGGACCTGAAAAAAGCGTTTCCAGGATGTTTGCCAGTTTGTAAACATCTTTTCTTTCTTTCACAATAAACATAACACCAAGAATATCGTTGATTTTAACTGGAGAATCAATCCCTTTTCTGATCATTTTACTAAGGATTGAAGAACTTCTGCGTCTTTTAACGAGATTAACAGAAGATGACTTTTCCTTAAAAAGATCCATGACATTACGTGATAGCATGTGAGGACTCGAATATTCTCTTTTAAATCTTATTTTATAATGATAAATATCTATTGGATTATAGTAGTATGTAGTATTGAAGTGCAACTGGGCTTTTTTTGATCTGAACATAAAGCTGGAAATATCATCTCCTTCTTTTTTGTCAACAAGTTTAATTCCAGATTTTCCAGTTTTATAATGAAACTCTTTATCCTGCGTTTTTTCATCCATAAGCCACAGATAATTATTAAGTGTTTCGTCAAAGAATTTCATGTGTTTTTTGCCATCTTTGATATTTTTTGTACCGTCAATAACGAAAAAAGATTTTGTAAGGCAAAGTTTCCTCTGAGCCTCATAGATTTCTCTTTTATCCTTAGAGTGAAAACATGTTTCTAAAAGCTGGAAAAGATCATTTGTGAATTTTGTCTTAGGCATCAGCTCAAGATTTTTTCTGTATTCAGCCGGAATCAATGAAAGAATATCTTCAACATATTGATCAGATTCCTTAAGATATTCCTGAAGGATTCCCATGTTATGAGTATGGTCTTTTTCAATTCCAGGAGGGTTAAATATATTGTTCAGATATCTACGATAAATAAGCGGGTTTTTCATTTTCATGTAGACTTTGAAGTAACGCTTGAAAAGCAGTTCCTGGTTTGTCATAAATGAAGGATCTGCCAGTGGAAAATTAGTAAAATCCAATGGCTTTCCGTGTATCAGATGTTCATATAGGTCTGTAGGGTTATGTTCCATATGTAAATTCTATCATACTTTTTGAAAATTACCCATTTAATGTTTTGATTTTACAGTTAAATTTTTGAAAAGGTATTGTATCAATTTTCCCTTAAGATCAGGATTAGTATGCGTAGTTACAATTTGAATCATGCACTGCTTTAAAGGTATCCATAAAAGAGAACAGTATACTTCAATACCTCTATTTGCAGGAATTTTACAATACCAGCCATCTAATCCGCAGATATCTATTTTTTTGAGATTATGATTATCTGGAAGTTTTAGTTTAGTTTTAATATAATCAAATGTTTTATACACAAGATCTTTACGAGCTGATTTAGTTTCAAATTGCTGTCCTTTTGCATATGGATTTCGTTCAATTTTTATTAATCTGATATCAAGAGCTCCATTTTTTTTTATGAATCTACCCAGGCAGGCAAGTTTTTCTTTTTTTGTAAAACTTACCCATTTATCTGGAAGTTTAAATTTAAGATCGAAGTATTTATCATTATAATCAGCAGTTTTCCATTTAACAATTTTTTTGAAATCGTTTATATTTTTCTTTAACAATGCGAGCTTTTTACTATATATGTTTCCGATAGTATTTTTGCCTTTTTTTAAAATATTCCGGGCTGTCTCAAAGTATCGATTTATCCTGTATATTTTGAAGAGTGTCAGATAAATGTCTTTTTTTAATTCCATGTTTAATTTTGAATTAACAATGTTATTTTGTTTTAATGCCTGTTTCATATATATAGGTACTAGAATATTCAATTTTTTCAGCTGTAAAGCTTTACCGTAGAAATAATTATAGTAAAAATCATTGGGATTTTTTTTCAATTCTGGTTTTAGAAGTTTCATTACTTCATCGGACTTTTTTTCTTTTATCAGTTTCCACAAAATTTCAGGTGTTAGACTGTTCTGATAACCGTATAGCGATGAAAACACTAGGAAAGTAAAGGAAAAGAAAAGAAAACATACAAATAACTTTTTCATAATGTACTCCTTCAATAGAAAATTGACTTAATATCAATAATACAATAATTCAAGTACATTGTAAATATTATGTGTCTCTTGAAAAGAAAATTTCAAGATTCGCTCATGCACGTCGGATTATTTGAATATTGAAAATTATTAGTGTATATTGTATTATCGAAAACGTACGATTATTAATATTATAAAGAAGGTAAAAGCGTTGAAACAGAAGATCTTTATTTTCCTGCTCGTGACTCTTTCAATTTTTATTGTTAATATTGCGATAATGACTGGACTTCCTTTCAGGGATTTTTATTTTTTCATATTCTATTTTGTATTTCTTTATATTCTGATGTTTTATTCTTATAGAGTTCTTTATCCGATCATTGTGGCAGTGTGTCTATGCCATTTCGGAACGATTATTCATGTGGAAGGAACGGTTTTTTGCCGGTTGATATTCTGGTGTATTCAATATGTTATTCTGGGTTATTTTGTATATTTTTTCAGTAAATATAATCAGCAGAAAAACATGAATATGGAGCTTTCTTTTGAGCTTTCAATAATGGAACGGATAGCAAGAGAATTTCTGAGTATTACGCATATAAAGGATTCGATGCGCTTGATGATCAATATCGTAAAGGATTTGACTGATAATGTAGAAGGAATTTTTTTCAACTTCGTTAATTCTAACGGAGATAATGAATTTGTATTTGAAATAGTAGATGGTGTTGTATCCGAAAAAAAATTACGGTTATGTTATAACGAGCTTTTAGAACTTGTTACTGAAGTGATAGAGAAGCAGAAATATAAAGTTGATGATTTTTTGGTCATCAGTGATTTTAATAAAGATGATAATAAATATCAAAATCTTGCAGGAATAAAAAACCTTGTTTATTTTCCTATTATGGTATCTGATGAAAAGATTGGAGAACTGATTACTTTTTCGATGAATAGCGAACTGGAATGCAGCGAGATGGAATTGATTGGTACATTTATGAGCCGGATATCTGACACACTGGAATCACTGAGTGTGATGTATGATGAAAATGGAGAAACTGAAAATGAAACTGAATGATATTTATAAACTGGCGATAAAAAAAGGAATAGAAAATGATCCTCGTGGAACTACAAGAATAAAGAAGTTGTTGAAAGATTGCAAAACTGATTATAAAAAGATGTCTATAGAAGAGAAAGATAAAATCTCCCCAGATAGTCTTTTTAACCCATATTCTGATACCAGGGTGCTTTATGGATCTCCTGACTGTCAGGTGAAGAATGCGATTCTTGTTGGAATAGATATTAAATGTGGCGAGATTCTTCTTGCACATCATCTTCGTAAAAAAGGTACAAAAGTAGATCTTGTACTTGCGCATCATCCTGTCGGACTTGCTATATCAAAATTATATGATGTCATGAATATGCAGAAGGATATACTTTTTGATCTTGGCGTACCAATAAATATCAGTCAGGGAATAACTGAGGAAAAGATAGGGGAGATCGAACGACTTATTATGCCTTTAAATGTTAACAGAGATATCGACATGGCTGAAATACTTGATATTCCATATATGTGTGTACATACTCCTGCTGACAATATGGTAGCAGAATATCTGCAGGATATTTTTGATAAAGAAAAACCTGAGACTCTATCTGATATTACAGATATTTTACATGAAATACCTGAATTTCGTTATAGCACCAGAAAACACATGCCCCCGCAATTATTTGTAGGAAACAAGAAGTCTAAATGCGGAAAAGTGGTTGTTGATATGACTGGTGGTACAGAAGGCTCTGATAAAGCATTCAGGTATCTTGCCCATGCTGGTGTTGGTACAATTGTTGGAATGCATGTCAGTGAAAAATTTCGATTGGCAGCTAAGGAAAACTATATCAATGTTGTTATTGCCGGGCATATAGCCAGTGATACGCTGGGGATGAATCTTTTCCTGGATGAAGTGTTGAAAAAGGTTGAACTTGATATTATCGAATGTTCAGGATTTTACAGAGTCGATCGACGTGGAAAGATTAAAAAAGCATCTATGATGTCAAAAAAACTCAAACAAAAGGACCTTGACGGGAAATATTTCAAATGAATATGACTTTCCGGCAGCTTGGTTTTATTGAGCTTCTAAATACCGTAAAAGAATACATCAGTAGTGATGGTGCAAA
>DAOVTB010000247.1 GCA_030633305.1 Candidatus Muiribacteriota bacterium
GCTTTTTTTCATAAGTAGACTTTTCAATTTTAAATCCAAGTCCACCACCTTCATCGCCACCACCAAGATCGTCACCAATACCAAGGTCATCTCCGCCACCAAGGTCATCGTCACCACCTAGATCATCGCCCAAGTCATCGCCACCACCAAGATCGTCATCGACACCTAGATCATCATCATCCAGATCCAGATCAAGATCATCCTGACCATAAATAAAACTTGGACTGAAAACGAGCATAAAAACAAGTAAAATTGAAAGGAATAATTTTAATCTTTTATCCACCGGTTCCTCCCTGGTCATGTAAAATATAAGCTTTTACACTGACACTAATATTTAGACTTAAAACATCGAATTTAGATGTTTCCTTGTTATACTGAGGATTTCCTCTTGGAGTAATATTGATCACAGCACCATTGATATTAACAATTCTTCTATTTTCAACAAATGCCAGAAATTCTCCGTATTTATGATAGCGACCTTCAAAACTTATCTCAATTGGAAGTTCACTGTAACCATCATATTCAATCAGAGGACTGAATTTAATATCTTTCATCTTAACTCCATATTTTTTGGAAGTTAATTCCATTACTCTTAATACCTCAGGAATGTGCTCTCTTGTCCCAAACCATTTTCTTAAATTTTCAATTTGTTTTACAAGCTTCTTTTTTTCACCTTTCTGCCGTGCGATTTTATCTTCAATATCTTTATTCGCTTCCAGCTGATCGTTAATGGACTGGATTTCTTCTTCTTTCTGTTTTATCTGATCCTGAAAATGTTTATATGAAGAAAAATACCATCCAAGTCCCATACCTGCAGCAAGTAAAATAGTAGTTACAAATATCGTAAATTTGCCACCCATCTAGTTGCCTCCCATGTTAGTCATGCCCAAGCTCTTTTTAATCTTGCAAGACATGGAAAAATTAACTATTGTTTTGTTGAACATTTTTCCAACTGAAGCATTTGAGCAAAAAGGATTTGTGAAATGGGAATTATTTTTTATCAATGTTAAAAATTCTTCAATTGATCCATAATCCCTTACTTTTAATTCATCAAGTTTTGTACCGTCCTCGGTATCAACAGGTATTCCAACACAATTCATTGAAACTCTGCCAGTCTGATCATAGCTGAAACTCTTAATCCAAACCAATTGTGGAGGAACAATCTCTGAAAGATCTTTCCAGACATCTGTCCATGGAAGCTTATCAACACCAGTTAATGACTTTAATTTTTCAACTGTTTTTCTGGCTTCATTAACAGCTCTCTGTACTTTGTTCAATTGATCCTGCTTATCACTTAATTTATTTTTCATTCTCTGCCGGGCCTGACTTACTTCCTGATTTTTTTCTTCAATTTGCATATCCAGTTCGGCTTGTTTCATTATAAAAAGAAAATATCCAAGACCGCCAAGTATAATAAAACATACAATCGGAAATATAGGGATGCTCGGCATCTTAAACTTCTTTTTCTTTTCCGGTAACAGATTTATCTGCAGAGTTCTCATTATTCAGTCACCCCCCTGACAGCTAATCCCAATGCAACAGTCAACTCCAATACATTTTCGTATAACAGTTCCTGTTCGGGTATTTCGACATTTATTCCAACCAGTGGATCTCCAAGTTCAACTTCAATTCCAAGTTCGTTGGCCATAAATACATCAAGATTTTTAAGCTTGGAGGTTCCGCCAGATAAAAGGATTTTATCTATTGCACCTACTCTGTGCTGCGCTTTATAAAAATCAAAAGATCTTCTGATTTCTGAAGTCAATTCTTCAATAATAGTACGAATCACTTCACTGACTTCATTTTCTTCATCATCCATTACAGCTATACCTTCTTCGGTTTTAACATTTTCAGCCTGTTCAAAGTCAAGCTTCAAAACGTTTTGTATAACCATCGTAATATTGTTTCCAGCAATAGGAATATTACGGGTAAACTGTAAAACACCTTCCTTAATAATATTAATACTTGTTATTCCAGCACCGATGTCAATAACTGAGATAACTCCCTCGTCAGGAATTGATTCCTTAAGAGCGTTTAGAACTGCAAAACAATCAACATCCATTACTGCGGGTGAAATCCCTGCTCCCTGCAGAGTCCCCATGAAACTCCCAATAAGTTCTTTCTGAGCAACAACAAGCAAAACATAAAGCTGCTTCGCGCCTTCGTTTTCAATCTCAGCCAGTTTGGAAAAACTTATACTTACATCATCAATAGCATATGGGACATATTGTTCAGCTTCATATTTAATTGAATTTGCAAGATCATCATCAGACAGAAAAGGCATGGGTATGAACCTGGCAATAACGTTCTGACCAGATATACTTACATATATATCAGAACCTTTTTTCGAAATGCTCGTCATAACTTCCTTAATCGCTTCTGTAACAGTTACAGAATCTGTTATCTGCCCATCTACAATAGCACCCTCAGCAAGAGGAGCAATCGTAAAATTCGTCAACTGAGGACCAGATGGTCCTTTCTTTACCTGAACCGCTTTAATCGATCCAGTACCAATATCAATCCCAATTATCGAAGGGGGTCCTCCAAAAATCATCTGAGTTTTCTCCTTTGCTAATAATATTTATATAAATTATCGAAATAATTTGCTTATTTCATCATTTCTTCTTATCGGTCAATAATTATACAAGCTTAGTATTTTTTTTTTATTCTTGTTCCTTTAAAATAAAATTCCAGTATTTTTCTGTAACTCATATTCTTTTTAGCCATTCCTCGGACACCGCTTTGACACATTCCAACACCGTGACCATATCCAAATCCATTAAATTTAAAAAATTTCTTTTTTTTCGCTTCAAGTTTACTGAGTAACATTTTAACTCTATCCTGATGTTTACTTAATTTATCTTTTCCAGTTTCTTCCTTGAAATAACTTTTTCTGTCATTTTTCTTTCTGTTCTGAGATGATCGGATGATCTTCATAATATTCATCTTTTCTTTTGCATAGGCTACAGAATCTTTTACATTATTAGATACACCAATTTTTTTAACATTAAAATTTTCACTTTTGAAAGCTTTATATCCGATCATTGCCCGTAGTTTTTTACCAGCAATGATAATTTCGCCTTTGGTCCCTATAATTTTCAGACTTTGTACCCTATGGCTGGGATTTCTTTTTAAAACTATGATTTCAACAGGTATACCAACATTTATACCTTTTCTATTCAAGATTTCCTTCATTCCTTCAGGAGTAATCATGTATTCCCATTTAAAGCCATATTCACCACTACAATATGGATCTTTTACAGGTACAAGATATGGAAGTTGTGTACTTCCCCAGGCATCTGTATTGCTACAGGTTATTCCACCACAGTTGGAAGAAAAGAATACTGCTACTGCCTTACCTCTGTATGTTATTATCTCATTTCTGGTTGAATCAACAGCCTTTATTGCACGCGGGTCTTCTCCAGAAACTCCTGAATACATTTGGCAATGCGTTGTATTACAAAGATCAAATCCTTCACGAGCATGTTTTCCAATGTGTCCAATAGAATAAGTTCTAGCTACAACAGCTTGAGCTTTTAAAGCTTCTGGCGGAGAACTTATCAGTATTTCACTTTTGATCACACCATAGAGATATTTTTCGATATCAATAATGTTCACTATATATCATATCCTATTCTTAATAAAGATCTCGAAATTCCCTCTATAATACTTGCCATTAATCTTAACAGGGGTTTTTGATACAATTTTAGCCTTTGAAATCTTTTTTAACTTATTTTTTTTGACAAAGAGCTTGGACCCTGAAGCCCTGAATTCTATTTTTTTAGTCCAATTTCTCCGGCCTGAATAAAAGGCTCTAAATCCCTTTCCTTCGAATATCACATTATTATCGCCCTTAATAATCGAAATTCTGATATTTCTGGCAAAACTGAAAGTACTCAAAAATAAAAATAAAATAAATAATATTCGTAATTTATTATTTCTCATAATTCTCCATCATGTCAAGTTTTTGATCTCTGAGCTATATCTTTCTTCCTCAGAATATATACAACCACAATATTGCTGTCTGTATAGATCCAGTTCAACAATGCTGTTTTCTCTAATCTTCCAGTTTTTTCGAAAATCTTCATAGTAAAATTTAACTTTATAACGTTTTTCAACACTTTCGCAAACCGAGCGAATAATCTCATGCTGTTGAAAAGGACTGGCAAGTAAACTTGTTGTAATATGAGTAAATCCACTCTTTGAAGCAATTTTCCCAAGAAAGTCAAGTCGAGTCTCATAACAGTAGATACACCGATTTGCTTCTCTAAATGCACAATTTCTTACAAATTCAGCAATATCATATTTATGTATCTTAATCATTTTAAGATCAGGACTTGATTCCAAATATTTCTCTACACTGAAAAATCTATTTTTATACTCAGTGAATGGATGAATATTGGGATTAAACCAAAACATGAAAATCGATGAGAACTTTTTTTCCAACGAATTATGAACTACACTGAAACATGGGGCACAACATGTATGAACTAGGATTTTTTCATTATCCACTGTCTACTCCTGGAACAACTCAGACTGTTTTGTATCTTTTACAATAGTTTTAGTTTTCAGTTTGAAACCCAAATGTTTGTAACTTTTCGGCGTAACTATACGACCACGTGGAGTACGTCTGATGAATGAATTCATGATCAAAAAAGGTTCATAGACTTCATAAATAGTCTCTGAGTCCTCGCCAATCATTGCTGCAATTGTATCAAGTGAAACAGGACCTCCATCAAAATCTGTAATCATTGTTGTCATAATTTTTCTGTCAAGACTATCTAATCCTATCGCATCAATTTCCAATGCTTTTAATCCAGTTTCAACAATATCAAGGTTTATAACTGTCGTTTTCTTTATGGAAGCAAAATCTCTTATCCTACGCAGAAGTCTTATTGCAATCCTCGGAGTCCCTCTGGAACAAGAGCCAAGCCTTGTTGCTGCATCAGGTTTCATACTGAATCCCAATTTAATTGCAGCAGCTTTTAGTATCTGTACAATTTCATCATTAGAGTAATATTCAAGTCGAAGCGGAACTCCAAATCTATTTCGTAGTGGTTTGCTGACTTTTCCGGACATGGTTGTTGCCCCGATAAGTGTAAATTGAGGTATTGAAAGAGACACAGTTCTCGCTGATGGACCTTTACCAATGATAATATCCAGTCTAAAATCTTCCATCACACTGTAAAGCATTTCTTCAACCGCAATATTCAAGCGATGTATTTCATCTATAAAAAGCACTTCACCCTTTGTAAGATTTGTTAGAATTGAAGCAAGATCACCTGGTCGGTCAAGACTGGGACCTGTTATTACTCTGATAGGTACGCCCAATTCGGCAGCAACTATATTTGCCAGAGTTGTTTTACCAAGTCCAGGAGGACCGGAAAGTAAAACATGATCAAGAACGTCCTCTCTTATTAATGCAGCTTCAATAAAAACCTTTAATTTGGAAATTATTTTTTTCTGGCCAAAGAATTCAATAAAATTTACCGGTCTTCCAGAAACCTCAACTTTTTTTTCAGAAAATACTGCTTCTGAAGCTACAATTCTTTTTTCCTGAGTCATTTATATCTCCGACTGCTTTTCAGTTAATAGGACCAGGCAGGCCTTCTATTATTTGCTATTTTTATTGGACAGGCACGACCTGTCCCTACATTAGTTATTTTTTTATCTTCTAAAATCATTATTCGTTAATTGGTACTATATATTTATCTAACAGGGTCAGGGCACATTTCATTCAGCTCGATCATCGAGCTAAACAAAAGTCCTTCTGACCCTAGCTGATATTAACTTTTTCTCTGCGCTGGGGTCAGGGTAACTTTCATGAACTTGAACATCAAGTTTCACAAAACTCACTTCTGACCCCTTTTATATTAATCGTTTGTCCATTTTCTTTTATTTCTCTGTACTCTCCGCGATCTCTGCGCGAGAATCTTCTTTTTTTCTTTGTGCCTTAGTGCCTTTGTGAGAATATTTTTCTAATAAAATCCAGAGATCACTTTTCCGAGCACAACATCAACTTCAACAGAAGATGGATCTTCATAAGTACTTAAAACCAGA
>DAOVTB010000267.1 GCA_030633305.1 Candidatus Muiribacteriota bacterium
GATAGGCAATGAACAAATTGTTTTTTTCATAGAATAGTTGAGTGATAAAATTTTCTGCATCTTTTTTCATGTTCAGCCTTAAAGCAGAATGAATACCATAAAAAAGACCATCGGGAATCCTTGTACTCAGAAAATTGTTTTCCACAAGATAATTTCTTTCATTACAAAGTCTCCTTGAATACTCAACTGCTTTTTTGAATTTCCCACTATGAAACATCCTTTTGATAAATTCATTGATGATTTCGTCTCTTTGAAATTTTTTCTCAATATTGATATCTGGTAAAGTCTCATTACCTAATCTAATATCTATTATCAGATATTCCTTTCGAAAAAGCATAATATCAGCGTAATCCAATTCATTTACAACATGTCTGTTAATGTTCTTTGTGAAATCAATCTTTTTGAATATTTTTTTTGATAATTCAATATCTCCAAGATAATAGAAAATCTCACAGAGTCGAAGAATATAAAGTGGATCAGCAAGCTTCTGTTTATTTTTGAAATCTTTTTTTAATAGTTTCAATATTTTAGATTTCAATTCCGGACGGTATGAAAAAAAAGAGTTCAAAATAAAATCCGGGAATTTGATAGCATAATTTCTGTAGTGTTCTACTGCTTTATCTATTTTCCCAGCATAATCATAAATAACTGCACACTCAAGTTCAACACTTCCATCACAATCAGGAACATTTAATTTACGTGCTGTTTTAATCTGCTCTTCAAATGATTTTCCTTGTGCCGCAAGTGACAATGCTAATCTTAAATGAAGTTTATGATTATGATTTGAAAATAAAATTCCAGTTTTAAAAGCCTTTTGGGCATCTTTATATAATCCCTTTTTAAAACTTTCAATTCCCGATAAATCATAATATTTAAAATGATCGTGGGCTCCTGGTACAGAATAAAACACTGCAATCATAAGAAAAATAGAAAAAATTATCTTTAAAAAAGGGCCTGTCTTTTTTTCGATTTCTTCTTTTTTTACAAAAATCCCACATAAACATGCAAAAACAATCATATTTTTGTACCAGAAAAAATTAAAATCAACTATGGAACTGATCAAAAACAATAGAATCAGCATCAAAAAGAATTTATTTGTATAGCTGCTCCGGATCATTTTTATTCCCAGGAACACAACGAGACCAAGAGAAAATATTCCATATGAAAGAAACCAGTGAATAAAAAAATTATGGGAGTGTTCATAACTGCCCATTGGCGGAAAACCAGCATAGAGTCTCTTAGGTCTTAAAGAACGGCATATGCTGTTATATGCCGCGTATCCATTTCCGATAAAGGGATGTTTTGCTGCAATTTTTAACCCATGAGACCAGATTCTTAAACGATCAAAATAATACTTCCCCTTTACCAAATGCTCAAATCTGTCTTTTAACATATCAGGCATTAAAAATACTGCACACAAAAAAACTATGACTCCAATTATAATCAGCTTTTTTAAACTCACTTTGAATCCATAAAAAATCAGAAATATCACATTACAAAACAACATCAAAAAAGCTATTTTTGAAAGAGTCAACATGATGCATCCGGAAAACATGATACATAAAAGAATGATTCCAGTTTTTTCCATTATCCTTGTTCTGGACATAAAAAAATAAGTTAAACATGGTAAAAGCATATTTAAAAGCAGCGCATAGGAATTTTGATGAATATTGCTAAATACATTATGTCCCATAGCATAATTTGATCCAAAAATTACATAGTTACTATAAAATGTGTATAATGTGATATAAACATTATACATGCTGAATAGTATTAAACTTCCAAAGATTCCATTCTGAATATTACGTATTGAATACACTGACATCCTGATTTGAAGAAAGACACAGATTCCGAAAAGAAAATACGAAATCATGATTATATCTTTGTAATATCTTGTTGAATTCAACATTGACGGAAAAATAGATATCCCAATAATCATCAGTATGAAATTCATGTTTCCAAAGCTTAAATTTATTGATCGAACAAACAAATTATAAATAGTGATAATTAGAAATAATGGAATAATTAGCAGATGAAATATGGCTTTATTTACTATGAACAATGACATGAACAATAGCACAAGCATTATCAGGTCAAGTTCTTTTCTAAATGATTTCAACATAAACCTCTTTTTATAAGTATTAAAATCTTAGCACATTCTCACGCATATTGCATGAGTGAATTATGTGGAGCCATATGATTTGTGAAGTTTTTGAAATATTACATTTAGAGGAATAACAATATTACACATGCTTAATAAAGATAATCTTTATAGGATATGATTGAATTATAGCAGATTTAATTCATAGAGGTTAAATTTATTTACAAAAATTGGTAGATTTTAAATCCTGATCCTTTATTTTATTTTATAATATATGGTATAATATTGTACGATTATGTTTTATTGTGAGAACTGGATATTTCATTTTGGAACAATTTTTCATGATTTTGAGGTTGAAAATGAATCAGATTGGAGTATGTTATGAATAAAATAAATTTCCGACTTATATTTAGTGGAGTATTGATTTTTCTTATAGCCCATACTGTCATAGGACAGCGTGCATCAATTATCTTAGGCACTGAAGACTGGCCCCCATTCAGTTATAAGGAAAAGGCGAAGCAGCATATCGCCGGCTTAAGTACTGATGTGATTAACGAAACTTTTAAACGGATGGGAGTTACTGTGACGAGAAACAAGATTTTCCCTTGGGTCCGAGCTCAAAAAAATGTTTATGAAGGTCTAGTAGATGCAGTTTATACAGCTTCTATTAACGATATAAGAAAAAAATATTGTTATTTTTCCTCTGAACCGATTATCACAACTACATGGTTTTTGTTTATTCAGAAATCGAAAAAAGGAGTTTTAGTTTTTGAAAAATTAAGTGATTTAAAGAAAAAGAAAGTAGGACTTATCAGAGGATATAATTACCCTCCTGAATTCAAGAACTATATTATGGAAAATTCTGTTATTCAAACCGTTTCCAAAGAAATACAGAATATTGCTAAATTAATCGTTGGGCGATATGAATATATGCCAGCAGTAGCTGAGACAACTTTTTATTTGGCAAAAAATTCACCTATGTTGAAAAAATTAGACGCTTATAATAATCTTTATTATTTCCCTACTCCTTTAGGGACGGCTGATTTTTATCTCATTTTCTCTAAAAAAACAGTTAAAAAAGCATTTGTCGATCGGTTTTCCAAAGCATTAATCGAATTCAAAAAAACAGATAAATACCAGAAAATACTAAAAAAATATGCTACCTTTCTATAAAATAATTTTTTTTGTTTTATCGTTCAGGGTTTTCTTGAGAATTTTACTCAATTCAAAATTCCAATAAGTTTAATCATGTTCATCTTGTTAATCATGTCAAATTATCTTCTCTTTAGAAATCAAAAAGTGTATAATATGAAAAATTCCAACGGAGGTTGTAATGAAAAAAATTAGTCTATTATGTCTATTAGTTGCTGTAGTACTTTGTCTCAATGGTTTCGGCCCAAGACAGAGAATTATTGAATTGACAGAAAACAATACTGGTCAACAGATCAGGATAAAACAACATCAACGTGTAAGGATCTCATTAAAATCAACTCCTACTACAGGATATTCATGGAAAATCAAGAAACTTGATACAAAAATAATGAGAAAGCTTGAAGCATTCACTTATGTTCATCCTGTATTCATAGAAAGAGAGCCAGTATATGTTCCCAGTATGCCATGGTTTAACAGAGGAAAACGTAAAATGAGACTTGGAGCAGCTGGAAGTCAGGTTCTAGAGCTGGAATCTGTTGGAAAAGGAACTGCCGAAATAAAAATAATCTACCGTAGACCCTGGGAAAAAGGAAGAAAACCTGCAAAGGTATTTAAAGTTAAACTTTACGTCGATTAATTACAAAACATCAATCATTAAGATGAGTTGATATTTGAGCTTGTAAATTTCTCAGAGCCTTAATGTCATCATCAGAAAGATCATTAACTGGTGGGATATCATATGAGGTGTTCCACCAGTTTTTCTTTTCATATAATCTCAGTTTTTCAAGAAAACCTACTACAAATATTTTTATTGGATAAAATAATGCTGCAATTAGAAGGGCGGAAATTACATTAACCGCCTTGGAATCTTTACTTGTTCCGGCAAATGATGCAAGGAAAAATTCACAAAGTTCCTCAACTATCAGAAATAAGACCGCAAGTATTAACATTGTAATAGAATAAAGTAAGCTGTAGTTAAGAAATATCTGGATGTCCAGAAGTTTGTGTCGCAATATCGTATATGCCAGCAGACACATGAAGATGATTATACCAACACTTGCAATTGGATATGGAAACAATACAAATAGATGTATCCTTCTTGCAATATCAATTATTCCGCCAATAACAAAAAACATTGCACCAAGGGCAAGATATTTCATCCTGTTTCTTTTAGAAAAATCCCCTGATTTAAAATATTCCCTGATAAATGCAATTATAAGTGAGATCAATGTACCACCAATAAAAATGGAAGCCGCAATAATTCCTTTTCCACCATGAACAACACGAGTTCCTCCATAGTATTTTACACCCGAAAACATATACGGAGTAAAATTGACTACAAGTAAAATCAAACTGATTAAATACAGAAGATACACAAATCGGGATGTTTTCTTTTCTGGAACAAAAAATTCCTGATACATATGATAGATAATCGGAAAAAGGAGTATTGCCCCTGTAAAACTCATCCTTGTCCAGAAAAGAACTTTTACAGAGTCAGTCTGATTCATGTATATAATCTGAGAAAGATTATAGATTCCTGATGCAATACTCAAACTAAAAAAAAGTTGATTTAAACTATTTTTTGGAGATTTTACGATGATCACAATCCCAAGAATCAAACTTATGAGTAATGCCGTTAGTGGTAAAATCGATATCATATTCATCTTATATAGAAATTATCATTTATTCTGAATTGAGTCCAGAAAAAACCATTCAATACGATACACATTACATCAAAACTTCATTGATGATTTTGTTCAATTCTGCGAATTGAAACGGTTTTGCAAGTGAAGCTTTAAAACCATATTCCTGATAATTAGCCATAATTGGGTCATTGGAGTAGCCACTTGTAACGA
>DAOVTB010000279.1 GCA_030633305.1 Candidatus Muiribacteriota bacterium
GGTATTTAGTATTATTTTTTGTTTTTAACCATCTAAATCTGGACATTTGACGAGATGATATTTGGATTTTTCAAGTCATTTCAAAGCGAGGAATACTTTTTTCGTATTTTGAGCTTTGAAATGGCGCAGAAAAATTCAAAGATTGCTCGTCAAATGTTCAGATTATTTTATCTGGTTTATCATTTCGAATGCACTTAATGCCAGCTGTGAATTTTCCGGTGCAAGCTCAATAACTTTCTTGAAAAATACAAGACCATCCTTGTACTTTCCAGTTTTGCAGTTAACAACTCCACAAAGATACATTGCTTCAGCACAAGTAGGATCTTTTTCAAGAACTTCATCAAGAGCAATCTTCGCATTATCATATTCAAACAGACTGATTTTTGCCCGGATTTCCTTGAGTTTGAACGTAACCATATTAGAACTGTCTTTATCAACAAATATCATTACAATACAGGACTTATTAAGATTAAGAAAGTCAAGCTGGTACAATATTGAACTACTCTTTTTATTATAGACCGTTACATCAGTCAATGGGATAAATTCTTTTTTTGTAGAGTCACTATTGAGCAGATCACTTAATCTGGCATTCTGGAAAAGATGTGCTTCTGCTTCAATACGATATTCATCTGTAAGAACAATTACTCTAAGCTTATTTTTTGGGGTTTTCATTATTACCGCTCTCCAATTTTTCTTGATTGTAGAAATCTAAAAAACCTGCACCTTTGTCAGTTGCAACAATGATCGTGTCATCAACAACCAGAATATCAAATATTTGATTACTTTTTAGACCAACGTATGGATAAACATCAATCCGCCATTCAGATTTTTTGTTATCAAACTTTGAAACAATTTTACTGGTGGTCGTAAATACTATCCATGTGTCTTTAAAATTATAAAAAGCCAGACCTTCATTCGTTCCAAACCATATAGATTTTGTTTTTCTATCATAATAAATTTTTCGAACAAAATTTGATGGAAGTTTATATGCTTTTGAATTGTATCTGCCTTTAAGATTTTCTAATGACCAGGTTTGAAAATGAATCCATTTTTTGAAATCATCCAGTTTTTCACCAAATACAATTTGATCCAGTCCACCCCATGTTCCAAACCAGACTTCATTTTCAGAAAATTCAATATCCAGTACTGCATTGTTGATCAAACCAGAGTTATGCTCATTATAATCTTTCCACTCATTATTTTCGTATATACTAAAACCAACATCAAATTTCGTACCCATCCATGTCCGCGAAAATTTATCTACAGCAAGGGACATAATGTTATTTGATAGAAGACCATTCTGCATATTTTTGATCTCCCACTTTCCATCCTTTAACATTCCAAGACCTTTTCCCCAGGTCCCCGCAAAAAGAATATCATTTTTTTCATCATATTCAAGACTGATAATGTCATTAGAAGGAAGCCCATTGGAAACATTGATAACTTCAATCGTATTTCCTGAAAGTACGTTCAATCCTCCATGGTCTCGAAGAGAAATGGTTCCAATATACAAACTCTTTTTCTTTTTAACATACTTAAGAGATGTTACCTTGTTATCAGAAAGACCATCAGTACAATCCATCACATACCATTGATTTTTCTTTTTTATTACAAGACCTTGCCAGGTACCAATATATATAGTACCTTCATCATTTTTTTCTAAGGAAGTAACAAAATCACCAGGAAGTCTATTTCCACTGTTATACCATACCCAACCGCATTTTGGCGGGCCATCAAGATAGCTGAACGAGTCAATGGTGAAAGCGTAACCACAGGATATAGAAAAAAGAACCAACAGGCTGATTATTTTAAATACTGTCATAATTTTATTTAGTCTGTCGAATATAATTCCTGTAATCCTGATTTAGATTAGCCATTTTCTTTAACATCAATTGAGATCGATTCTGGCTAAATTGAATCTGATAATGGAACACATTTTTTGTTTCGCCATCAATTACGATAAAATTATTTGGAAGATCTGGAAGAGCAAAGCCACTTATATTATTACCTTGTCCCTCAGAAGCAATAAGTTTATCACCATTTCCCATAAAATAAAATACACTACAGAAAATCATTCCAAAAATAAATCCAACAAGTAATTTTTTATCCATTACAGCCCCTCCAATATATCGTCAATATAGTCTTTAAGAATCTCTTCCTGCGCTGAACAACAATCTTTTGCAGACTTGAGATATTTTCTAGCTTTTTCAATATCTCCATTTTTTAAGAGAATTTCACCATAGGTACAATATGCAGCGGCGAATTCATCGTTCAATTCAATTGCTTTTTTCACATATTTTTCAGCATTTAATAGATCTTCAAGTTTGAAATAAGTATCTGCTAAATTATTCATTGATCTTGAATCAGCAGGATTCAATTCCAGTGTTTTAAGGTAACAATCTCTTGCGTTATCATAATCATCAATATCATAATACATATTTCCCATATTATAATAGATATCCTCATCTTCACCAAAACGTTCTATTGCATCTGCAAGAACTTTAATTCCTTTTCTAAATTCTCCAATTTCTCGGTACAATGTTGCTAAATTAACATAAACCTCAATATTATCAGGATCAAAATTCATTATCTCAACAAGAATTTTTTCAGCTTCAGTAAAATTGGTTTCCTTTTGATATACAAGTGAAAGATTTATCATTGCCTTGGAATACTGTGGTCTAATTTCAATAGCTTTTTTAAGAATTTCTTTTGCTTTTCCACATTCACCCAGACGGCAATATACATTACCAATATTATTGTAAGCTTTGTAAAAGTTTTCATCAAATTTGATAGCTTTATAATATTCTTCAAGAGCAAGTGCAAACTTATCTTCCATATAGAAAAGATTCCCCATTTCCTTATAAAGATCAGGATCACTTGGATTTAATTTAATCTCATTCATGATTCGTTCATATTCTTTACGGTTTTTGACAGGCCCCACTAGTTTTTCCTCCTGTAATTGAACAATTATTTATATTCTACCACAATTTGAATTTTAATTCGAAATTACTTGTAAATTATTAGTAATTCATTACCGATATCAAACAATATGGATAAAATGAACTATTTGATTGATGATTATTTATGTCATATAAGGTTTGAAAAAAATTTATCTGATAATACTATTCTTTCATATCAAAGAGATATCATCGAATTTATACGTTTTTTTGAAAACGCCGGATTCACTAATTTTTCAAAGCTTTCATCAGGACTAATAGAGAAATTCATAAAAAAATTACGTAATAAAAAATTGAAAAATTCTACCATTTCAAGAAAAATCAGCGCATTAAGAGAATTTTTTAAATTTCTATTCCGAGAAAGCGCTATAAAGATTGACCTTATCCCTTTTCTGGAACTTCCAAAAAAAGAAAAAAAACTTCCTGATTACCTAAGCGTTAAAGATGTAGACAAATTATTGAATACACCAGATGATTCCAACATAGGGATACGTGATAAAGCCATGCTGGAACTAATGTATGGAACAGGAATGAGAGTGACTGAACTACTTACAGTAAAAATCGATGATATTAACTTCACAGAAGGATTTGTAAAATGCTTCGGAAAGGGACGAAAGGAGCGAATCATTCCACTGTCAGTTTTTACTATCAAGTGTATCAATAAATATCTTGCAATTCGAGATAATTTCATAAAAATTAAAGCTAACAGAATCCTGTTCTTAAATAGCAGGGGGAATTTAATGTCAAGGCAGGGATTTTGGAAAATCATAAAAAAATATAAGAAAAAAGCAGGCATAAGTATCAATATTTCCCCACATACGTTAAGACATTCATTCGCAACCCATCTTATCGAGAATAATGCTGACCTGAGAAGCGTTCAGGAAATGCTTGGTCATTCCAGTATAACTACTACTCAAATCTATACATATATTTCGCAGAAGACTTGGAGTGATGTATATAGAAAGGCACATCCTAGAGGCTAATTATAATTCAAAAATTTTTATAATTAAGAAATTCCATCCTCCAATAGACAGAAAAACAAGAATCTTAAATGGAATAGATATAAACGTAGGCGGCAGCATAATCATACCCATTGAAATTAAAACTGCAGCTATAGCGATATCTATAACAAAAAACGGCAGGTAAATAAGAGTCCCGAACAAAAAACCCTTTTTTATCTGGTTAAAAAGATAGGAAGATATAATAAGAGACATCGGAAGTTCATCAGCGTTTTTAAACCTCTTTCCAAATACTTGTCCAGACAGGAATTTGATCATCTCAAAATTATTATCTCTTATCAAGTTTTTTTTTATAATCTTGGTTCCCATGTTAAAAAGCTGAGTTGATGATATCTCCCCATTTATATATGGAAACAATACAGTTTTATTTATTGAATCCATAGTTGGAAAAACAAGGGATATTGTTATAAAAAAAGCAAGCGAAAAAACAACTGTATTCTGAGGAATATTAGGCAGTGAAATTGCTCTCCTAAGAAACAACAGAATTATAAGAACCTTGACAAACGGTGTCACAGACAGGATCACAAAAGGTAAAAAAACAATAAAAGTCAGACCTAGAAACATCCTTAACTGTGGACTCAGTTCAGGAAAAAGATTCATATCATATTTAATAACAGGAACTGATGAATTTTCAATTCCAAAAAGGAATGCAGTACCTGCTATAAAAACAAGTACTGCAATAAATATTGATTTATATTTTGTTACAATATTAATAACTCTGGTCAATAGCAGTCATTGGCAAAACATACAAATTAGTTTTTATCTGCATGGATTCTGCACTATACAATTTATTCTGATCTGAAGGTTTCCCTTTCATTGCACAACCAATCTTAA
>DAOVTB010000033.1 GCA_030633305.1 Candidatus Muiribacteriota bacterium
AATAAATCACCCTTGTAATTCCACCTGCAAATTCGTAACATATCTTTGTACACATCGTTGTACACAAATTTTCAATTTTTGTGTACAAAGGAAAATAGACCAAATCGTGAAAAGTCAGGCGTGCGGTAAGTTACCATGGGATGCGGAAAAGCAGGGTTCGATTCCGACCTCCGGTACCAATCTTAGTCTAACCAGAATTCCTTTTCAAAATAACCAAAAGTCCATCAGCATTCTTTTATATATTATCAGAAACAATAAATAATTAGATTTAATCAGAAATGCTACTGTAACTCATTTTTTTTTACATTAACTTTTAATTTACTAAATCTTGGCATTCTGATTCCTGCTGTTTTATTTACTTGATATTCCATGTCTTTTGAGTATTTCTCAAAATGTATACCCTAGACTAATTCCACCCCATGGCATCAATCCTTCCTGCGAAAAAAAAGGTACGACAGTTATTCTAAACATAAAACCACTATTTTTCGGTTGATATCTATATCCAACCGGAACAGTAAATACTGTATTTGAATTTCGTTCAGAAACGGTTAAACCAATCTCGAGATTTGAATTATTTTTAAGCCTATATATATATCCAGCTCCTAAAAGAAAAATATTGCTGGTTTCAGTTCCAGATGAATTTCTGTCTTGATTATTCCATACCATTAGACCAGTTCGAAGGTATAATTTTGAATTCAACAGCTTTTCATAATTTATTGATCCCAGAAAAGCATCTCCACCAAATTCAAAATAAACATTATTTTTGGTATAAGTAAAAGCTTCATTTGTACCAATAAAGAAAACAAGTACACATAATATTATAACCGGGAAATTAAATTTAGAACTGTTCAATTTATTAAAAATCTTACTTTCCTTGGATTTATTCAAATATCATTATAACATCATTACCTGGTAACTATTCAGTTTAAAATTTTTAAACTTATAATTCTTTAATCAAAAAAATCATAATAACTAATCTTATCCATTGATAAAAACGAAACACATAACTCAATTTTGTCTTTTTTTATTATTAGTGTTATAATTTATATAAGCATTTATTTTCGAATTATGTGTTACTGGGAATATTGAAAATGATCAAAAACGTTGCTCCTGAGCAAAATAAGAATTATACCGTTGATATAGTTGAAGCATTACAATCAGGCGTAATCATTATTGACGATGAAACGCTCCGTATTCTTTACATTAATCCAGCTGGTGCATCGATAATCGGTCGAGAACGTTCAGATATCCTTGGAAAAGTCTGCTATAATTTTATTTGTCCTCCATCAGACAAACCATGTCACATACGAGGAATGAACGAATGCTGTCAATTCAGTGAAAAATTACTGCTAACCGCTTCTGGAAAAACCATACCGGTTTTAAAAAATGCCATTCGAATTATCTATGAAGAAAGAAACTGTATATTAGAAAGTTTTTTCAGTTTGGCCGAACACAGGGGAATTGAGGCCAGGTTACGATTAAATGAACATAGTCTGAATGAAATACAGAGAATTGCCCATATCGGTAGTTTTATTTATAATTTAAAAACCGGAACATGGAAAAGTACGCCAATATTAGATGAAATACTTGGTATCGATGAAAATTTTGATCGAACTTCAGCAGGTTGGGATTATCTTTTGGATTCCGACTGGAAAAAAGTCCTGACCGCATATTTTAAAACTGAATTAAACCAGAATCATAAACAATTTGAAATGGAATTTCCAATAATAAGAAAATCAGATGGGAAAATACGCTGGGTCAATGGTGTAGGCAAACTTGAAGCGGATAATGAAAAAAAATTTATCAGAATGCTGGGATCAATCCAGGATATCACTGAGCACAGAAATGTTCGAGAAGAAATTGTAAAGCTGGCAAAATTCCCTGAAGAAAATCCCAATCCAGTATTAAGGGTTTCAGAAAATGGAAATTTACTATACGCAAACGATGCAAGCAAGCTTTTTCGCGGAAGGCTGAAATCAACCACAACAGAAAATGGATCCCAACACTGGAAAACAGATATTTTTGATATCAAAAAAACCGGTGAACGAAAATTATCAAAAAAATGGATGGAAAATGTTACTAAAGCATTGGAATCAGGTAAAGTTATTCATGATGAATTACAGTATCATGATCAATACTTTTCAATGTCATATGCTCCGGTTCCAGAGGCAGGTTATGTCAATATTTACTCATTTGATATCACTGATCAAAAAAGAGATGAACAATATTTAATTGTACAACAGCATGTTTCACAAATTCTGACCGAAGAAGAAACATTTCCAAATGCAAACCAGCGCATACTAAAGTCAATCATCAATTCCTTACAATGGGAATGGGGAGAAACCTGGTGGCTGGATGCAGATTTAGACATTCTTACTCTATCAGCATATTGGTTTAATCCTGATTTAGATCTTTATGAGTTTGAAACAGAATCCCTGCAAACGACTTTTGAATATGGCATTGGTCTTCCAGGTCAAATATGGAAAAATAAAAGTCCAATCTGGATAGGAGATGTAGCGAAAGATCCTACTTTCTGCAGGTCAGAGATAGCCAGCAAATCTGATCTACATGGCGCATTTGCTTTTCCAATACAATTTGATAATGATTTTATCGGCGTTCTTGTTTTTTTCAGTAAAAAAGTCCTGTCTTATGATAATTCTTTGCTAAAATTGATGGGAAATATCGGAAACCAACTAGGACAGTTCATCAAAAGACGGGATGCTGAAAAAAAACTGGTCAAGGCTAAAAATATTGCTGAAACTGCTAATAAATCCAAAAGTATTTTTCTAGCCAATATGAGCCACGAATTGAGAACACCTCTAAATGCGATTCTTGGTTTCTGCCAACTTATGGAAAGAGAAGAAAGCCTTCCTGAACGTTCCAAGGAATACCTTGGAATTATCGGACAAAGCGGAGAACATCTTCTTAATATGATAAATAGTGTTTTAGAACTATCAAAAATTGAAGCTGGGAAAAATACTCTTCAAATCTTTAGTTTTGATATGATACAAACGCTGGAAAACCTCGAAAAAATGCTTGCTTTACGAGCTAAATGGAAAGGTTTAACACTTTGTATAAGGATTAACCCTTCAACCCCCAATTATATAAGTACTGATGAAGGCAAATTAAGGCAGATACTTCTTAACCTGTTGGGAAATGCAATAAAATTTACTGACCGAGGAAGTGTTGTACTACAGGTTTATACTGTTGAAATTCCAGACGAAAAAAATAATGTAATCCTTGGATTCACAGTTACTGACACTGGCCCAGGTATCCCTGAAGAAGAAGTTGAAAAAATATTTGATGCTTTCACTCAAACTGAAAGTAAACAGTCACTTCGTACAGGAACCGGATTGGGATTAACAATTTCGCGGCAGTTTATTCGACTTCTCAATGGCGAAATCAAAGTTGACAGCACACTTGGAGTTGGAACAACTTTCACCTTCCAGATCAAAGTACAACTTGCACTTGAATCTGATATTAAAATAATTAAATCTCCACCAAAAATTCTTGGATTAGAACCTGCACAATACGGAAAAGACGGCAGAGATTATCATATTCTAGTAGTAGATGATAACCTTGAAAATCGCATATATCTAACTTCACTTTTACAACAAATTGGTTTTTCCGTAAGCGAAGCAGTAAATGGATGGCAGGCACTTGAACAGGCTGATACCCTTAATCCTCATCTTATTCTTATGGATATCAAAATGCCAGGTTTAAACGGCTATGAAACAGCACAAATGATCAGAAATCATTATCGCAAAACTGAAAAAAAACTACATCCAATTATTATTGCATTAACAGCTGGTGCATTTGAGGAAAACCGCGTTGAAGCACTCAAAAAGGGATTTGACTCTTATATCAGCAAACCATTCAGAGATTCCGAAATACTACAGTTGATAGGAGAACAACTAAACTTAAAGTACGTAATTTCAGAACCTGTTTCAGATTCTGATGTTAAAACAAGGTTAAAACTGGACCACCAGTATCTTATCAAAAGTATTGCATCCCTACCAGTACTTTTGATTTCAAAATTAAAAGAAGCTACTGAATTAGGTGACATTCCAATGCTTGAAGGTGTTATTGAAAAAATTGGCAATAAAAATCGTACCCTCGCTGATAAACTTAAAGAATTAACAACTATATTTTCTTTTGATGATATCCTGCACGCAATATCAAAACTAAAAGGTTCTACATCATCAGAAAGATTTAATCGGGACACTGCTGTCCAGAATGATAAGAAAAGGATAAAATCAGATGAATAATTGTATTGTCATCGTCGATGATGTTCCAAACAATCTCCGTTTACTATCAAATATCCTCACCGATCATGGGTACAGAGTACGCCTTGCACCCAATGGAAATTATGCTCTGAATTCAATTCGCAAAGAGCCTCCAGATTTGATTCTCCTAGACATTCAGATGCCGGGAATGGATGGATTTGAAGTTTGTAAACGTCTCAAGGCTGATGAATTAACTCGCGACGTTCCTGTGATTTTTCTAAGCGCAGCAGACGATGTTCGGATCAAGGTAAAGGCATTTTCTACTGGCGGCTTAGACTATATAACTAAGCCATTTCAAGTTGCAGAAGTCATAGCAAGAGTAGAAACTCATTTGAAACTACGTCAAGTACAAAACGAACTTGAAAATGAAATAGAAAACAGGAAACGCTATGAAGCCATGCTTGAATTTGAACAACAAAAATTGAAAGCTCAAAATTCACAACTGGAAAATGTTTTTAAAAAAATGGAAAATGATCTGAATATTGCTGGTGAAATTCAACGAAGCCTCCTTCCGTTGAAAAAAATTTTTCAAGGGGTTCGCGCTGAATGGCTGTTCGAACCATGCACTTCTATCGGAGGTGATATTTTCAATATTTTCCAACTAGATGATAACAATGTTGGTTTTTACCTGTTAGATGTATCTGGACATGGAATTCACTCTGCACTTCTTTCTGTAACATTATCAAAATTTCTTTCAACCGATGGCCTAGCATACAATCTTCTTACTCAGGCTAGTGGTAAAATAACTTCTCCTTCAGAAGTTATGAACCTCCTGAATCTAAAATTTCAGCTGGATATCGATTTAAATCAATATTTTACAATAATTTACGGAATTATTAATACTACTGATCGCAAATTAACATATTCAAGTGCTGGACATACCCCTATGGTTCATTGGGCAAGTAATGAAAAACCTGAAAACTGGGAATTTTGTGCACCCCCTATTGGACTTGTAGATCTTTATGAATATACTGAAGTAAGTAAAAATCTTTCTCCCGGAACAAAATTAGTCCTTTATTCAGATGGTATTTTAGAGCTAACACGAATACCTGGTGAAGATGAACTGGGTTTGGATGGATTAATCGATATACTTGTTGATAGTGAAGGGGAAACGATCGGAGAAACTCGAACTGGAATTGAACAAATTGTTAAAAATAAACTAGGTGAAAATGAACAAAAGGATGATATCAGTTTATTAATTCTTGAAATCAAATAGTTTTAAACAATATATATATCAGCCATACCGCTGTTATTATTAGAATAAAAAAACCAGGTAAAATAAGTGAAACCCGCCAATGATCATTTCGCCTTTTATGTCGCCTCGCATTGATGAATAATCCCATCAAACTTATAATTAAACCAGTAACCATATGATAAGGAATCTTGCTCAACAAACCTTGATCCCAAGTTGTACGTACATTTTTATTGAAAAACCTTTCACTAAAGGATTTCACTGGCGGACGGGCTTTTTCAATTGTATATAGAACGCCAAACAACGCTATCCAACCAGCAACGGCAAACCATGCCAGAGTTTTACACCAAAAATCGGCACTCCGACGACGATGCGCATTCTCTGTTTCAGAATTTTTATCTGACTGTCTTTTGTTATTTTCCATAGTCTGTTTTAAAAGGGAAGTTTTATAGTTAACTGACGTCTGGTAACTAGAGAATAAACAATAACTGAATCTGCCAGGATATCTACAACTTTAAATTTTCCTGCTTTTATATCACCCTTACAATAATCATCAACTATTCCATTACATTCAATCATTGCCATTCTGCGATTCGCATTTCCAACAATACTGATAAGCTTCAAACCTTGTAATTTATTCCTATACCGGACAAAAGTTTTACGGTTTGAACTTCCATATGTCACTGTGCGTGACGAAGATTTAGATTGCCAGACAGGTTTAGAATAGCCTCTAGGCGAAAAAGGGGATGAGTTGACAATAGCACCATTCTTCTTGAGAAGTTTTTCTATTTTATCTGTATCAAGAACTTTATTTGCAGTATTTTTCGTATTCTGCCCAACAAGATTCAGCGGAGTAGAACCATTTTTAGCTGCAGCATTGACATTGCAACCTTTATCAATCAACAATTCTACAACTTCAAGATGCCCTCTAAAGACTGCCCAATGTAGTGGTGTCCATTTCAATATATCAACAGCATTAACATCAGCACCATTTTTTATCATCCTGGCAACCATTTCCTTATTTCCATTCTTGCACTCGTTGATAAAATCTTTACCAGTAACAGAATGAACCGGGAAAGTTATTATAACTAATAAAAAAACTACGATTATCACACGTTTCATCTTCACCTCAAAATATGGAACTTTTATATTATTATCATGAATATATGGAGACATTGTCAAGTTCTTAACTATACTCTACTTAGCTTTTACATATCTTCCATTGACTATTTCAAGTACATGTATAGCCCTTTTGGCATCTCCAAATCGATCTATACTTATTTTTCCCATTGGACTTGTAAAATCTTTAATCTGAATAATTTTTTGACGCAAATTATCAGCATTTATCTTATCACAACCTCTAAGAGCTTTTATTAGAACTAAACCAGCATCATACCCAAGAAGTGCAATATATCCAGGCTCATACGAATATGATCTGAGAAAAGACTTGTAAAAATTATTATATTCAGGATTTTCAAGATTTTTAAAATATGGTTTAGCTGTAATTGCATGTTCTCCCGGTTTCCCAAAATATTCAGGTGATTTCTTTAATGCAGCTGCAGAATTTATGGCTATCTCTATCTGAGGATTAGTCTTTTTCAATGACACTATCAACTTTCCAATTTCCTTATATCCACCACAAAGGAAAATACCATCACATTTTTCCAGGAGTAAGTTTTTCTCAATTATTGATAGATCATTCTTGTTTTCAAAGGTTCCTACACAAATTACTTTTCCACCAAGATCTTCAATTTTTTTCTTAAAGGAATTGTGCCACCCTTCCCGATTTGATCGATTAACTGTAGACCACGCAGAACGTATATTTTTCCAGCCTTTTTTCTTGAACAGGAATTCTGCAAGCACTGCGGCAATATCCCTGTCATTTTGAACACTTCGGAAAAAATAATCATCTTTACCAAGTAATTCAATTGTACTTGCCGAAGCAGAAAATAGAAGAATCTTTTTTTTATTAGCAAATGGAACTAACTTCATCGCCGTTGTACTTGTCGAAGGACCAAGAACAATATCAACTCCATCTTCAACAAATTCATCAATTGCTTTTTCCAGATTATCGTATTTGCTTACGTCCTTGATAACAACTTTTATACGTCGAAAATTAATCCCTCCAGAATTGTTGCATTCTCTTATAGCATGTATTATTCCATCTCTGGTTCCTTTTCCCCAATTTGAATATTCACCCGACAGATTTCCAAGTAATCCAATCTTGATATCATTATCAGAAACATAACTACATGAGTTAATAAATCCCATAAGAAGTATAAACAGAACCAATGTAATATTTTTTTGGCGATTACAAAATTTCATTTTTATTATTCCCAACACTTAATATATCCTCTGACCTCAGCCCTCTCACATTTGGGTTCCAGCCATCCAGATTTTTTATTGCAGCCAGTCTTTTAGCATAAATCTGGATTACCTGATCCTGAGGCCAAAGTGATTTTAATTCAGAAATTATTACTTCTGCTTCATACAGTTTCCGCTCATGATAACATTCAAAAGCCTGTGTAAAACTTTCAGACATTTTCTCTAATTCTACATCTGCACCTTTTAGTTCCAACACTTCATACAATGTAAAAGACTTCTCTTTTCCATCTATTTCAATATGGTCCAGAGGCCTTATAATAAAATCGTCCTTTACACGTTTATATGTTTCATCACTAATAATGATCCTGGTTCCATATATTTTATTAACACTTTCAAACCTCTCAGGAAAAGAAGAACTTTCACCAAGCACTGAATAATTGACTCTAAATGAAGACCCTACATTCCCAACAATAGCTGTTCCAGTATAAAGTCCAATCCTGGTCTGAAACTGTGGCATCCCATTGCCCTCCCATTCTTTGTTCAGAATATCCAGCTTTCTCTGACACAATACAGCCGCTTTACAAGCACAATGTGCATGCTTCTCGTTTTCAACCGGAGCTCCCCAAAAAGCAAGGATTGCATCACCAATATACTTATCGACGGTACCATCAGTTTCAAGTATCACACCTGTCATAGCTTCAAGATATTGCGAAAAATGATTCATAAGATCATCGCACGCCATCTTTTCAGAAATGTTAGTGAAATCCTTTACGTCCGAAAAGAAAATGGTCAATTCATCAATTTTTCCACCAATCTCCACTTTTTGATCAGTTTGGATCAGATTTTTTACTACAGATCTCGGGACAAATTTTTGAAATTCGACCATACCAGCTTTCAAATCCCGGAAAGAACTGGCAAGAAGATTAATTTCACGCATTCTGGATTCAACTCTAAAATCATCTTCGTGTTCAAAATTACTTATTCTCTTAATTCCCTCGGCTACAACTGCAACTGGACGCGAAATACTTGATGAAATCGCAGAAATAACAAGTAATGAAAGACCAATTATTACAACTGAAAATATCAAACTTACATTATTAGTCTTCTGTATTTCGGAAATGAAATCATCTTCAGGAGCACTCAAAACTATTTTCCAGTCTTTTCCAAAACTATCTGGAAATTTAACAAAAGATGTGATGTAACTCTTGCCATCATAGTTGAGTACAACTTTTTTATTTCCATGTTTTTTATGAAATTTTAAAGATTCCGTTATCCATGGAAAACCAAGTTCATCAATTTTAGCTGATCTTATGCCATCTTTTTCCTTTACCAGAATCTTACTGATATCACCAGGATAAGCAATAACTTCATCTTTTTTATTTATGATTAGTATCTTTCCGTTCCGACCAAGTTTAAAATTCTTCAGGTAATCCGAAATGATCTTTAAATTCATATCAGCCGTCATAACACCAAGTATCTTTCCATTTTTTTCGGTTATAGTATGAGCAGCAGTAATTCCAGCCTGCCCACTATCGCTCATGAAAACATACATATCTGTCATATTAAAGCGACCTGCTTTCTTTGCATCTATATACCAGTCACGTTTACGATAATCATAATTTTTAAATGCTTTGCTCTTGTTTTTCACTTCAATCACGGTATTATAAAAATCTACCCGTTTTTCCATGCAGATTAAAGGTTCAACCGTCTTGTCAAAATGCATAATATTGAAGTAACCACCTTTTCTTCGCTCTATCCAAAAATAATACCCTTCTTCATTTCCAACGGATATATATTCCAGTTGCGGGTATTCACGAATAACACTCAGCAAGTATTCTTCGAGTTTAGTCAGCTTATCAGGATAAAAAGGAGTTATTTTTTTAAGATCAAGTGATGATTTTCCATCATACAATATTCCAGATTGAAATATTTTTGAAGTCAATTTCGCAACATTTGAAGCGGGCTCAAGAAAATTCGTAGTTTCTTCAACAACCATATCCGTTGTTTTCTGAAAAAGTTCATCTGAAATAGTAAGAATATGACTGGTATTACTGTAATAAATATAAAGAATTACAAACAGCATCGAAAGAATGAACAAACTCGAAAACGCTGTCATTATACTGAGTTTCAGTGTAATTCTTTTTTTGTTATTGTTATTTAATTCTTTCTTCAAATTTTTTTCCATTCTATCTTTTTTCATTATCTCGAAACTGAGTATCAATCAAATGCCAATCATCATCAAGTAATCCATCACGATACTTCAAACATTTTTTCTTGAGTTTTTCAAGAGGTATATCCGTTGGAAAAATGGATTCGAGTTTATTTATAAGTTTTATCGCAGAATCCCATTTCTGATTAATAAATTCTTCATACACCTCAGTGTAACCTTCAGCAAGATCTATTAATTGTTCACTTACCTTATCATCTTTAAAATCCATCAATTCATATATCATTACCGGTCTTTCCTTCCCCTTGACCAGAACTGATCCAAGAGGACGGATCACAAACTCATCTATAACTGAGGAATACGTACTTTGACTTATAATAATCTCAGTACCATACAATTCATTAACATCCTTTAAGCGACTGCTCAAATTGACGCTGTCACCAAGCAGGGTATAATTCATTCTCTCTGTTGATCCAAAATTCCCAACAATTGCATCTCCAGTGTGAATACCCATAAAAGTATGTAACTGCGCCTTGTGCTCTCTTTCCCATTTCCTGTTAAGCTCAGATAATCTCCTTTTTATCATTACCGCTGCCCGACAACAATCATATGCCTGTTTTTCGTTCTTTACAGGTGCTCCCCAGAATGACATCACCACATCACCAACATATTTATCAATTGTTCCATTTGTATTTAGAATAATCTGGGACACTTCATCCAGATATTCTGCAAGATGCAGCATAAGATATTCTGGTGGAAGACTTTCAATAATTTTACTGAATCCTTTTATCTTAGAGAAAAAAATTGTAATTTCCATATCTTCACCTTTTAATTCTGCTTTTTCTCCAGACATTATAAGGTTTCTTATCAACTCTTCAGGTACAAATTTTTTAAATGCCAGTGTTCCACTTTTAAGTTTTGAAATCGCAGCAGCAAGATCTTCAATCTCAAATATTCGAGATGAAATCTCCAGCTTTTCAGTACCCTTCAATTCTTTTAAATGATTTGCCTCTTCTGCAAGCAACACAAGTGGTTTTGAAATGTTTAACGATATAGCATAGATAAAGAACAGGGATATGAAAAAAATGATCACTGTAAAGATAAGGATGATCTTATTGTTCTTTTTCAGTTCTCCAATAAATTCATCTTCAGGTACACTTACAACAATTTTCCAATCTTTTCCATACTGCTGAAAAAATGGTTTTACAGATATTATATAATTTATATCTCCACTTTGAACAAAAAAATTGGTTCTTTGACTTTTCCTGTATTCTTTATCAGCTTTTTTCAACCAGTCCAGTCCCATTTCTTCAATATTTTTAACCCGAAGTTCTTCAGGAGTATCTATCATAATATTTGATAATTTCCCGGGATAGGCTACAATCTGTCCATTGTTGTCTATAATAACGGCTTTTCCAGATTTACCAATTTTCAAGTTTTCCAGGTATTTTGATATTTCAGAAAGAACAATATCGCAGGCAGCAACTCCATAGAATTCACCATTTTCATCCTTTAACGGCATACTAGCAGTAATTCCAAGAGTCTTCATTCCGGAAACAAAAACATACATATCTGTAAGATTGAATCCTTCCTTTGCTTTTGCGGCTTTATACCATCCTCGTCGCCTTGGATCATAGCCCTCATACTGAGGAGGATTTTTCTCAACTTTGACAATTCTATACTCTGAATCAACATGTTTTCCCCAGGATGTAACTTTTGTCCCGTCAGGATAGTTTTTAATTACCTCTGTTATACCGTTTTCAAGTTTTTCACCACAAAAGAAATATCCATTCTTAGTACCATAATATATCAGTTTAATCTGTGGATAATGGTGAAGGATGTTCAAATAATACTTCTCGGTATCTGTAATATGATTCGTTGAATATTTTTCCAAATCTTCCTTTTTCAGGATATTTTGATTAAGCACCAAGGCTAATTGTCTACTATAAGTTATAACAGGCGACAAGTGATCCTTTGTGGATTGATATACCTTTTCAGCGGTCTTTTTTATTAATGCATCTGATATTTCAAAAATTGCCTGTGAATTGCTGTAATATGAATATGAAATAATAAAAGCTATAGAAATCACATAGAGGATCGTAAACAGTAATGTTATACAGATTGAAAGCGGTATCGTTTTTTTATTCATATTACGGTAATAATAAGTTAATTCTCAAAAAAAATCAATATTTTCACTATTTTCTAAAATATATTTAATTCGGTAGAGACATTTTCGACATTTCATGTCATACAACAAAAAACTTATAAAAAAAAATGCGACATTTCTTTATCTCTTCCGGTAATATTTGTAGAACGAAATTTCAACACTCTCTCAAAACTTAAAAAATACGAACAACTTCAAAAATTCTTTATACGGAGGATTTTTCATGATATCTTTATGCAAAAAAAACAAGCTTATTTTTAGTTTAATTTTTTTCTGTTTTCTAATTATCACCCTCTGGATATATCATAACTATAGCATCAGTAAAATAGATGATTGGGTGAAAATCCCGATGACTTCCAGCGAAAAAACTTCTTATACAGTAATTTTCATGATAATCCTGTTTATTTTAGCCTGGCTTTCTTCTGGAATAATCTGCATCGTAAAGGGAAAACCTACTTATATCAATGGAAAATACTATAGAAATCAACTTAGATACATAGGTATAACAATACTATTTTCTTTTCCGATTCTCATCCTTTTTTCAATTTTTCTTATGAGCATTGGTAATTTCTTCAGTTTGGATTTCATACCAATACAAATTGTAATACTTATGAGTACATTATTATTCACTATCATGACTCTTTATAATTTTTTTGAATTATTCAGGAATTATAAAAAAATAGGTTACTTTGCTCCAGTTTTACATCTTATATACATGATTCTTATCTTTTTTCCAATCATATTTATCTTCACAACGATACAAACTTCTGCATGTAGATCCAGTTCATCAGGTCTTTCCACCGGAGGTGCAAAGGATGTTAACAAGTTCAGAAGAAATATTGAATATGGATATCTACCACAGGTAACAGATATTACTTATGAAGGATTATTTTATGATTATTTTTTTGATGTAGGTCAACCTTTAAACCCGGAGAAACCATTTTCTCCGACATGTTCTACTGCAACAAGTATTGATCCTATTTCAGGACAGACTGAATATTATTTATCTCTAGGTCTAAAATCAAATATTCCACCTGATAAATTTAAGAGAAAGAAACTGAATCTTGTTATTGTTCTGGATATCTCGGGATCAATGAGTTCACAATTCTGCAATTATTACTATGACCAACATAATTCTAACAAATCCAAAATCAGAAAAAATCATCCAGAGGAAACAAAAAGCAAGATGGAAATCGCTAATAAATCCATTGTTTCAATGTTCTCACATCTTAATCCAGATGATAGATTAGGTGTTGTTTTATTCGATCACAGTGCGTATTCAGTAAAACCACTTAGTCTCGTAGGTAATACTAACATGGATAAGATCAGAGAACATATTCTTGAAATATATCCAAGAGGTGGAACTAATATGGAAGAAGGCTATAAAAAAGGTACCGAATTATTTAATTCTATCGAAGGTTGCGATACCAATGATTACGAAGACAGGATTATTTTCCTTACCGATGCTATGCCAAACTATGGAACAATTTCTAAAGGAGGGCTGTTTCAGTTAACTAAAGAAAATTCTGAAAAGGACCTTTATACCTCTTTTATTGGAATCGGCATAGATTTCAATACAGAACTTGTAGAACATATAACAAAAACCCGGGGAGCAAATTATTTTTCTGTACATTCAAATAAACAGTTTAAAGAAAGAATGGACGAATGTTTTGATTATATGGTAACTCCATTGTTTTTTAATTTAAATATACAATTCCAGTCAGAATCATTTGAAATAGAATCCGTTTATGGTTCGCCTGAAGCTGATCAGACAAGTGGAATCCTTATGAAGGTCAATACCCTTTTTCCATCAAAAATTACTAATGATAAAGTAAAGGGTGGAATTATTGTTCTCAAGCTCAAAAAGAAAAAAATCAACAGTGAAAAGATTACACTGAAAATGAAATACGAAGACAGAAAAGGACAATTACTCGGTTATGATACAACTTTGAATTTTAAAACCCATAAGCCTGATCATTATGATAATTCGGGAATACGTAAGGGAATACTGCTTTCTAGATATGTAAGGAATATTAAATCATGGCTTGTTGATGCTAGAAAAAACACAAAGGGAATAGAAGCTGACGGACATTCAAAATGGGAACGTGGTTCAATAATTCTTGCTGCAAAACCTGAATTCCGTATAATGTTTGGAAAATTGAAACAATATTTTTCCGGCGAGATTAAAGTTTTGAAAGACTTTAGCCTGGAACAGGAAGAAAAATTACTCACATGCCTTATTGATAAGACTTCAAAATAATGATCAAAGATTAATTTTTCATTATATCCATAAATTTCTTTCATTTGCTGATACCAACTTTAAAATGATATAATCCAATAAATTTATAATATTAAAGGAATATCATGAATATCAAAATTATTTTGTTGTTATTATTATTCATAAATATTATTACTTTTTCACATGCTAATGTTATTGGAAAACTTATTCCCCTGGAAGGTTTTTCTGTAATTCATGGGACTCCTGAAATCCAAGTAACAAAACCTACAGATTTAAATACGAATGATAGAATTTCAACCGGAAAAGGAGTTACTGCAAAAATAATACTAACCAACGGTACATCGATTAAATTGAAAGAAAATACTGAGTTAGCCATTCATAAAAGTTTTATTAAAGTAAAACGAGGGAATTCAACCTTTACCTTTCATAAATCAGGAAAGAAATTTAAAATATTTACTCCCACCGTTTTATTAGCTGTATATGGAACTGAATTCATAGTTGAAGTATCACCGGCTGGAGATTCGGTCATCTCACTTTTAAAAGGAAAAGTTGAAGTTACTGCACTTTCAGGAAATAAAAATAGTAGTTTTTTAAAACCCGGCGAATCTATAAATGGAACAAAAACTGGACTTTCTGAAGTATTTAAAACAAAATTAGTTTTAAATAATAGACCCGATGAAAGTAAATCAATTCCTGTTCTGGATGAGGAAAGCGAAGAAATCGAAGAAGAAAATCTTGAAATGAACGGAAATTTACGATGCTTCATTAAGGTATCAAAAAATAATCCAACGATGGATGTAACCTCTTACCCTTGGTTATTAAAAGTGAATGGATATAACAAATTCAATGGAAAACAACTTTCATATTCCGGACAGCAAAAAGCATTTATTAATAAACTTGAGCCGGGATATTACGATTTTTCATTAATAATAAGCGGAAGCGAATATACTTTTCCTTATGATATAAACCCTAAAACCTCAGGATCAACCATCAAACTGTTCATTGAAAGATTTCTTATAAAATTTTCTGTTGGAGACATGGAAAAATATTTAACAAACGATGAATTAAGTAAATTCATTAGAATATTTGTAAGTAATGGTGATATAAGAAATCAGATTTATTTTAAATTTCAAAATACTGAAAATAAGTCATCAGGTTATCAAGTCAGTATCAGAGAATGTAATCAAATAGGTATTGGTTTTCCTGTCGAAAAGGAAATGGCCTCATTGATAGAACTTTTTTATACTGGTGATGCAGTTACTTCAAGAAAACATATTAAAATTATTCCAATCAAAAACAAATACTTATATGATGTGAAGTTTTAGATAAAATAGTATCAATCCATTACTCCTTAATTGCATTCATATCCAAATATTACTATTGTTAAGTTTATAATGCAAATTTGTACGTTCGCTGTATAGCGTGTTATACTCCTACTATTGAACATTAGGAGTTAAAATGGAAGAAGTTTTATATTGTCCGGAATGCAAAGCAGAGTATCGACCTGGATTTGAAACATGTTCGGATTGCGATGTCCATCTGGTAAAATATGATGAGCTACCAAAAAATGCTGAAAAGGAAAATAATGAACATGATGTTGATGAAACATTGGTAACAGTATATTCCACCAGTAATCCTGCCTTAATTGCAATGATAAAATCACTTCTAGATAGTTATGAAATCACTTATTGCACAGCTGGAGAAAATGTTCAAAATCTTTTTGGAATGGGAATATTGGGAACGGGATATAATGTAATTACAGGTGCTGTCAGATTCATGGTCAGTAAAGAAAAATCAGAATTTGCCAGAGATCTGTTGAAAGATGTTGAAACTTCGAATGTTGATTATGATGTTGATGAATTAAAAGAACAAGATAAATGAAAGGAATTTGGCGATAAGCTGATCTGAAAGAAATGAAAAAAAAGAATATCCCTTTAGAAGAAATCTATAGAGAACTTATAAGAATAATAAGTGAAACAAACGGAGTTACCATTTCAAGCACACTTGAATTGATGCGATATTCCCATAATTTTACAGAAAAAGAAGAAATTTCTGCACTTATTGATGAATTTCAGGAACTCATATGGTTAAATCAGCAGGGAAAGACCTGTATGAAAAAATTGCTTGATCATCCATTAAGCAAATCTTTTTTTCGTTTCTTCAAAGAATTCCCATTACCGTTCTATGAAGAACATACACATCTAACAGGTTCCCTCGATGCAGAATTTATATTTCCCCGTCTTCAAAAACTTCTTGATGGAGCTGACAGCGAATTATATAAAAAGAAAATAACTGAAGTATATGGAAATGATGCACTCCCAATAAAAACTATTGAAGATGTAGCAAAACTCATCACATTGAAACCTGATCAGAAATTCGATTCTTACCTTAGAATTTTATATCTGCCTAAATTGATCCTTACAAATCGGCAATCCCATCTTGAAGCAGCAAATCACCTTGGAAAAGTCCTTTATGAAAAATATAATATTGGTCATGTCCGACTGAAATTTACACTTTCAAGAGTAAATAATCTTCCATCTGAACAGATTCCAGGTATAGAGAAATTGACTGCTGAAGATGTGATTATGGGTTTATATAATGGTTTTAAATGGTATCAACGCGATAATCCAAAATTCAATTTTACTCTTTCTCCATGTTTCAGAAAAGAACCTGATTACTTTGATCACCGATTTAAAAGCAAAGAAGAACATATCGACTCCCAAGTTGAGGAAATACTGAGATTGATTGATAAATATCCAGAATTAAAACCTCACCTCGCAGAAGTTGATACTGTGGGTGATGAAAAACAACTTTATAGTAAAAAGCATTTTAACCTTTTTAAGCGTGGACTGCGAAAACTTCAGTACCGTGGTTTTCAAATCCGTTCACATCACGGAGAAACCTGGAGAGTATTAAGGACAGGAATCCAGTCAGTAGATAATGCGATGAATATTCTTCGTATAGAAGCTCTTGAACATGGACTCAGTCTTGGTTTAAACCCAAATTACTATTTTCATAGATTATTTCAAAGGGCCATGGTATTAAATCGTTCTGGTAAAAAAATTATTAAAAATTCCTGGATATATATGGAACTTGAAGATATGGAATGGACAGATATACATGTCAGGGATAAAATATTCAAAGGCATCAAGTTAACTGATGCTGAAGAAGAATCATTTTTAAATACCAAATTTCATCATGCCAGAGATATGGAACAATATCAGCACGATATATTGAACAGGATGATACAGAAAAAAATCTCGCTGGTATCGTTGCCAACATCAAATCTTAAACTTACTGGTTCCTTTCCAGATTTTAAACATCATCCTTTTTCATGGTGGGAAAAAAAAGGCGTTGATCTTGGCGTAGGGACTGATAACTATATTACATTGGGAACTAATTACATCCGCGAAATGCTTATACTTCTTTATTCTGATCCGGATCATCTTAAAATAAGCAAATTGCTTACCGTTACAACAAAGGAAAATCGTAGATCATACATGTCGCATCTGTTATGGAAAATGCGTCAAAAATATTTTTCTGGAAAATAGTTTTTAGACCTGAGTTGAGCGATTGTTAGAGTTCTTTTTTCAACTCTTTAATAAGTTTTGTTATTGCAAAATCTTTTTTTAAAAGACCATTTTGATATTCTTCTAATCTTTCTATTGCTTCAGAAAAATCTTTCATTTTTCGTTTTGTTTCTGCCCAAAATAGCAATGATTTACGATAAGTCTTTGTTCCCGTTTTGTTAACATCCATAGACATATCAAAATAAGCCACAGCTTTCTGTAAATCATTTTCTTCAAGCGATACCATTGCTGACTTAAAATTTTTATCCACGACTGCCCCAGAAGGAGTACCAACATTCTTTACATCTGCGTTCAGCTTAACTCCAATATCCTTTTCCTGCGGTGGTGTATCTGGACCTCCACCATATATTACTTTTTCACCAACAAAAAGGCTTCCACAAAATAAAGCATTTGAAAATGCGATTATCAGAAACAGAAAAAAGATACTTTGAAAAATCCTGTACATAATGCCCTCCAATTGTTATTAAAAGTTTACAATCACATTCCACCATTGTCAATTGATTAGATACAGACTATGTCGCAATATACTTCTATACACTATTGGTGGAAACAACTCATCTGGCGCAGGGGTCAAAGCAACTTTCATGAACTTGGATTCCAAGTTCACAAAAGTTCCATGTGACCCCATCTATATTTGTATTTAATTTTTCCTTTATGTTTCTTCGCACCCTTCGTGGTAATTTTTTTTGTTTTTTAATTGCGACACAGTCTGATACCCTATTGGGCACATGCAGCCCCTCCCCTACTGTATTATTCTATTCATTCATTTTTTTAGGAACTAAAAATTGTGTTCCCAATACTTTGCTAAAATATCATTGATTTGATAAACTCTTTACAATTTAGAATTTTGGGGGAATTATGAAATTTACAGTTGATAAGGATTTATGTATTGCATGTGGTGCGTGCGAAGCGATATGCCCGGAAGTATTTGAGTTGGTTGATAATAAATCTCAAGTGAAACTAGATCCTGTTCCAGAAGAATTTCAAGATGGCGCAATAAGCGCTGAAGATTCCTGTCCTGTTCAGGCAATTTCACACGAATAAAAACATATCAGTTTAAAATAAGGTCGTTATTTTTTTACCAACCCATATATAAAAGCTGACCAGAACCAGTTCGCCGGCAAAAACTGCAATTAGAAATTTTATAATATTCATCCTCACCGATCCTGCAACATAACAAACTGCATCTGTTGGGACTAGTGGAAAAAAAGACCATACAACGACAAAAAAAACTCCAGCTTTACCATTAAGTTTATTTCTTATTGACTTTATTTTACCAGGATATTTTGTTTCAAAAAAATTGTCAAAACCCATGTATTCTGAAAAATAATAAATCATTGCTGATGAAAAAAGTATTCCAAACATTGAAATTAAAAAAACCATTAATAGTTTTTCTGGAAAAAGCAGCGTACCCGCTAATACAAGAGGAGTGTTTGGCAAAAGAGTAAAGCCACGTACCATGGATATAATAAAATAACTGACAATTACATAATCCTGGGCTTTTTTCAGGAAAGCTGAAATGGTTTCTGGAGTAATTGATTTATGGTAAATGATATATAAGGCAACGGATACAATGATTACAAGAATCCAGACTACCATTATTATTTTTCTAAAAATACTTCCTGGTTTACTTTCCACAATTCAAATCCCTATTATTACCTGAGTTGAGCGATTGTTTGAAAACATCTGCACTAATTTCTTTGGCACATCTGAACTCCAAATAATCGCTCAGACCAAGCATTAAATTTCGATAATCAGTATATCAGAAGGACTCCACATTACAAATGTATTTATACATATCTGTGAGATAAGGAAGTGTTGTAAAGATAAAACTCTGGAAAGTTGTTCAAAATGTGAAAATTATGCCTACGAAAAACCTGGATTCAATGAGATAACTTTTAATACAATAAAAAAGGATAACTGAAAAAAATCAGTTATCCTTTTAACCTGTGTTCTCAATAATTAATGACCGTGTTCACAACCACCACAGTGACCACCACTTTTTTCAGCAGGCACAGGTGCTGGTTTTGAACCTGAAGTTCCATACTCAATTAATTCCATTGTCATTTGTGGAGTCTCAAGTTTTATTAAACCGCCCAAGGGAACATCTTTAGCTATCCATGTTTTTGAACCAGACTTTTCATACAATGTACATTTAAAATCACCAGCCATTGTTGAAATCTTCTGATCATAAGACTTAGTGTCATGCTTTGCAGGAACAGTTGCATAGGCTCCATTTTCACTAATATTGATTGTCTGTTCCGGTACAGGTATTTTCTTCCCGTTTACAACTGTATATCCTTTAGTTTTAAGAATACCCTTACCTATTAAATAAGTTGTTTCCATCACAGTCGTGGTTTCCTGAGGCGGAATACTCATTCCTTTCATTTTCATGATAGTCTTTGCTTTTGTTGACATTTTTGTTGTCACACCTGTTGCATTTGCCTCAATGATTTCAGTTCTTGTAGTGCTTGTCATATCCATATTTGCCTGATTCATCTTTGTCTGAGTAACAGTATACATTCCAACTTTCAACGTCAAATAGTATTCATCCATTTGTTTGATAGTATCAGCAGCCATCAAATATACTGGAATAACCATTAGCATTAGTACAATTAAATATTTTTTCATCAAATTCCTCCTGTTTTTGTTCTCCAGATAACCGGATTATTACATTCTATCACATAGACGACATGGATTTCATCATCAAAAATAATCAAAACAAAAAAAAGGGAAAAAAATAAAAAAACACCTAATAAGTAAAAGGGCAGATTTTGAATCCGCCCCTACAGTTGATATTATAAATATCTTATTTATTTGTAATTAAGTTTATGTTTTTTCATCATTTTTTTAAGTCTGGCATCATTTTTCCGAATTTCCTTAAGTTTATAAGGAACATCAACTTTCTTCAAATTGTAATGATTCATCAGATTTTCCAATTTTAAATCATTATCAGTTGTTTCTTTTAAAAAAGGATTTGGAAGTTTCATACCAATATTGCCCTGCGAAGGAGTACCTGGAACAGGTGTTGGTTGTGGAGCTGGCGCAGGAGTTGGCTGTGGAGCAGGTGCTGGTTGTGGCGCTGGTGCAGGAGTTGGCTGTGGTGCAGGCACAGGTTGTGGTGCTGGTGCAGGAGTTGGCTGTGGAGCAGGCACAGGTTGTGGTGCTGGTACAGGAGTTGGCTGTGGTGCAGGAGCTGGGTCTGGTTCCGGTGCAGGATCTGGCTCAGGCGCAGGATCGGGTTCATCACCCATCATAAGTTTGGCTTTTTTTACTGCTTCAAATGCATTAACATATCCATATCCAGATTTATGATCAAATCCTTCTTCTTCCATATCAACAGCAGTTGATTTAATTATTTCAATAATCTGTCTCGCTTTTAGTCCATTATTTGCACTTTTAATAAGAGCAATCAGACCACAGACATTTGGAGCCGCCATTGAAGTTCCACTTTTTGTAACAATCGTATCATTTTTATCATTCTTCGCTGAAAATATCTTTTTTCCAGGTGCCATTACATCAGGTTTCGTTTTCCCGGGTTTTCCAACAGAACTAAAGTCTGTTCTATCTCCTTCAGGATCAACGGCCCCTACAGTAAAAAAATTCGGGCTGTAACCAGGCATTGTAATCGTATCATCAGTTTCTGAACCAGAATTTCCAGAAGATTTTACTGGAATAATTCCAAGTTCAAGTAAATTTAATGCAATCTTGTTAAACTCATCCAAAACCTGCTCTTCAGTCATTTCTTCAGGCACAGGCACTCTAAAAGAACAATTAATGGCAACTGGATAATCTTTTGTCTTAGGATCGCCATCAGGATCAGACATCCATTGAAGAGCTGAAATAATGACAGAATAAAAAGATTTTCCCTCAACATCAAAGACTTTTCCAAATATAATCTTACTTTCCGGGGCAACACCAATAACTTGTTTCTTGAACGAACCCCCAACGATGATACCTGAAACATGTGTTCCATGACCATATGAATCACCAGCCGTTGCATTCGGATCAGCAAAATCTTTAAAAAGAGCAATTTTGCCCTTTAACACTTTACTTTCTGAGTTTACTCCAGTATCCAGAACACCTACTGTAATACTCTGACCAAGTGCTGCAAACTGTTCCCACGCTTCAGGAGCTTTAATAAATCTTACTCCCCAGTTAAGTATTTTTTCCTCATCTTCGTATATATCTTCATCCATTTCAACCGGATGATCTATATAATCTTCAAGAGTTACTTCAAAATCAGGAATAATCCTGTCAATACTTTCATCTGTTTTAATTTCTTCAAGAACCTCATTGTCCGCATCAACCAGAATACTGTTAACAAGCCACAGTTCCTTATAAGATACATTTTTTGGTGCAGGAGAATTTACATCAAGCATCAGGTTTTCCTGATTCTGCCTGTCTTTGATCTTCGCCAGTTTCTTAAGTAAAGAAGATCCATTGTCTCTGACGGAACTTCTAATAATATTGTCTGCCGAAGTACCTGATTCCAGCAACATCGGACTTTTTTTCAATACAACAATATAACGGCCACTTTTAGAATAAAGTAAATGCCCTGTCAACACCATCAACAAGAGCAATAACACCGTGGTTTTTCGCATAAATGCCACCTTTTCTGAAAATTTCAGTTATTTTAATCCTTACTATTATTATATTGAATTTTTGTTTAAACGCAACCCGAATATCCAAAATTAGTCATATTTTGTCAACATTTTATTTTTTCTTCATTTCAGTGTATAATTAAAAAAGAGTAATTTAATTACTGCTAAAATGACGATTTGAGTTTTAATTGCAGAGATTTTTTTATCAGACACAAGGAGTTAACTATGATACCAGAACTCAGGGATAGAATTCAAAAAAGGTACAAGCATCTAAAAAAGTGGGCTGCAAAAAATAAAATTACCTGTTACAGATTATACGAAAAAGATCTTCCGGATCATCCCCTGATAATTGATTTCTATGATGGATATGCTCTGGTTTGGGCACGTGGGCGAAAACGGGATGTTGCTCCCGCAGAAAGATCCTTCTGGCTTCAAAATGTATGGATTTCGATTATTGATGCGTTAGGAATTGATGAAAGTAAACTTATCATCAAGAAAAGAATATCGCAATCCGGGCATGGTCAACATGAAAAACAGGATGATTCAAGCTTAAAAACAGTCATAACTGAAAATGATCTCAAATTTGAAGTAAATCTTACAGATTACCTGGATACTGGATTATTTCTGGATCATCGCCCTTTACGCAATCTTATCATGAACTCTTCAAACGGATTAAACGTCCTGAACCTGTTCTGTTATACTGGATCATTCACGGTGTCGGCAGCTGCTGGTGGAGCCTCAAATACCTGCAGCATCGATTTAAGTAAAACGTATCTATCCTGGTTAAAGAAAAACCTTGTTTTAAATAAACTCATGGATTCACAAAAACACGAAATTATTCAGGGAGACTGCATAAAACTTCTTGAAAATATGAACGCAAAAAAACTTCGATTTGATATTATCATTTGTGATCCTCCAACCTTTTCAAATTCGAAAAAGACTTTGGATGATTTCATCATACAGAATGACCATACAAGGCTACTAAGCTTGTGTGAAGAAATGCTTACAGAAAACGGTGTAATATACTTCAGTACAAATTTTAGAGGTTTTAAACTTTCAGAAGAGATCTCTAATTCCATGAGTATTATTGATATCAGCAATAAAACTATTCCTGAAGATTTCAGAAATAAAAGGATTCATTCCTGCTGGAAGATTTCAAAAAAGTAATAATTATCATTCATAAAAATATTCCATTTTTTTAGTCATATGGTAAACTGATTATATGATCAATGATCAACAACCAAAAATTACATTAAAAGAAATAATTATTACAGCAGGTATTGCACTTGTATTTTTCTTTTTCTCTCTATATTTCACTGAAGATCCATATAATAATTCTGCATATATGATGTTTGGATTATTACCTTTTGCATTTATATGCTCAAATTATTTAAGATTCGACGGTGAATCCGGTAAACCTCCCAAGACATCTGCAATTGATACCATTGTTATTGTCTATTTAATCATTACCGCAATTGCTGGCACAGTTGCTTTTGAAGCAGATTCCCAATATGGATATAATGAAGTATTTGTTTACAGTTTGTTATGTTTTTCCTGCCTATGGTGTACATTGGGCGGAATTCCAATGCTGTTTTTCAAAAAAGAACAAATCAGAAAAAATATTCTTCAGTTCTATGGAACATTCTTGATTTTTTGGCCTGTATCCTGGATCGGTGGATTATTTTTAATTGCAATGATCGAAGGGGATTAGTCAATCTCTCATACAATTTTTTTATTACTCCAGTTACCTTTAAAAAACCAGAGCAAAGCAATCATTGCCGTTATAAAAGCACTAACAGGGAATGACCACCAGATACCGGCCTCTTTCATATTGAAATAATTTATAAATAAATATGCCGATGGAAGTCTTAATAGCCAGAAAAAAAGTATTGCAACCAGCATTGCAGAAACAGTTTGGCCTGCCCCACGAAAAATGCCTGACAGAACAAGTTGTAATCCAAAAAAACCATATGCAAGACCCATTACTTTTATATATTCTCCACCAAGTCTTATAACAGCTTGATCTTCTGGAATGAATATACCTGCAATTTCTGTTGAAAAAATGCTGTTAACTATACCAAGTATTGTAAAAAGAAAAAAAGTTAATAAAAGGCTTAGTTTTGCACCTTTCACAGCCCTCTCCTTCTTGCCGGCACCTATATTCTGTCCAACAAGTGTTGTTGTCGCCATAGAAAGTGCAAGTCCGGGCATAATAACCATACTCAACACCTGAGATCCAATTCCAAATGCAGCTATACATTTTTCTCCGAATCCAGTTACCAAAGTCATCATTATCATTACTCCAAATGCTCTTACTCCATAATCAGCCGTTGCAGGAATACCTAGTTTTGCCATTTTCATAATCAAATCCTTTTCAGGAAACAAATAACGACGTTGTATATGAAGACTGAGCCTACCACTTAATAGAAGGCCAAAACCAATAATTGATCCCAAACTCTGAGAAAAAACAGTAGCTATTGCAGCTCCTCTTACACCAAGCATCGGAAATGGACCGTAACCCATAATCAAAAAAGGATCAAGTACAGTATTAAGAATAACTGTAAAAGAAACGATTATTAAAGGAGTCTTTACGTCTCCAACTCCTTTCAAAATAAATTGAAAAGTAATATAATTGTATACAAACACAAGACCAGTGAAAAGGATCCGTACATATGCTACGGCTTCATCAAGAAGTTCTTTTTCGGCTCCTAGAAGCTTCAATAATGTTGGTGCAAGAAAATACCCGGTTATCGATAAAACAAGAGACATAAGAAACATAAAAAGAATCGTTTGCGTAGCAATTCTATCTACATTTTCCAGATCTTTCTTACCCTTTAATTGTGCAATCAATATCGAACCAGCCATTGGAATTCCAATACCAAGTGCAAAAACGAAAAACATAAGCGGAAAACTTATTGAAACAGCTGCAACACTTCCGCTTCCAACCCGACCAAGCCAGAAAGTATCAACTAGTTGATAAGCCATTTGAAGCAAATTTGCCAGCATAATAGGCACTGCTAATTTAATAAGTTTTTTTAGAATAGGGCCTTCGGTTAGATCAATTGTCTCGATTTTTTTCATGATTCATGTAAAAGAATTAAATTCGGAATTAATTAAAAAATTATTCTTGACTTGGCCCCTGATTATTGTTGGATGAAGTCTTTTTCGTTTTCCGCCAGTGACCTTTACACCATGTCTTATTGTAACCCTTGTGTTTATAATGTCCTTTAACCCAGGTCTGACTCTTTTTATTGGTTAATTTCTTTTTAAAACCTACACAAACATCATTAAGAATATTATCAGCTGCGGCATTTGTCTGAAGTACAGCACTTTTTGTTTTATTTACAACTTTATTTACAGCGTACATGAAATCAAATTTTTTCTTCTTTTTCTTTTTACTTTTTGCCTCAAGATCAACAGAAAATAAAGATGAAAACATAAATACCAACATTAACAGAATTATTGAATAATTTTTATACATACGCCGCCTCCGGGTAAAAATCATAATTTTAATAAATCACCAATTCTAACAGACAACTTAAAATTGTCAAGGTCGAAAATAAAATAATTTTATTTAAAAAAATCAAGAGGTCAAATCTCCTATTCGTTACGAGTTCAACGTTTAATACCATATTGTATTTTTCGAGAGCTAAGCGAACTAAAAAATGCATACCACGCTAAATTATAACTGAAATCATCATTGAACCTTTTAATAAAATCTTCAGTTTGGTATTTTGTCTTATTTTTTAATTTATGTTATTTCCTGCGGTTTTAATGAGATGAAGGTTGGATTTTTCAAGGTAATTTATGCTGAGGTGTAGTATCCTACTCCGCAAGCATAAATTGGCGCGGAAAAATTCAAGATTCGCTCATAAAAATCGCCGGACAAACGAAAAAACCATCCTGATATACAAGATGGTTTCCTTAAAAATATTGGGGTGTCTGCTTTAGAGAGAGCGAGTAGCGGTTGGTTCTTCCTGTTTCCAGAAAGTCCTCAGCTTGTACACCGTTAGGTCACTTTTCAAAGTTTTACGTTGTCAGATCCTGTGCAGCTTACTGGTTGCTGTTTCCTCTTTTGCCATTCTA